>NZ_JBCGDP010000004.1:0-319384 GCF_038739875.1 Flavobacterium polysaccharolyticum
CGGCTGTCAATTCAATATGTCTAGGAACGTATTCTTCTTTGTTTTTCCGCTTTTCGTTGTTTCTCAAAGCGGGTGCAAAAGTAGAAATTCTTTTTTAAACCGGCAAGAAAATTTGAAACTTTTTTTTTGAAAATTTTTATTCTCATTTATCTCTCTTTCTCTTATCAATCTCTCAAGGAACTTTCCGTGTTTTGCGGGGTGCAAAGGTAAGTAACGTTTTTATTTCTCACAAGCTTTTTTTGATATTTTTTTTTTCGAAAATCTCTTCCCGAATATCTCAATAACTTGCCAGTATATAAAAGAACGTCTGCGTTGTTGCGGGTGCAAAAGTAACACCTTTTCTCACTTTAACAAGACTTTTTTAAACCTTTTTTTGATTTATTTTTTAAAAGACTAATAGTGTGCTGTTTAAAATTTATTTTTTTATGATTCCCTAAAGAAAAGATGTCTTGAATTATCGATTTATTAAATTTCAATACTCATAAGAACAAAATAATGCCATATACACAACAAATGCGTTAGGGATAGTAGTGAAAAGCCCACAGCTCCGACTTTTCAGAGCGAGGACTTGTAACGGATAGCCCGGCTCCTTATATATAGCTTACGAAATTAAAGTTTTAAGAAGAGACATCCTGCTATATATTAAGGAGAACGCCCAAATACTAATCATAACGTATAGCTCTGACTGGAGAAATACGTGTAATTATATAGGAAGGCAATAACAAAACCAAGAAACAAACCACCACAGTCATGAGATTAAGGAGCAGTATATAACCTAAGTTAAAATAGACTGGAGCTTGGTTTACATAATAATTTTCTGGATTAAGTTTGACAATTCCAAAATAGTGCTGAAGTAAAAGTATAGCAATTCCAATCAAATTACCCCAAAACAATCCTCTCATGATTAAATAGAAAGCATTGTAAAGAAATATTTTTCTAACACACCAATTGTCCGCCCCTAGTGCTTTTAATATTCCTATCATTTGGGTACGCTCCAAAATAAGCACCAATAAAGCCACGACCATATTAATAGTAGCTACAAGAATCATAACTATCAAAATGACAATAATGTTTATATCGAACAATTTTAACCAATCAAAAATATAATTATACTTTTCTACAATAGTTTTACTATCTAAGGTAGAGGAAGTTTCTTGATATACCTTTTCGCCTATGCTTTCTATTGCATTAAAATCATTTACGAACACTTCAAAAGCACCGACTTGATCTGTACTCCATTTGTTTAATCGCTGAACATGTCTTAAATCACCAATAATATAAGAGGTATCAAATTCTTGAAATCCAGAATTAAAAATTCCAACAATTTTAAAGTTCCTAACGTTATATCCGTTGGATTTCATAAAATAAGCATGAAAAGAATCTCCCAGTTTTAATTGCAATCTTGAAGCAATAAAACTAGAAACCAAAACTTCTTGATTGAGATCACTTCTAACAATAGGCAATCTACCCTTTACCAAATATTCTTGAATGTACTTCCAATCATAATCCTTACCAACACCTTTGAACATAATACCTTCAAAAGCAGTTTCTGTTCTAATAATACCAGCTTTTACTGCAACAGCTTGTATGTGATTTACTTCAGGTATCTCTTTGAACTTTGGATAAAATGATTGCCTTACCGAAACAGGAACTAAAGTCGCCTCAGATTGATTACTATCAAAATTAGCAATAATAATATGCCCGTTAAAAGCAGCAATTTTTTCCCTAATTTTTTGCTGCAACCCAATGCCTGTGGCTACAGAAACCATCATCATAATGATACCAATAGCTATTGCCGCAATAGCAATATTAATTATAGGAGCAGAAATACTGCTTTTATAATCCTTGGAAGTAATTAAGCGCTTGGCGATAAAATATTCTAATTTCAAAAGATTGGAATGGTTTAAATTAAAACAAATATGAATTTATTAATTACAAAGAGATCCTTTTTTTCATTTCTTCTACAATATTGTAAACTGCTGGGCAAATAGGAATATTTTTCAAAGTAATATCAGTTATTTGTTGAAACTTCTTTCGATCAGTATGCGGAAATTCTCTACATGCTTTTGGACGCACTTCATAAATAAAACAAGTATTATCTTGATCTAAAAATGCACAAGGTACTGTTTGTAATACATAATCTTGATCTTCATCTATTCGAAGATATTGCGTAATGAATTGCTGCGGCTTTAATCGCAAATACTTAGAAATTCTCTCGATATCGGCTGTTGTAAATAGAGGACCCGTTGTTTTACAACAGTTAGCACAATTCAGACAATTGGTTTTTTTAAATTCATTATCATGTATCTCTTGCATCAAATAATCAATGTTTTTAGGCGCTTTCTTTTTTAACTTATCAAAATACTTTTTGTTTTCGTTATGCTTATCTTTGGCAAGTTTCTTTATTTCCGATAAATCAGGCTTCAACTGCATGGCTTTTGGTTAAAACACAAAAGTAAACTTAAATCGCTAAAAACCGATAAAAAATGAAAGACCTTTTTGGACAAGCTATATATGATTTTTATTTCAATAACACGCCAGAAAACATAATGACTGAAACCTCAATATCTGAAGAAGATGAAATGGATGTAAGTTATTTGTTTAGAGTATATGAAAACATGCCTATAATTGAACAAAAAGCACTAGATTTATCTAGAGGAAAAATACTTGATGTAGGCTGTGGCGCAGGAAGTCATAGTTTAGCTTTACAAAATAAGCAATTGGATTGTACTGCTATTGATATCTCAAAAAAAGCAATAGAAACTTGTAAGGCTAGAGGCATCAAACTAACTAAAGTCTGTAATATTTTAGATTTAGAAGAAAACAATAAATACGACACCATATTATTACTTATGAATGGCACGGGTATTTTCGGCACATTAAACGAAGCCCCCAAATACCTTGCGAAACTAAAAAAACTCCTTCACACGGGAGGTCAAATTCTAATTGATTCCTCTGATATAATTTATATGTTTAATGAAGATGATGATGGAGGAAAATGGATACCGGGTACAAACTACTACGGGGAATTAACTTTCAAATTAAGTTATAAAAACCAAACCGAAGATGAATTCCCATGGCTATACCTAGATTATAATACTTTACAAAATATAGCTATTGCCCACCATTTTAAATGTGAATTGATTTTGAAAGGAGAGCATTATGATTATTTAGCTAAACTAACACTTTAAAGCATGAACAAAAAAGAACTTGAAAGACTACAGTATCCCATTGGAAAATTTAAAGCCCCAAATCAATACACCAAAGACTATTTGAAAGAAAAAATAGAAGAAATTGGACTTTTTGTAAAAAAATTAGAAACCGAAGTCTCGCAATTAAATGAAGATCAATTAGAGACACCTTATCGACCTGAAGGCTGGACCATCAGACAAGTTATTCATCATTGTGCCGACAGCCACATGAATTGCTTTATTAGAATTAAATGGGCTTTGACAGAAAACAAACCAACTATTAAATATTATGAAGAAGGATTATGGGGAGAAGGTTTTGATAACAAAACTATGCCAATTACACCTACTCTAGAACTATTAAAAGGATTACACTTTCGAATAACTTATCTTTTAAGAAATCTAAGCGAAGAAGAATTAAACAAAAATTTTATCCATCCAGAGCACAGCAAAACATTTTCTATAAAAGAAATAATAGGGATTTATGCCTGGCATTGCAACCACCATTTGGCGCATATTACAGAATTAAAAAAGAGAAAAAAATGGTAATCATTTTTTTCTCTTGTCTAAATTAACTCTGACTCATTATCTTCAAAGAAAATTCATAATAAACCCTTACTGGTTTTCCATTTTGTTCACCAGGTTTCCATTGAGGACATTTAGCCATAACTTTTTTTATTTCAGCAGACGAAGAAGTATCAAGGCTTTTCAATATTTTAACACTAGAAACTACACCACTTGCCTCTATAACAAAACCAACTTTTAAAGTCCCAGTTGGTCCTTCATAATCAGGCAAAGCGAAATTTTTAGAAACAAAATCCATAAAGTTAGAATAAGTACTTGGAAATTCCGGCCTTACATCAACAGTATTATATTCAACAATTTCATCATTCACCATACTAAGATCCTGTGCTACAAGGTTTTGAAATGAAAAAAAGCAAAACAAATAAAATAAAATTCTTTTCATATATTTAGTATTACGTTAAACAAAAAAATATTTCCTTACGAATAGTATAATTGTAAATATATCTAAAAAGAGGTAAAAAATAACAGATATGATAAAAAAATAATAGTATTTTTTTATAGTTCGTAAAATAAAAAACTAAAATACTGATTTGCAATGAGTTAAAAAACAAGTGAAGAAAGAAAAATAAAAAAATCTTCTTAATAAATCATATAATATAAAAAAAAAGACCAAAGGTCTTTTTAAAAAATTATACT
The DNA here is from genome assembly GCF_038739875.1 of Flavobacterium polysaccharolyticum. Lineage (NCBI taxonomy): Bacteria > Pseudomonadati > Bacteroidota > Flavobacteriia > Flavobacteriales > Flavobacteriaceae > Flavobacterium > Flavobacterium polysaccharolyticum. The sequence continues at coordinate 4,410 of NZ_JBCGDP010000004.1, forward strand.
ATTTTATTTTTATGGTATATTAAGATACTTATGAGTTTGCAAAGAAACACGCCATTTAGGATGATTCATTACGTAATCAACAATCAAAGTAGTCATCTCTTCTTTTTTACTCCATTCAGGCTGTAGAAAAAGCAAAGCATTACTATTTACTTTAGCAGCTTGTTCTTCTGCGAAAATGAAATCGTGTTTATTAAAAATAATTACTTTTAATTCATGTGCATTATCATAGACAGTTTGGGTGGGTAATTTATTTTTTTTTGGAGACAAACAAATCCAGTCCCAAGTCCCCGTCAAAGGATATGCACCAGAAGTTTCTATATGCAATTTCAAACCATGTTCTTTCAATTTTGAAGTAAGCAAACCCATATCCCATGTTAAAGGTTCTCCACCCGTAACCACGACTGTGTCAGCATATTTTACTGCATTTTCAACAATTTGACCTATAGGAGTTGGCGGATGAAGTTCCGCATTCCAGCTTTCTTTAACATCACACCAATGACATCCAACATCACAACCACCTATACGAATAAAATAAGCAGCTGTACCTGTATGACAACCTTCTCCTTGTATCGTATAGAACTCCTCCATTAAAGGTAGCATAGCTCCTTTATTCACTTTCAACTGTATTTCTTTTGACAACATTTTCTTATATTATTATTGCAAAGATACTATTTTAATAACTAAGGATTAGTAAAAGCAAAAAAACTTAAAACTGATAAATTATTTCAAACAAAAAAAGCCAAGTCTTGCGACTTGGCTTTTTATTTAAAAAAATTAAAAAAACACACTATTTCAAAGTAGCTAATGATTTTGTAGCGTAATCATTAGTTGGATCAATAGACAATGTTTTATTAAAATATTCTATTGCTTTTGCTTTGTCTTTATTTGCATAACTAGCAGCAAGATTATTATAACTTTCAACTATTTTAGTCTTGTGATTAGCATTTGCTAACTCACCTTTTTCGGTAAGTTTTGTAATATAAGACTCATAGTTCTTAACAATAAATTCCTCATTTTCAACCAATCTATTAATTCTTGCCTTGTACAAGAAAGCATCTTGGTATGATGGAGCGGCAACAATAACTTTATCTAAAGCAGCATCAGCATTTTTAAGCTCATTTACATCAGCTTTAACATCTTTCTTACTATTACCATACAATACAGATAATGCATAATAAATATTATCATCAACATAATTTTTATCTTCTGTGTTTTTAGAGCCTAATTCAAAAACTGGTGCAGCTTCCTTATAAAACTTTTTAGAAAATAATTTTTTGCCAATGTCATTTAAATCTTCAGTTGCTAAAGGCTCTAACTCAAGCGCCTTTTTCAAATCTGTTAAACCTCCTGTATATAAAACTTGATCCATACTTAGACCATCTGCAGCAATAGCTTTCTTGAATTTAATTTCAGACAAATAAATATAATCCTTTGCAATAACTTTACTATTTGGATTTGAAATAAAACTTTCTAAAGATTTTAACGCTACATCAATATTCCCATTTTCGAATGCAGAATAAGCTAAATAACGATAGATTCTTGGATTAACTTTATCCAATTCAATCATTTTATTAGCCTCTTTTTCAAGCTCTGGCCAATTTTTTAACAAAACCAAGAAATCAGCTCTTCGCATTCTTGAAGCTAAAGAATAATCCGTCAACGACATATACTTGTCATAGTTAGATATAGCTAACTGCATGTTCTCAGAAGCCTTAGAAGGTTTATTTCTCCCCCACTTATAATACGTTTCAGCAAGCTCTCTATAAACAGGACCATAATTAGGATTGATAGCAATTACTTCATTAAAAGCATTAATAGCCAAATCATATGACTTTGCACCTTTCAATAAAACGCCCAACTGCATTTTTGCTCTCAACATCGTAGGATCAATTTGAAATGCATTACGATATGAGGAATATGCCTCATTTTGCTTGTTCTCTAAATAGTAAGCATCACCTAAAGCTAACAATAAATCAGCGTTTTGAGGACTATCTATTTTGGCTTTTTCGAGAATAGTAATTGCATTTTTATACTCAGGCTTAGAAATATTCATATAAGCACGGGCAATATAAGTAGGAACGGTAGCATCCTTACGCTTAGCATCTTTAATTGCAATATCAAAATTACCTTGAGCTGCGGTTTGATTTTTTGCTTCTAAATCTAATTGTCCCAAACCAATATAGTTTAGCTTAGCACCATCAGAACCAGCAATACCTTTTTGATAATATATTTTTGCAGAATCCAATTCTTTTTGGGACATGTAAACATTCCCAAGTAAAAAAGACGCTGTACCATTTGAAGGTTTAGCTTGCAAAAGAGATTTCAATATCGTTTTGGCTTTTTCAAACTGTTCTGCATCAATTGCTTTTTTTGCTTGGTCTATATCTTGTGCATTTACAAGAGTAAAAGAAGCAAAAAATGCAACACTAAAAAATTTTAATTTATTCATCTTCTTTTCAATTAATTTATATTTATTCTTTTGCATTCTCAATTTCATTTCTAACATTAAGTTTTCTTCCTGGCACTCTAACAGGCAATAATCCAGACTTGAGTACAATTCTTTGACCAACATCACCAGCTATAAAAGAGGCAAACCCCATTCCTAATCCTGAATAACCTTGGCAATTTACTATAAACAAATCTCGTGCCAGTGGATATGTCCCTTCAGCTATATTATTTTGAGTGGGACTAATAAATGAACTCCCATTTAGCGCTTTCACACTCAAAACATTAACATTATCCAAATAAGACAACATCTTTGAAGAAGGTTCAGAGATCCAATTCATCCCAATAACACCAATCATTCCATTATTTTCAGACACAAACTTGATCACTTCTTCATTTGACTTAAAGGAGTATACTCCATTCTCAGGAAGCACATCAACTTTGGCTAACTTCTTAATATAACTAACCGTACTGGAATTAGGATTATCAAAAACCAAACCTTTAATCGCGTTATTAGAATTCCCTTTCATAAACTCTATAACGTCTTTTAAAGCCAATAAAGTATCATTAGAAGATTTATTTCTAATCAATGCAATTGCATCTATAGCAAAATTAGTGATTTTAGGTATAATCTTTTTTTGAGAAAAGTTAATTTTTTCCTTTTCTGATAAATTTCTAGTTAAAACAGCAACACCAGTTTTTCCATTAAACAAATCGTTTAAAGTTTCTGCTTCAGATTTTGGCACTAACTTTATGGTAGCATCATACTTATTTTGAAAAACGTCAGCTTGAGCTTGAAGCAATGGCAAAACAGTTTCATCAACAGTTATTGCAACATTGCCTTTTAAAATAGTCTCTTCATTCTTGTCATACTTACAAGAATAGAAGAAAAACAAACAAGAAAAAACAATCAATAGATTACTATGTTTCATAACAATTATTTATTAGAATTATAAAATCTTTGAAAACGAATAATTGAATAAACAATCAACAATACACCAAGAGCAATTCTATATTTGAATTCCATTGCTAATGGTAACTCTTCCCAAAAGATTACAGCTAAACCAAGAAACAAATAGACTAAAAAAAACAATAAGCCTATAACGAGAAGAAATCGCTCTTTAGGCGATTTCTTCTTCATATTATCAACTAAATTTGCAATCATTACTCGGCTGATTGGATAGTAATTGGAAGAGAGTATAAAACCCTAACTTTTTTACCATTTTGTTCACCAGGAATCCATTTTGGACATTTATTCAACACTCTAATTGCTTCTTTTCCTGTTCCGTACCCAATATCTCTTAATACTTTGATATCAGTTAAAGAACCATCTTTCTCAACAACAAAAGTTACATAAACTTTCCCTTTCAAACCTTCTTCTTCAGGAGCCTGGTAATTATTCCCTACAAATTTGTAGAATTTTTCCATACCTCCTGGGAACTCAGGTTTTTGTTCAATACCAGCTGTACTATACACCGTGTTATCTTCTTCAACAACAGCAGCAGTACCAGTACCAACTGGCTCATCAACTGTTAAAATTGCATCTGGATCACCTTTGATAGTTTCTGCACCAATATTCTTGTCTTTGATTTGTTTAACCTCAACAATTTCTTCTACTACTTCTTCTGCTTTCGCCACAACTGGCTTAACAAATTTTACCTGATCCAGTTTTGGTTTTGGTGGAGGTGGTGGTGGAAGATCTGGTTTTTTCTCATCTTGCTTTTTAGGCGGTAATTTTACCGCTGTAATTTTTACATCAAGATTTTCGTCATCATCAGATGAATTTGGCAATAAACTTGCAATAAGAGGTGCACTAACCGCTAAACTAAAAACAATAGCACCCATAATAAGGGCTCTCATCGAAGTCTTACGATTAGATTTTCTTAACTCATAAGCTCCATACAATTTATTACGTCCTTCAAAAACGATATCAAGCCATTGATTTTTTAATATATCTAATTTCATTTTTCTAATTATTAGGTTATTGGCAAAATAGCTAAACTATTTTACCGCTAACAATTTTTGTTCCTCTGGCGAAAACTCGTTTACTATAGCATAAGTAGGAACATCTACTATAGCCATCTCATCTAATATATCCACCAAGTTGCGGTATGTTGCTTTTTTACTCGGTTTAATAATTACAATAATTCCGTTTTTAGGTTTTCCTTGTGCAGCGGAATATTCTAATACTGATTTTCTTCTTGAAAGCAATTCTTTACGAATTCCTTCTTTACCATAAGCAAAATCTTTAGGAGAAGAAAGTGGAGCTGTAATCATACCCATATAGGATATCAACTTTCCATTTTCACCAAGTAGAATAGTCATTGTACGATTCTCATCAACCTTAATATCCTTGTTGTCTTCTGGTTTATCTGCTTTATCTGGCAACCCCAAATTCATCGATTGAGGTTTTGATAGCGTTGTAGTCAACATAAAGAAGGTAATCAATAAGAAAGCCAAATCCACCATAGCAGTTAAATCTACTTTTGAATTTTGTTTTTTACTTCTTACTTTTCCACCACCTTTTTTGCCTCCACCACCGGTGTTTAATTCAGCCATTATAGTGTGTCTTTATTAATTAAAAATTCTTTCCTCTTAAACCAGTAACCAAACTAAAGTTGTTGATTTTTTGATCTTGCAAAATATCCATTACTTGTTTAATTGTAGCATATTCTTCTTTAGCATCTCCTTTGATTGCTATTTCCAATTCTTTATTATTAATATCAATATTAGCTCTTCTTGAATTCAAAAGCCATTCTTTTAATTGATTATCTAAAGAATCTTTTGGAATACCTGGTTGTCCTGCTTTAGCCCTATCTGACGCCTTCATATCCAAAATTTGTTTTAGATTTTGAAGTGGTACACCAAAACTTTCCATTAAAGCAAATTTGTTAGTATCATCATCAGAAAATTCCATTTCGTACTTTTGCCCCATTAATTCTAGGGTTTTTTTACGAACTTCTCTTCCCTTTAAATCAAAAAACACTTTTCCTTTACCAATGGTTATTGTAGCCAAGTTATCTGTAGGCAATTTAGTTTGCACTGTAGATTGCGGCGTATCCACTGGTAAAACTTCAGGAGCTTTAGCTGTAGCAGTCAAAATAAAGAACGTTAGCAAAAGGAACGCAACATCACACATCGCGGTCATATCAATGGATGTGGATTTTTTTCCTCCTTTAGTATTTAATTCTGCCATTTTCTTTGTTTTATTTTATATTAAACTTAGAGATTTTAATTCTATAACTCTAATTTAATACTATTATTGTTTTAAGCTACCTCTAAATTTTCTGTAAGTGTTAACGATAGTAGTACCAGCCTCATCGATAGAGTAAGTTAAATCGTCAATTTTAGAAGTAAAGAAGTTGTAAGAGATAATTGCCAATACAGAAGTAGAGATACCAGTAGCTGTATTGATAAGTGCCTCAGAGATACCATTTGCAAGTGCAGCTTGGTCAGGAGTACCCGCAGTTGCCAACGCACCAAACGCTTTAATCATACCTGTTACAGTTCCTAACAAACCAGCAAGAGTTCCTAAAGATACTAATGAAGAAATGATAGTCATGTTTTTCTCTAACATTGGCATTTCTAATGAAGTAGCCTCTTCGATTTCTTTGTGAATAGTTTCAGAAGCTTCTTCACTGTTGAATCCTTCTTTTTTAACGTCTTGATATTTCACCAAAGCAGATTTAATAGCATTAGCTACAGAACCTTTTTGTTTGTCACAAGCAGCAATAGCTTCATCAATTTTACCTTCTTTAATATCTCCTTGTACTTTTTTCATAAAAGTATCTAAATTTCCTTTTCCAGCAGCTTTAGTGATTACCATATATCTTTCGAAAGAAAATACAATTACCATTAATAATAATCCCATCAAAACTGGAACGATAGGACCTCCTTTATATACCATTGCTAAGTAATTCCCTGGTAGTGGGTGGCCTGTATTTACTCCACCTTCAAAGTTAGCACCGTCTCCCATAATAAAAGTCCATACTAACCATCCTACAAAAACACATGATGCGATAATAATTCCTGAAACCATTCCTCCTCCATTTGAAGTGCTTTCTTTTTTTGCTTTAACGTTTGCCATTTTTTTTAATTTTAAAAATTTTAAATAATTTATTTTTTGTTATAATAAACTTGTAGAAAGGCAAATTTATATGTTTAGTTTAAATAAAAAAATTTTTTTGAAGCTAAAATTCATGCTTCTGATTTAAAAAACAAAACAAGAAAATACATTTTTAGAATTATTCTTAACAAAAGCAGTATTTTAACATTTTATTCTCTATCAGATATAAAAAAACAAAACCAAATATAAGAATCTATCAACATTAAAAATGCGTTAAAAAAACGAGATTCCTACAAATTTATGATTAAAGCTCCCATTATTCCTAAAAATCTAAATTGATTGTTTTCAAAAAAAAATATAACTTGCAAGGATCAAAAACGAACAGAAATGGATCAAAAAACAGAATTTAAATCTGCCGTAACAGAGGGTTATACCTCTAAAGGTGAAAGTATTGTACTAGGAGGAGCTATTTTAAATGGAGAAACAATTGCTGATGCATTTGTAAAAATTCCCTTAAAAACTTTAAATCGTCACGGCTTGATTGCAGGCGCCACTGGAACTGGAAAAACAAAGACCATACAAGTACTTTCTGAGCAACTATCGTCTAAAGGAATACCTGTTTTGATGATGGATATCAAAGGAGATTTTAGTGGTATAGCAATGCCCGGGGAAGAAAAGTCATTCATCACAGAGCGTCACCAAAAAATAAACATTCCATTTACTCCCTCAAGTTACCCTGTAGAACTACTTTCGTTGTCTGATCAAAGTGGTGTGCGACTAAGAGCTACAATATCTGAATTTGGCCCCGTTCTTTTCTCAAGAATACTCGATTTGAATGACACTCAAGCAGGTGTTATTTCGGTAATTTTTAAATATTGCGATGACAATCAAATGCCACTTTTGGATTTAAAAGACATCAAAAAAGTCATCAATTATATTACTGAAGAAGGAAAAGAAGAAATTGCTAATGCTTACGGAAAAATTTCAACAGCTACCACTGGAACTATCCTCAGAAAAATTATCGAATTAGAACAACAAGGCGCTGATTTGTTTTTTGGAGAAAAATCTTTTGAAATTGATGATTTAATGCGAATTGACGAAACTGGAAAAGGGTATATCAACATCCTTCGACTCAATGACATTCAGGATAAGCCCAAATTATTCTCCACTTTTATGCTCAGCCTTTTGGCGGAAATTTACCAACAAATGCCCGAAAAAGGAGATTCGGAACAACCCGAATTGGTTTTATTCATCGACGAGGCACATTTAATATTTAATGAAGCCAGCAAAGCTTTATTAGAACAAATAGAAACTATCGTAAAACTGATTCGCTCTAAAGGCATCGGGATTTACTTTATCACCCAAAACCCAATGGATATTCCAAGCGGCGTTTTGGCACAATTGGGTTTGAAAATTCAGCATGCCTTAAGAGCCTTTACCGCCAACGATCGTAAATCCATCAAACAAACTGCAGATAATTATCCTTCAAGCGAGTTTTACAACACGGAAGAACTCTTAACCAGTTTAGGAATCGGAGAAGCTTTGGTCACTGTTTTGAACGAAAAAGGCATCCCTACTCCACTAGCAGCAACCATGATGCGAGCTCCAACAAGCCGTATGGATGTATTGACCGAAAGCGAAATACAAGCTATAAATACTACATCTAAATTAGTCAAAAAATACAGCGAACTCATCGATAGAGAAAGCGCTTACGAATTGCTTACTCAAAAAATAAATGCCGCTCAAGAACAAGCTACTCAAGCAGCGACTGAGACCAAAGAAGAAAAAACATCTTCTGGACCAAGCACAACTGAAGTAGTCACAAAATCCGTTTTGAAAGTCGTAACAAGCGCCTCCTTCATTCGCGGAGCCTTTGGAATATTGTCAAAACTATTCAAGAAATAAAAACTTTATGATTATTAGGGCGTGACCCCATTTACAAAAAGGGGCAACTAGCAATAGTGTTATTCGCCCCTTTCATTAAATGCGGTCGGGCTATCCATGCTACTTCGGTAGCTTATTGCTATCCCTCACGCAAAAAAAAAAAGAAAACCTATAAAAAATGAAAAAATACACCTTACAAAAATCCCCTTTTATTGTCCCTACGACAGACGGAAAACTAATTGAAGAACATCACGGCATCCCAACTACACAAAATAAGGACGTTTCTATTGCGCATATGATTGCCTCACCACAATGGAGCGAACCCTTTCAAACCCCAGAGTTTGACGAATACACTTACATCATCAAAGGGAAAAAGCAATTTATAATCGAAGGAGAAACCGTAATTCTTGAAGCAGGACAATCGATACATATTCAAAAAAACACGCGTGTTCAATATTCGAATCCATTTGAGGAGCCTTGTGAGTATATTGCTATTTGCACTCCCGCTTTTGATTTTAATAAAGTCCACCGCGAATAAAACCAATTTTTATTGAACTATATAAGACATTGAAGGGCATGTAAGTTTGGGTGGAAAATTTTAAATCATTGTAGACCTTGAAGGACATTTAACCCAGATTCCGCATTAGAAATCTACTACAACTAAATTCTTCTTCAAAACCAAGAACTTACTCCCATTTTTAAATTCAAAATACAAAAGTATTCCTTCTTCAAAAATAGTCCGTGAGCTCTTGCTTTTATTGAATAATTCAGTTTCGCTACGAAGTCTAATGCGGATTCTGGGTTTAAGAAAAAGAATAAAATTGAAATAATATAGTGCCTACCATTTAAATCGGTCTAAATTTATTTTCAAATCGAATAAAACAAAAATCCCAAATCTAGCATCAAGTTTAGATTTGGGATTTTTTTATTTTACATTCAATAACTGAATAATTTTTTCTTCTACTTCTGAGCTGCCCCATTTTTGGGCAATATCAGGAAACTGCATGATTTCCTCCATAATTTTATTTTGAAAATCACCAATGGCCAAAGCTTCAGCATAAGGTTGCAAACTAAACGTTACGCGGCTATACAAGGGCATCCATTTGTCAGGATGCTTATCCGAAAACCATTTCTCAATTTTCTTTTGCAGTAAAAATTTTGGGTCTGCGGTTTTGGAACTCATTTCTTCAAAATTTCGTCTTGAAAGTTCGGCAATTGCATCCGCATTTGGCTTTCTTGACTTTTGATATTCAGAAAAAATAGTTTTCCAATCGTCGCCATATTTCAAAATCATTTCATTGAGCGTGGTAATATCTTCAAAACCTGCATTCATTCCATGACCATAAAAAGGGACTATAGCATGAGCAGAATCTCCAATTAATGCAACTTTATCACTGTGCGTCCAAGGAAAACATTTGGTCATCACCAAATAGCTTGTTGGGTTTCTAAAAAAATCTTCGACTAAATCTGGAATTACATCTTTGGTATCTGGGAAGTATTCTGCAAAAAAATCAACTAAAGTCGTTTCGTCTTTTAAATTTTCAAACGAATTTTCCCCTTCAAAAGGCATGAACAACGTACAAGTAAAACTTCCATCCAAATTAGCCAAACCCATCAACATAAAATTGCCACGAGGCCAAATGTGTAGTGAGTTTTTATCAATTTTATGAGTTCCGTCTTCATTCGCTGGAATATGTAATTCCTTATAGCCAATCTTCATGAACTCTTGAGAATAATCAAATTGAGATTGACGCTGCATACGATGACGTACTCTTGAAAAAGCACCATCGGCTCCAAAAACTATATCATACTTTAATTCCTTCCATTCCCCTTGCTCGGTTTCTCCTTCATAAAGGGAGGCATTCGCCAAAGAAACATCCCAAATTTTTCTATTAAAAAAGAATTCAGCACCTGCTTCTTCCGCTAAATCAATCATTCTTCTGTTGAGTACTCCTCTTGAAAGTGAGAAGATGGACTCCCCTTCTTTTCCGTAAAACTGCGTGGTGAAAGTCCCATCTTTAAGATGAATCCCCCTTTTATCTACTTGAATACCGATTTTTTTTATTTCTTCTTCAAGACCAATATCCTGAAGAGTTTTCCAACCGCGATTAGACATCACTAAATTAATAGAACGTCCAGAAAACTCAACAGTTCTAATGTCTGGACTTCTGTCGTAGACATGCACTGTGTGCCCTAATTTTTTCAGGTAAATTGCCAATAAAGTTCCAACTAAACCAGAACCTACAACGGCTATTTTTTGAGGTGTTTGCATTAAAAGGGTATAAAAAGTTAAGCAAAATTAGGGATTAATATGGGTATCCCCTTTATAAAAATCTATTTTTTAATGGGATTAAAGATTAATTTTGTTGAAGTTGTAACGATTTCAGCTTTATTCATTTTCATTTTTCTGAATTTGCCTTCATTATACAATTGGGTTTGATCGGCATAATGAGCGCTCATTGGATTCCCTGATTGACCTGTAGGGATAATACTCCAACTATTTTCTACATCAGAAAAATCAATGATTCTTCTCGTAGATGGTCCAGCAGTAACTTTATAATTCCCTGAAGCATTCAGACCAAACATCAAATTGTTAATCACTTCGTTAGTACCCGCGATTTCAAAAGGACCTACATTGAAAATTGGCTTCAAAGCACTGACCTTACCTAATGGATGTTGATGTTCTACTGTATGCACTTTGTTCCAAGTCCAAGATGCTACAGTATTCCCTAATTGCTTCTCGAGAGCAACTACAGCTTCTTTATACGACTTTTGCAAAATAAAAGCTTGTGTTTCTTTGGTTCCTTTTGTAGTGCTATCATCCCACCAAATCGAATTAGGATTCGCAATTAGCTTTGTAGCCACTTGTTTGCCGATATGTGTTCCTAAAAACTGCTCGAATTTGTCTTTACCTAATTCATCTTCAAAGGTATTTTTCAAATACAAATAGAGCCATTTGTTGTAAATTGTTGGAGCCACTTGATTAAGATTACTATCACCTTTCCAATCCTTCAAGATAGCGAAGGCTTGTTTTTGATTTTCTGAAAGCGATTCAATAGTAATAGAAGCCAGCATCACTTTAAGCGTCTCAGTTACTGTTGAAGAAGTATTATCAACTATCATTTCGCTTACGGCTTGTTTGTTCCATTTTTGTTTGGCATCTAAAAGCGTAGTAATTCGTTTGGCTCTATCTTCTGGAAGATAATATCCTGGATATAGGAAACCTTCAACAGCTTCGGGTTGGTTGTTGGCCGAATAGACATAATTCCACGTTGGGTTTACAGCGGATGGATTTTTAGAAAAATCCAAATATTCTGCAATATCTTCTTTCCCTGATGCACCATTCAAAATAAAATTAGGATTTACACCAGGTTGGTGTTTGTACAGTTTACCTGTTGCCCACCAAGCTACATTTCCTTTGGCATCACCATACATAACGTTCAATCCGGGAGCGGCTATTAATGCCACACCTTTCTGAAAATCAGTTATGTTTTGGGCGTGAGACAATCGATACACTGCATCTAAAATCTGAATGGGTTGTTGGGTATAAATCCAAGAAAGCGCAATAGGCTGCTTAGCATTCAAACCTTTGATTAAATCATTTACAATAGGCCCATGGCGGCTAATTTTTACTTTCAAGTTAACAGCAGAAGAATCTTTAACTTGGATAGTTTTGTTACGGATTTGGTAATTCACATACCCCTTTGGGCTCAAATAGCTATTGGCATCATCTGCTTTGTTTTCTTCTTTATATAAATCCAAATCATCATTTTCGAACATCGTTAACCCATAAGCATACTTTCTATTGTGTCCCAAAAGCGGATAAGGTGTTCCTGCTAAATAATAACCGTACAATTCAAAATCAGGTGTGACGATGTGTGCTTCATACCAAGTAGCTGGTTGAGAAAATCCAATATGAGGGTCGTTGGCAAAAATAACTTTACCGTTCTCTGTTTTTGGCGGAGCAATAACCCAACTGTTACTTCCAATAAAGGGTGGAATTGGAGATTGGTCAAGCAATGCAGTTACTGATTTTGCTATAGCTGAATACTTCTTTATTTTTTCTTTCGAATTTTTGATTCTAGTAGTCCCCAAAGAGCCGTCTAAACCAAAATCTTTTAGATATTCTGGTCCTAATTGGTCACGAATATCAGTCAATAATGGGTCTGTTTTTTGTGCCATAGCAAAGCTGAATGACATGTATCCAAAAATATTATAGACATCTTTGAGTGTGAATTTTTCTTTTTTAACCCCAACTAAATGAAACTCAATAGGTGTTTTACCTTCTTCCAAATATTGGTTAATTCCATCTAAATATGCCATAGCTAATTGATAATCTTTGCCATTTTTATCCAATTTGGCAATTGCAATTTCAGAAGCTTCTTCGATACCTAAACCCGCAAAAAACATGTCATTTTTTAAAGCAACAGAACCAAAAATCTCAGATAATCGACCTGGAGCAATACGTCGCATCAATTCCATTTGCCATAAACGGTCTTGCGCATGCACATAACCCAAAGCTACCATTGCATCTTTTTGACTGTTAGCATAAATATGAGGCACTCCAAAATCATCAAAATATACAGTGGTGGTCTTCTCTATATTTTTCAAAGCAAGTTCACCGTCATATTTAGGTTTGGTGTAAAAAGCATAGCCTACTATAGCCAATACTAAAACAATTAAAAACAAGAAAAGAAATAGGGCAATTCTTTTAACTACTCTCATGGTGTGAATTTTATTATAGGCTATGATTTAATTATTTTATCCTAATTGATTTCAAGTATCAAGAAAGACATTCGCAATTCATTTTTAACAAATTAGAAAAACAAATATAAAGGAATCCTAATGACATTCATCAAAGAAACAAACTAACAAAGGAATCTTTTGTCAAAAAAACCATAAATATATGCAAATTTTGTTTAATAAATATCCAAAATAGATAAACAAAAATTATCTTTGACAAAAAAACCTATGAAGCATTTAACCAAAGAAAGCATCGTACAAATGGATAAGATTTCAAAACTAAACCTTATCAATTCGTGTACAGGATATAAATCTGCCAATTTGATTGCTACCAAATCTATAGATGGAGATACTAATGTGGCGGTATTTAGCAGCATTACACATTTAGGGAGTAGCCCTGCTCTAATTGGATTTATTATGCGTCCTACAACAGTCCCCAGAGACACTTATAAAAACATTATGGAGACTGGTTATTTTACTGTAAATCACATCACGGTAGATATGATTGCCGATGCGCACCATACATCAGCCAACTATGATACTGGTGTTTCAGAATTTGACAAAACCAATTTAGTTGAAGAATACAAAGACAACTTTCCTATCCCTTTTGTAAAAGGGAGTCCAGTGCAACTATACTGCAAATTTGTGAATGAATATTACATCAAAGAAAACGACACCATACACGTAATTGCCTCCATCGAGCATTTATTTTTTGAGGAAGAATTGCAACACAAAGACAGTTGGTTACAACTAGACAAAGCAAACGTAATAACACTAAATGGTTTGGATGGCTATTGTCTTCCAAAATTAGTAGACCGCTTCAAATATGCGAGAAAAGACCAACCCACTGCTTCTTTTTTTGAATGATGGCAAAACTACGACTCATCTTAGGAGACCAACTCAATGAACAACACTCCTGGTATACCACGCCAGAAAGTGATTGTATCTATCTGATGGCCGAAATGCTTCAGGAAACCAACTATGTAAAACATCACATTCAAAAAGTAGTCGCTTTTTTCCTTTCGATGCGTAATTTTTCAGAAGGATTACAATCCAAAGGACACCAAGTAAAATACTACACCATCAACGACCGAGAAAACTTACAAGACTTAGGTAAAATAATCAATCAATGCATTAATCAATTTGGTATTAAAAAATTTGAATACCAATTGCCTGATGAATACCGTTTGGACCAACAATTAAAAACTATTTGTGAAGGTTTAAAAATACCATCAGAAGCATTCGATACAGAACATTTTTATACTTCAAGAGAAGAATTAGCCGCTTTTTTTCATGGTAAAAAAACACTTTTAATGGAATCGTTTTATCGCTATATGCGAAAAAAACACGATATTTTGATGAATGGAGAAACTCCCGTTGGCAATCAATGGAATTTTGACCATGATAATCGCAAAAAATACGGTGGTGAGGTTCCTATTCCAGAAAACATTCAGTTTCAAAAAGAGGTAACTGAAGTCATTGAAGAAATCAACCAAGCAGGCATAAGTACCATTGGGAATATTGATCCAAAACGATTTGTATGGCCAACTTCAAGAAAAGAGTGCCTCGAAATGCTGCAGTATTTCTGCAATCATCTACTAAGTCATTTTGGCGATTATGAAGATGCGATGCATACCCAAGAAAAGTTTTTATTTCACTCAAGATTATCCTTTGCATTAAACAGTAAAATACTTTCTCCGAAGGAAGTAATTCAAACAGCAGTTTCATATTATCATAAAAGCCAAAACACAATTAGCCTCTCTCAAATAGAAGGATTTGTTCGTCAAATTTTGGGTTGGCGTGAATATGTTCGGGGTATTTATTGGAAAGAAATGCCAAACTATTCGTCATTAAATACACTAGAAAACTTCAATCCTTTACCGAATTTCTTCTGGAATGGACAGACAAAAATGAACTGTATGCAACATGCGATTCATCAAAGTCTAGAAGACGCCTATGCTCATCACATTCAACGGCTAATGGTTATTGGCAATTTTAGCCTACTTACCCAAACCCACCCAGACGAAGTGGACGCTTGGTATTTGGGTGTTTACATAGATGCCATTGAATGGGTAGAATTACCCAATACTCGTGGCATGTCGCAATACGCTGATGGGGGAATAATGGCTACAAAACCCTATGTTTCCTCAGGAAATTACATCAACAAAATGAGTAATTATTGTGGAAAATGTCATTACAATGTAAAGCAAAAAACAGAAGACAAAGCTTGTCCTTTCAATGCTTTATATTGGAACTTTCTTGATGATAAAAAAGAATACTTCAAGGGCAATCAAAGAATGGGAATGATGCTCAATTTATTGGCCAAAATAAAACCAGAGGAATTGTACCAAATCAAGCAAAAAGCACAAGACATCATCTACAATATCAATGATTATTAGACCTGTATGATATTTATCAGTTTTTTAACCAATGCAATTGACAATATTTGCAAGGAATAAAATGCTATACATACATGACCAACAAAAAATCACCACATACTTTTCACATCCCCGTGATGGGATTGGCTTATACTATAGACAGTCCTATTCGTGTAGCTCATTATGGAATTTCTTCGGTAATTTCAATTGCGGATGATGAATTAATCGAAAAAATGAATGCTTTTTACAGCGAAAAATTTGAGATTCCTTACAAAGAAATCACTCAGAAAATCCACGACTATAGAGCCGAGCGAATTACATCGTATCTCAATCTTGTTGACCGTATTGTAAAGAAAAAATTCGAAGACTTCAAGACAGAATTGGTTGAAAGCAAACAGGCGTTAGACAATTACATCTCGCAGCTACCCAATACTTCTGATCTAAAGAAAGGCTTTTTGCAATTGATGGAAGAAGGTATCGCTTTTAAAGAAAACCTAAAACATTATATTGAGAATCAGCTAACACCAGGTGCCATTGATGTCAATATCATGACCAAACTAGACAAGGACAATTCTGTAGGCAAAGAACAATTACCTGTTGAATTCAACGACGCTCATGCTGCATTAAGAGGATTTGCAAATAGCAATTTAGCTTCTTCGGTAGTTTTAAGTGCAGGAATGAATCCAAGATTGTATAGTTATTTTGAGAACTTTCCTTGTTTTTTTCCAGACATAAACAACACGCTTAAAAAGAAAATAACCCTAAAGGTTAGCGATTTCCGCTCGGCTATGATACAAGGTAACTTTTTGGCTAAAAAAGGCCTTTGGGTTTCAGAATATCGTATTGAATCTGGATTAAATTGTGGAGGTCATGCTTTTGCTACCGATGGTTTTTTACTAGGTCCCATTTTGGAAGAATTCAAACAAAAGAAAGAGCAACTCATCCAATCAGCACACGATTTAATGGTTAAAGCATTGGGACAAAAAGAACTTCCCGTTCCAGAATCCCCATTAGAATTAAAAATTACGGTTCAAGGTGGTGTAGGAACAGCTTCCGAACACAACTTTTTATTAGAGCATTATCAAGTAGACTCTGTAGGATGGGGTTCCCCATTTTTATTGGTTCCCGAAGCTACTTCTGTAGACAACAATACCCGAAAATTATTGGCGGAAGCCAAAGAAAATGATTTTTACTTGAGCCACATTTCACCTTTAGGCGTTCCTTTTAACACCTTGAGAGGAACTAGTAATGAAATTGTAAGAGAAAAACGCATACAAGCCAATAAAGCAGGCAGTTCGTGTCCAAAGAAATTCTTGGCTTTGCATAAAGACGCAGAGGGCAATGGTATTTGTACCGCTTCGAAAAAATTTCAAGACGAGCAATTGGCTACTCTTGAAGAGAAAAAGCAAACGCTCAGCCTAGAACAATATGAAAGTTGCAAAAACAGCATTACAGAAAAATCTTGTCTTTGTGTTGGATTAGCCAATGCTTCTTACTTGGAGAACAATATTCCAATAAAAGGGCAAGACCAAGGAATTGTAGTATGTCCTGGCCCGAATTTAGCTTATTTTGACCAAGAGGTTTCGTTGAAAAAAATGATTCAACACATTTATGGAAATGATACTGTACTTCGAGTGACCAATCGTCCAAACGTGTTCATCAAAGAACTAAAGATGTACTTGGATTATTTCAAAAATGAATGCAAAACTGTTGCTTCAGAATCAACTGCGGCACAAGTAAAAAAACTGCAATCATTCAAAAAAAATATGTTAGAAGGAATTAGTTATTATCAAAATCTGCTACCAAAAACAAGCTATTTTGAATCGATAACTAAAGAACTCGAAATGCAATTACACGCTTTTCAACAAGAATTAAATTTTATAGAAGTAAAATAAAGAATAGTAGAATTAGCAGCGTTTGAGACAAATGAATGCTACTCAAAGCACCATTTAGTATGTACCTGTACTAGATTTTATGAGTATAGAAGCACCTGAATTAGTTATAAGCTTCTCCCTATATTTTGTCGTTCCTGTTCATTTTATTACATAAAAAAAGTCGGCTAGAATCATCTAGCCGACTTTTGGATTTTATAGGTATGTCATTATTTTTTCTCTAAAATACCACGCTTGAGGATTTGTCCAAAATGGTACATATCTTCATAAGAAGTATACAAAGGAACAGGTGCTAAACGTATCACGTTCGGTTCTCTCCAGTCTGTAATTACTCCATTTTTCATCAAATAGTCGAACAAACTGCGTCCTTCACCGTGTAAAAAAACAGACAATTGCGAAGCTCGTTCCTCAGGATTACTCGGAGTAATTATTTCAAAAGTACTTTCTACTTCTTTATCTATTTCGTGTAAAATAAATTCTAAATAAGAAGTTATATGGTCACGCTTTGCAATTAAAGCCTCCATCCCCACTTCGTCAAATAAATGAACGGAAGCCAAATAAGGCGCTAAGGATAAAATAGGTAAATTACTGATTTGCCAACCATCGGCTCCGTGGACAGGATCAAATTGAGGCTCCATTTTGAAACGTCTTTCTTTGTTATGTCCCCACCAACCCGCAAATCGGGATAAGCTGCTGTCGTTATGATGTTTTTGATGCACAAAACAACCCGAAGCATTTCCTGGACCTGAGTTCATGTATTTGTAACTGCACCATGCGGCAAAATCCACATTCCAATCGTGTAGTTCTAGTTTGATATTTCCTGCTGCGTGTGCTAAGTCCCACCCTACTTTTGCTCCTACTTTATGACCTGCAGCAGTGATGGTTTTGATATCAAAAACTTGGCCGGTGTAATAGTTCACTCCTCCGATTAAAACCAACGCCAACTCATCGCCTACTTCGTTTATTTTGCTAATAACATCTTCGAGGCGAATGTTGTGTTCTCCGTCACGGCGTTTAATTTCAACTATGGCATCGTTTGGATTGATTCCGCTGTTTTTAGCGTGAAATTGCACTTGACTCTGAAACATGTACTGGTCAGAAGGAAAAGCTTTTTCTTCGCAAATGATTTTATACCTTTTGGAAGTAGGCTTATAAAAGGAAACCATCAACAAGTGAAGATTAACCGTTAAGGTATTCATTACTGTAACTTCGCTAGGCAAAGCGCCCACAATCTTACTTAACGGTGCTGCAAAGCGTTCGTGATAATCCCACCAAGGTTTATCAGCATAGAAATGACCTTCAACGGCAAGATTGGCCCAGTCGTTCATTACTTCATCAACATAGGTTTTGGTTCTTTTGGGCTGTAGTCCAAGAGAGTTTCCTGTAAAATAAATTACTTTTTGGTTATTGACTTGCGGAAAAATAAATTCGTTTTGATAGCTTCTCAACGAATCTTGTGCATCTAATTGCTGTGCAAATTCGAGCGTATTTTTGAAATTCATAAGTGTTGTTTTGAGGGGTAAATGTAGTAAAAAAAGGTTAGCTACAAATTGCTAAAAGTGTTTTGAAAAGGAGTTGCGTTAGGGATGGTAATGGAAATAAAGAGCGCTGGCACTATAGTATTGCCCTAACGAGGAAGCGACCAACGGAAGCTCCCGCAGTAGGAGCAATAGTTAGTGCCAGCGCTCTTTATTGTAATATACAGCCCGTAATACGCCCAAAAAAAAAATCTCGCCATTGCTGACGAGATTAATTGAATATGTTTTTATGTGAGTTAAAGAATCAACATAGCGTCTCCATAAGAGTAGAATTTGTATCCTTCTTTGATAGCTTCATCGTATGCTTTTCTCATTAAATCATGACCACAAAAAGCAGAAATCATCATTAATAATGTTGATTTTGGCGTATGAAAATTGGTAATCATACAAGTAGCAATACTGAAATCGTGTGGAGGAAAAATGAATTTATTTGTCCAACCATCGTAAGGATTTAAAGTGTTTTGAGAAGAAACTGAACTTTCGATAGCGCGCATTGAAGTGGTTCCTACAGCACAAATTCTTTTCTTGTTGGCTTTCGCTTCATTCACAATATCGCAAGCTTCTTGAGTAATTTTTAACTCTTCAGAATCCATTTTGTGCTTGGATAAATCTTCTACCTCAACAGGGTTAAAAGTTCCTAAACCTACATGCAAAGTAACTTCTGCAAATTTTGCTCCTTTGATCTCTAAACGTTTTAAAAGATGTTTTGAGAAGTGCAAACCTGCTGTTGGTGCAGCTACAGCTCCTTCTTCTTTGGCATAAATGGTTTGGTAACGGTCTGCATCTTCTGGGGTTACCTCTCTATTAATGTATTTTGGGATTGGTGTTTCTCCTAACTCTGTCAATTTATTTCTAAACTCTTCGTATGAACCATCATATAAAAAACGAAGCGTTCTACCACGAGATGTTGTATTATCAATCACCTCAGCTACTAATGAATCGTCGTCACCAAAATACAATTTGTTTCCGATACGGATTTTACGCGCCGGATCTACCAATACATCCCATAATCTTTGTTCTGCATTTAATTCTCTCAACAAGAAAACTTCGATTCTAGCTCCAGTTTTTTCTTTATTTCCATACAAACGCGCTGGAAAAACTTTGGTATTGTTTAAGATTAAAACATCGCCATCATCAAAATAATCAATTACATCTTTGAACATTTTGTGTTCGATGGTTTGCTTTTTTCTATCGATCACCATTAAACGAGATTCGTCTCTGTTTTCTGCTGGAAACTCGGCTAAAAGTTCTTTGGGTAAATTGAAGTTAAAGTGGGATAATTTCATATTTGAGTATTAAGATATTAGAATTAAGTATTAAGACCTATTGACTTAATAAAAATCTGGCTGCAAATATACAACTGTGAGATAGGCGTTGTCAAGTGTTTTGGTGTTTATTTTAGTTTTCGCAACAAACACGCCCCTTTACAACGCTTTACTTTATGGAGTTAACACAAAGTAAAGCGTTATAGATTAAACAATTAAATTAGACCTCAGCAGATTGAAATCCTAAGTTTTTTAAATCTGTCCAAAAATCAGGATATGATTTAGAGACAACCTCAGCATTGTTGATGATAATTGGCACACGCAAAGCTAAAGGAGCAAAAGCCATGGCCATACGATGGTCGTTATAGGTATCTATGGAGATATTAGGCAAAATGGTTTTGGATGGTTCCAAAGTCAAACTATCATTAGTAACAGTAATGGTAGCGCCCAATTTTGTTAGTTCAATTCGCAGCGCTTCTAAGCGATCCGTTTCTTTGATTTTTAGGGTATGCAATCCTGTCAAATGACAACCTATACCAAGTCCCAAACAAGTAACTACAATAGTTTGTGCAATATCTGGCGTGTTATTTAAATCGAAAGTAACGAATTGATAATCGAAATTGAGTTGTTTCACCAAAGTCAGTTTGTTTGCTTCAAAACGAGCCTCGACTCCCATTTTCTCATAGATTTCCACTAAAGCCGAATCCCCTTGCAAACTTGATTCTTTATAGCTACTCAATACGATAGCAGCTTCGTTCGACAAAGCTGCCAAACTGAAAAAGTAAGACGCAGAACTCCAATCGGATTCGACTGTTAGCGTTTGCTGTTTTGAGTTTGTAGTTAATGGTTTGACTGTGATGACATTTTCTTCGAATTTAGTTTCTACGCCAATTTCGTTCAGCAAAGCCAATGTCATTTTGATATAAGGAACGGAAGTAATTTCACCAACCAATGTCAATTCGATTCCATTTTCTAATTTTGGCGCCACTAACAAAAGTGCCGAAATGTATTGACTACTTACATTGGCAGGAATACTCACTTTTGCATTGGTTATTTTTTGACCTTTGATGCGAATAGGAGGATATCCAGATTCTTTTTCGTAAGCTATTTGAGCGCCTAATTGTTGCAATGCTTCAACCAATACTTTTATAGGGCGCTCCGTCATACGCTGAGAACCTGTCAAAACCACTTCTTTTCCTTCGCTTACTGCAAAAAAAGCCGTTAAAAAACGCATAGCAGTTCCAGCGTGATGAATATCTATAAGTTGGGCATCAGTATTTGAAAATTGTGCATTCTGCAAAGCTTTGATCATCACTTCCGAATCATCAGAATTGGAAGTGTTTTCTAGAACAAGATTGGGATATAATGCTTGCAACAATAACAATCTGTTGGTTTCGCTTTTAGAACCTGTTATTGATATAGTTGCCTTAAGATTTGAAATCGCAGAATGTAGTTGTAAATTCATGACTGTATAAAAGGTGTTGTGAGCTGTGAATTGTCTTGCCGCTCCAATAATTTAGGGGTGCAATTTACAATTCACAACTCACAATTCACAATTTAGCCTTGACTAATTATTTTAGTTTTTCGTTGTTTTTGTGACGATTTTTATCTCGAACAGATTTCAAATCCATTTTTTTATCAAAAGCGGCTTGCAAATCAATTCCTGTTTGGTTGGCTAAACACAATACAACAAAAACTACATCGGCCAATTCTTCTCCTAAATCTTTGTTTTTATCGCTTTCTTTCTCGGACTGTTCACCATAACGGCGGGCAATGATTCGGGCTACCTCGCCTACCTCTTCAGTTAGCTGAGCCATATTCGTCAATTCATTAAAATAACGAACACCGTGTTCTTTAATCCAATTATCTACGTCTAGTTGCGCATTTTTCAAGTTCATAATAGTTGATTTTGTTCCAAAGGTAACTAAAGTCTATAAAATTTTGGAAAGAATCCTATTCAAAACAAAGATGATTAAACCTTTTTCAAAACGATTTTTTCGTTCTGCTTTTCGATGATTTTTTGATAGTATTCTTTTAGCAAATCATAATTTTGAGCCTTAATAACTGATTCTCTTATTTGATGAACAACTGAAATCTGAATTTCATTATCAATAACTTTTGTTAAGAACTTAAATTTTGCAATATCCTCAATGATTGAAATCTCAATGGGATTTGGTACACTCTCAATACTATATCCTTCTGGAATTCTAACATTAATCTGATACTTATTTTCAAATGGAAAATCATACTCTATCGGATACTCTCTCGTTTCTTGTTTAAAAGGATTTTCTTTTAAAGCAAAAAACAACATAGGACTAAAGTAGATTTTATTATGAATTACTTCACATAAACTATTTCCAGAAAAGGAAAAATATTCTACTATTGGCTTTTGTAATTCATTTACATTTTCTCTATGATAATCCTTAATTTCTATCTTTCCACTTTCAATTTCTAATTTTTCTATATACGATTCTAAGTTTTCATTAGCCGCATAGTCTCGATATAACATTGCGTTGTGGTTATTTTGCTGTTGCTTTAATTTACCATTTACTACTCCATCAGGAGCTATCTCGAAATTCATTGAAGTAAATTTATAAGAACTTTCACTTTTTACTAAATTAATCTTTTGCGAGTTCCCTTTGTTTACAATTAAATACCCATACCAATTTATTACCCGAAGAGGCAAAATATTGGGCATACTATTATATTCAGAAGCATCTAATAAAAAAATTTTGTCAGGAGTTTTTACTGAAGAAATAACATAATCAAAAGCTGAAGTTACAGGAAAAGCTGCAATTCCGTTTTCACGAGTACTGCTAAGAACTAGATTTGCATCTAAGCCAGCATATTTTAGCATACTCGTAAGCAGTATATTAATATCTCCTATATTACCAGATTTAATTTTAAAAGCTTTTTTAATGCCATTTTCTGCTTCATAACCTAGATTACCATTCCACTTTATATTATTTTTTACATATGATAAAATAGCCATCATTTTTTCTTCTGGTGTAGATAGGGAAACAATTAAAGGTTTAATATCTTGTTCAAAAAAAGCGCTTTGGCTTAACTCTTTAGCAAATTCCAAATCATAAATTGACTGAAGTACTTTATTCCATTGTTCAGCCTCTTCTTTTTCATCCCTAATCTTAAAATCACTAGAGGCCATTTGCTGGATAAGACTAGAACAATAATCATTTACATTATTTACATAAATTTCATTCCTTAAAGCAGGTAAATTTTCAAGTATATAAGTTGTGTGTTTTTCTTTATACTCCTCAATTCTAAGAAGACTAGATATCTCTAAAGTAGCTTTCTTCTCCTTCAATTTTAAATCAATCTTCGGTGAAAAAAAACCTTTAGTTATAGTATTGTATATATAAAATTCTGGAATTATTGTTTTATATTCTGAATAATTAACTGGTATTTCCATTTGAAAATTCCAATCACGTGGACGTTTGTAAAAAGGAGTTTTTATAGAGTATTCGTATTCGATTACTGAACCCTCTTTTACATTGGGAAAAACTATGTTCTTTTGATTCCAAAACTTATTAATTCTATTATCAAAAGTAGCTTTATCATCCATTTTGGACTCTACAACTACTCCATTAACTAGGTTATAAGTTGAAGCTTTTATAAAAGATATTTCCTCCTTGACTTTTTCAGTAGCATATAGTTTAATTTTTTCAACACCCCATTGATATCCTTCTTTCTTATAAACTTTCAGTTTCATTTTAACTATGGTATTTAACATAAAACCGTGTTTTTGAGAAAGCATTAACTCCATTCTCCCTTTTTTAAACAAAACTGCGGCAACCGCAGAAGTATCTTTAGGATGCCTTTTTTCTTGAAGCTCTTCAACCGTAACTTTTCCTAATTGAAACTCTTGAGCTTTACCAATAATTGTAAAACTCAAGACAAATAACAATGTGACTATTTTTCTTATCATTAAGCTTTTCTCAAAACGATTTTTTCGTTCTGCTTTTCGATCATTTTTTGATAATAATCTTTTAGCATAGGATATAATGAAGCATCGACTAAGACTTTACTTATTTCATTGGTTATAACAATTTGAATATTTTGATTGACAACTTGTGCATTACAAGTAAACGACCCAATACCGTCTTGAGCCATAATTCTTAGAGGTGAAGGTAAAGATTCTACAACGTACCCTTCTGGAATTTCTAAATTAATCACATACTTATCTTGTTTGGGAAACCCAAAATATATTGGCATTTTTCTTTCTTCTGCTATAAATGGATTCTTCTGAGTCGTAAAAAACAGCAATGGGGAAATAAAAAATTTCCCTCCAATCCTATCAAAAGCATGTTCTATTTTAAAAGAATACGACTCTACAAGAGGCTTAGACAACTCTGTTTTTGCATTTTCTAAAGCATAGTCAATTATCTGTAAATCATTAAATTGATTTTCAAGTCTTTCTATATGTGCTTCATCACTTAGATGTGCATTTTTTTCCCTAAAACTAAGTGCTTCAAAATCGGTCTTTTGATTTCTCAAAGTCCCTTCAAGAACACCTTTAGCATCTAACTTCACATTTATTCCATACATATTCTTTGAGGTAGCTACATCTGTCATACTCACCTCGCTTGAAGTACCGTCAGATAAGACTTTTCTACCCGACCAATTGATTAATGAAAGTGGGTAAATATTAGGTATTGTAAATTTATTTGAGGCATCTAATAAATACATTTTCCCATCAACAAATGCCGAAACAATTACATAATTAAAGCCCGTTCTACCAGGAAAAACAGGAACACCATTATCCAAAGTACTAACCAAAACAGGATTCGCTTGAATTCCTGCGCTATTCAGCATATTAATCAGGATAAAATTTATTTCTGCAATATTTCCTGTTTGACTTTCATAGGCTTTTTTAACGCCTTTATCTGTATAAACTCCATATTTGTTATCCCAATTCATTCGGCCTTGAACATGCTTAAAAATAGCATCCATTTTTTCAATTCCGGTAGATTTTCCATTTAAACATTGTTGAAGATAAGGCGTAAAATAATCAGTAAGTTTTAGCTCTTCACCAAACTCTTTTTCTTTGTAAATAGTTTTAGCGACTCCCTCCCAAGTTACAGAATAATCCTTGTCTGGTTTATCAGTATAGCGAATTCTTTCCAACTCTTGTTGAATTGCAACTTTGTAATTATCGTGATTATCAACAAACTTTTCTGGATAAAAAGCAGAAATATCTTGAGCAGAAAATGTTGTATTTATTTGCTTATACCTCAAAGTAGCACTCTGTCCGAGTTCATCTTCATAATTGTTAGCCCCAGAAGACACATCATAGACAGTTTTGACCTCTTGTTTTCCTTTTAGAATACTTTTGTAAATATAGACCTCGGGTATTTGTGTTTTATAAACAAAACTATTCACTGGAATATCATACTGAAGTTCAATATCTGGGAACTTAAAAATATTCTCTGATTTGTGAATGTATTTAAACTCAATCACAGAACCTTCTTTTACATCAGGAAAAGTAATTGTAGCTTTTTTCCAATTTTTATTGATTTGCTCTTTGAAACTACCCTCATTATTCAATTTGGTTTTTAAGACTTTATTTTGATCCAAATTATAACTATAAGCCTCCGAAAATTTCACAATATCTGGTATATATTCTTTATACCCTACATAATAAGGTACTTCGAAGGTAGCCCATTTCAATCCTTCTTTTTTATAAATTTTGATGCGATATTGAATTTCATGATTTGCAATAAATCCCTCTTTGACTGTATAAGTAAAAAAAGTTCTCGCTTTTTTATACAAAACTGCAGCAGACGCTGAAGAATCTTTGGGATGTCTTTTCTCTTGAAGCTCTTCAAGCGTAACTTTCCCTAATTGAAAGTCTTGAGCTTTGCCATTTATTACAAAACTCAAAACAAATAATAATGTGACTATTTTTCTTATCATTAAGCTTTTTTCAAGACGATTTTTTCGTTTTCCTTTTCAATCATTTTTTGGTAGTATTCTTTTAGCAAATCATAATTTTGAGCCTTAATAACAGATTCATTGATTTGATGAACTACCGAAATCTGAATTTCATTATCAATTACTTTTGTTAAAAATTTAAATTTTGCAATATCTTCTATAATTGAAATCTCAATAGGCTTCGGAACACTCTCAATAGCATAGCCTTCTGGGATTTTAACATTAATCTGATACTTATTTTCAAATGGAAAATCGTACTCTATCGGATACCCTCTCTTTTCTTGTTTAAAAGGATTTTCCTTGAAAGCAAAAAATAACATTGGACTAAAGTAGATCTTATCATGGATTACTTCACATAAACTATTTCCCGAAAAGGAAAAATATTCTTCTATTGGCTTTTCTAATTCATTTATATTTTCTCTATGATAATCCTTAATTTCTATCTTTCCACTTTCAATTTCTAATTTTTCTATATACGATTCTAAGTTTTCATTAGCCGCATAGTCTCGATATAACATTGCGTTGTGGTTATTTTGCTGTTGCTTTAATTTACCATTTACTACTCCATCAGGAGCTATCTCGAAATTCATTGAAGTAAATTTATAAGAACTTTCACTTTTTACTAAATTAATCTTTTGCGAGTTCCCTTTGTTTACAATTAAATACCCATACCAATTTATTACCCGAAGAGGCAAAATATTGGGCATACTATTATATTCAGAAGCATCTAATAAAAAAATTTTGTCAGGAGTTTTTACTGAAGAAATAACATAATCAAAAGCTGAAGTTACAGGAAAAGCTGCAATTCCGTTTTCACGAGTACTGCTAAGAACTAGATTTGTATCTAAGCCAGTATATTTTAGCATAGCCGTAAGCATTACATTAATATCTCCTATATTACCAGATTTGTTTTTAAATGCTTTTTTAATACCATTTTCTACTTCATAACCTAGATTACCATTCCACTTTATATTATTTTTCACGTACGATAAAATAGCCATCATTTTTTCTTCTGGTGAAGTCAAGGAAACTATCAAAGGTTTAATATCCTGTTCAAAAAAAGCTTTTTGATTTAACTCTTTAGCAAATTCCAAATCATAAATTGATTGAAGTACTTTATTCCATTTTTCATCCACTTTTTTTTCATCCCCAATCTCAAAATCACTAGAAGTAATCTGCTGGATAAGACTGGAACAATAATCATTTACATTATTTACATAGATTTCATTTTTTAAAGCAGGTAAATTTTCAAGTGTATAAGTTGTTTGTTTTTCTTTATACTCTTCCATTCTAAAGAGATTAGAAATATCTAACGTAGCTTTCTTGTCTTTTATCTTTAAATCAATCTTCGGAGAAAAAAAACCTTTCGTTATCGTATTGTATATATAAAACTCTGGAATTATAGTTTTATATTCTGAATAATTAACTGGTATTTCCATTTGAAAATTCCAATCACGCGGACGTTTATAAAAAGGAGTTTTTATAGTGTATTCGTATTCAATTATAGAACCCTCTTTTACACTGGGAAAAACTATGTTCTTTTGATTCCAAAACTTATTAATTCTATAATCAAAAGTTGCTTTATCATCCATTTTAGACTCTTCAACTACCCCATTAACTAAGTTAAAAGTTGAAGCTTTTGAAAAAGATATTTCCTCCTTGACTTTTTCAGTGTCATATAGTTTAATTTTTTCAACACCCCATAGATATCCTTCTTTCTTATAAACTTTCAGTCTCATTTTAACAACAGTATTTAACAAAAAACCATGTTTTTGAGAAATAACCAACTCCATCCTCCCTTTTTTAAACAAAACTGCAGCCACCGCTGCCGTGTCTTTGGGATGCTGTTTTTCTTCAAGCTCTTCAATCGTAACTTTCCCTAATTGAAAGTCTTGAGCTTTGCCATTTATTGCAAAACTCAAGACAAATAATAATGTGACTATTTTTCTTATCATTAAGCTTTTTTCAAAACGATTTTTTCGTTTTCCTTTTCGATCATTTTTTGGTAATATTGTTTTAACATTTCATAATAATCCGAGGCTACAATAGACACTTTTATTTGATGCTGTACCGAAAGTTGAATCGTATTTCCTGAAACATTAGTCAAAAACTTGAAACCGCCTAAATCATCTTGCATAACCATATTTATTGGCTCAGGAACACTCTCTACCACATACCCATCAGGAATTTGAATATTTATATTGTATCTATCCATAAAAGGGAAACCATAATCTATTGGATATTCTCTGATTTCTTGTTTAAAAGGATTTTCTTTGTAGGTATAAAACAACAAGGGGTTAATGTAAATTTTATCTTGAATTACTTCACATAAATTAGACCCTGCAAAAGAAAAAGCTTCAGTTACTGGCAAATCCAACTCTTTTTCATTATTCCTTTTGTACTCATCAATTTCAATTTTTCCGTTTTCATTTTCTAATTTTTCCAAGTAGGCATCTTGATTTTCACCTTTTACCCGATTCCTAAATAACATTGCATTGTAATGACTTTGCAGTCTTTGTAATTTACCAGAAACTTTACCTGAGGGATCTACTGCATAACTCATAGACACTACATCATTAGAAGATGTTTTTGGCATCAAATCTACTTCAGAGGAAGATCCGTCTTTTCTAATTAAGCGTCCCATCCAATTCAAATCACGAGTAGGCAGTACATTAGGTATTGAATTAGCTTCTGTAGCATCTAATAACACCAATCCGTTAGGACTCTCTATAGCAGCAATTACATAATCAAAAGCTGTTCTACTTGGGAACAAAGCGATTCCATTATCTCTTGTACTCACCAAGACAGGATTGGCTTCTAAACCTGCGAAACGCAACATAGCGGTTAGCATCAAGTTAATATCCCCAACATTACCTGTTTTGTTTTTAAAGGCGGTTCTTACTCCTTGCTCACAATAGTATCCGCGAAATCCATTCCATTTTACATTATTCTTCACATAAGTAAAAATTGCAGCTATTTTTTCTTCTGGAGAATTTAAAGGAGTAATCAAAGCTTTTATTTCGTCTTCAAAATAGCCAGTTTTATTTAACTCTGAACCAAAATCTTCGTTTTGATAAATTGCCTTTGCTACATCAAGCCAATTGCTAGATAAATTTTTATAAGGTTGATTTGGATAACGAATGGAAGACAATTCATGACTCACGCTTGAAATATAATTGTTAATATTGTTTACAAAAGATTCTTCTTTTAGCGCCAGCAAATCCTTTGCAATATAAGATGTCAAAGTTTCTTCAAATTCTAATTTTTCTTGACTAGACGAAGCCCCATTCCTATTTGGATCAATTTCCGTTCTGTAAGTATAATTAATTGATTTTCTAGATTTCTCAACAGTTCGTAACGGCATTTGAGTTCCTTTCATGTTCGTATTATAAATGAAATACTCTGGAACAAATGTTTTAAACTCAGAGTAATTCACTGGAATACTTGCTTGAAAAGCCCAATCAGTAAGTTCTGCAATTCTTGGACTCTTCACGCGATAGGTATATTCGATGATAGACCCCTCACTCACATTTGGCATCGCTATTTTCTTTGAGCTCCAATATTTGTTTATTTTTTCTTCAAACACACCATCGCTCTTCAATTTAGTTTTTTCAACCTTTCCATTTACCAAGTTATAAGTAACCGCATCTGAAAAAAAAACTACTTCTTTTGAATTACTTACACTATAAAAATCAACTTTTTTATTTGCCCATTCATATCCTTCTTTTTTATAAATTTTAATTCGAGTAACCACTTCTGTCACCATAGTAAATCCCTGATCTTGATTGTACTCAAAATCAACCTTGCCCTTTTTAAAAAGTATAGCTGCAACAGCTGCTGAATCCTTAGGATGACGTTTCTCTTGTAATTCAGCTATGGTCACTTTACCCAATTCTAATTCTTGAGAGTAAACATTTATCTTAACCGATACAATTAAACAAATAATAAAACATTTAAAAAAATTCATAAATTAAAGGGTTTTGGTTAGAACTATTTTGGCATTATCGTTTTGACTCACTTGTTCCATAAAAAGACGGTACTCATCATACTCTTTGTTGGTATATTTCCCTGTATTGACCAACAAAACTCTTTTATAAATCAAAGTACGCTCCTCTTTTTTGACTAATGAAATAGAGTAAGTACCAAACTTGGTTTTGCTTTCAAAAGCAGGTGGAATAAATTCTAAAGTAAAATCTGAAGGTAAATGAATAGTAATTTCATCCTCATCATAAAAACCACGCGCAATTTCAAAAGGTGTTTTTCGATTTCTAATTCGTTTTACACCTCCTGAAAATCGATTAAAGGCGTTTACAGTTACCATCATCTTATCTCCAACAAAAGTGGCATACTTTTCGGCAGATAACTTGGCATTTTGCGTAAAACGAATCTCCTTTTTATTGTTCTCATGGGTGATCTTATCAATTTTTAAATTATTGATATCATCCCAAAACTCTTTATAATGCTTTTCTTTTTGATCTGGTTGCATGTGCTCGACTTGCTCCTTATCACCATACTGCGTTCCTTGGGAGATAATTTGAATCTCACCCGAAAAATCTCCAGTAGAAGTTATTGTATATCCCCCTTTACTCAATTGCGAATTCTCATTAGCTGAATATATTTTGGTATGAACAATTTGTCCGCCCTCAGGTTTGATAATCAAAACATCTCGGTCGTCTGTAAAATCGGCTTGATATCCAAAGGGATTGGTTTGACTGGTGCATTCTAACCAAGTATACTGATCACCAATAGGAATCGTCAAAATAATGTGATTGCCTTGCATCGAAACAAAATTAGCATCGATATTAATTCGCTTTCTATCGCCATATAAAATAGTATAATAAGAAGGAACATCAACTGCTTTTAACAAGGCTTGAGTATAATTGGTTAAAGCTTTACAATCTCCATAACCCAGCCTATCTACGTCTGAAGCTAGCATAGGTTTCCAACCTCCAATTCCGACTTGAATACTTATATAACGTACTTTTTGTTGTACAAATTCATATACTATTTTGGCCTTTTTTATAGGATCTTGCTCTGTTCCTACTAACTCTTTTATTTTAGCAACAGTTGTTGAAGGCAGATCAATTGTTCCTGACAAAATTTTGCCAGAATACCACTTACCAAAATCTTCCCACGTTTTGGCATTTCCATCAACCCCTTCGAGGTGGAAAGATTCTAATCCCATAATTACTCTCGGCAAGATATCATAAAAATAAGGGCTAAAATCCTCTGGTTTCATTGTTGCCAAATTTGAAGCAGTATAACTTAGCTGAGTGGCTGTGTCGAGTGTTTTTTGAATATTTTTGTTAGAAAAATTGCTTTCTTTTTTCTTAAAACCTAAGTTATTTGGAAAGGTTACATTCAAAACACTTTTTTCAACACTCAACAAATAATCAGGTAAGGGAAACCATTGTGGAATAAAAGCAGTAGTCGAAGTTTCTGTTTCACATTCAAAAACCATGGTAAACGGATAATTGATAGGTGTATACTCTAAATACAACACTCTGTTGTCCGAAAAAATTGTACCACCATCAACTGCGCTATGATCTTTGAAATCTTTTCTTTTGAACTTTTTCAGTTCATTTCCAGTAGCATCCACTATTCTTGCTTGTATGCTCGAAATACTAGTCGATTTATCATAATGAGCATAGGCATCCAAAGCACTCATTCCAGCTTCATTCAGTACAGTTACTACTCGTTTGGTTTTAATCACCATCTTCCTTTGAGAAAGAATATCAATAGTAAGTTCACCTAATCGAAGCACTGCATTCGCATTAGTTTTTAAACTATCTGGAATGGATGACACTTCATATTTAGCTTCTTGGGCTCGTACACAAAATGAAAAAATAAACAAAAAAACAAACGAAAACAACTTAAGATTCATAAAGTCAGATGGAGTTTGACAAATTAATAAAAAAATAAAAAGCCTCAACTATTTACAGTTGAAGCAAATGAATTTGTTTTTCTAACTTTAATTTGTGGTATTCAAATATATAGTAATTCTTATAATAAAAAAACAATTTACTCCCTGTTTTTTGAGTCAATTTGAATAGTTACAGGGCCATCATTTAACAACAAAACCTTCATATCAGCGCCAAAAATACCGGTGGGTACTTTTTTTCCCAATTTTAGTTCCAAAGCTTTTACAAAACGCTCATACATAGGAATAGCGATATCGGGTTTTGCGGCCTTGATATAAGAAGGGCGATTCCCTTTTTTGGTAGCTGCATGAAGCGTAAACTGACTGACCACAAGCACATCTCCTCCAACATCTTGAATAGAAAGATTCATTACCTCATTTTCATCACCAAAAATACGAAGCTGCGTAATTTTGGTCACTAACCAATCCATATCTTCTTGAGTATCGGCTTCTTCAATTCCAACAAAAACCAACAGCCCTTTTTGGATTTCGGCTACTACTTTGCTCTCAACTGTTACTGAGGCATTCGCTACTCTTTGGATTACGACTCTCATAGCCCCCTAACCCCCAAAGGGGGAATTAAAGTTGCAACTTACAAGTACAACTTGATTATTATTCATATAATGATTCATTTCTAAAATATATTTTAAAAAAAAACACTCATCAAAAGGAATTTTTACAAAGATTAGAGTTCCTCCTTTTGGGGGCTAGGGGCTTTACTCCCTCGTTTTATCACTAGCTTTTCTATCTTCATCATACGTATCAACACGGTAATGTTCATCATCACCTTCTAAGATTTTAAGGTAACTATTGTAACGCGACCAAGCGATTTCATCTTTTTCTAAAGCTGCTTTTATAGCACAATGCGGTTCTTCTTTATGCAAACAATTATTGAACTTGCATTGTTCTTTCAATCTAAAAAACTCAGGAAAATAATCGCTTATTTCTTGAGGTTCCATATCTACAATTCCAAATCCTTTGATACCCGGTGTATCAATAATACTAGCATCAAAAGACAAATCATACATCTCTGCAAAAGTAGTGGTATGCTGACCTTGCTTGCTTTGCTCGGAGATATTCTTGGTTTTCAAATCCAAGCTGGGCTCCAAAGCATTAACCAAAGTCGATTTACCTACACCCGAATGTCCCGAGAACATACTTGTTTTACCAATCATCAATTCCTTCAACGCTTCGACACCTTTACCTTCAGCAGCCGAAACACGCAAACATTGATACCCTATTTCCTGATAAACGTGCTGCATATACAATTGATCCTCTAAGGTAATATCGTCTAAAGTATCGATTTTATTAAAAACCAAAATAGTTTCAATACCATAGGCTTCGGCGGTAACCAAAAATCTATCGATAAAACTAAACGTAGTTGGAGGATTATTGATGGTAATCAACAGAAAAACACGGTCAATATTGGCCGCAATAATGTGCATTTGATGTGACAAATTCACTGATTTTCGAACAATGTAATTCTTACGGTCGTGAATATGATGAATAGTACCCGTAACGGTATCGGAAGTTTGTTCCAATTCATAATCTACTACATCGCCTACTGCAATGGGATTGGTACTTTTAATTCCTTTCATTCGGAACTTCCCTTTCATCCTGCACTCAATAAAATCGCCTTGATCGGATTTCACGGTGTACCAACTTCCTGTAGATTTATAAACGGTTCCTGTCATTTTCAGATTTTAGTTTTAAATGTTTGCAAAGATAATTGAATTTAGACGACTCATAACAAACAAAAATCCCAAAACAAAGGTCTTGGGATTTAAATCAGAAATTAAAAAAACTAAGCTTTATGAAATCCTTTTACGAATTCAATACTTTATCTTGTTTGCTGATACTTTCTTGGTGAATCGCTTTGAACATTTTTAAAACAAACTCTTCCGAAAGTCCTTTCTTTTCTCCTTCCAAAATCATTTTTCCTAAAATTTCATTCCAACGATTGTTTTGTAAAACCGCCACGTTCGCTTCTTTTTTCACCTGACCAATTTCTACGGCCACTTTCATTCTTTTACTCAAAAGCTCTAATAAATTAGCATCCAATACATCGATATTCGCTCTTAATTTACTCATTTTAGTCATAAACTCATCTGAAACATCGATTTGTTTTCTAACTCTCAAATCTTTGAAAATTTGTTTCAAAGCGTCTGGCGTAACTTGTTGTGCAGCATCACTCCAAGCATTATCAGGGTCAGTATGTGTTTCGATAATCATTCCGTCATAATTCAAATCCAAAGCTTCTTGCGTCACTTCAAGAATCATATCACGATTTCCTGTAATGTGAGAAGGGTCAATAATCAAAGGCAAATCTGGGAATTTGTTTTGCAATTCAATCGCAATTTGCCATTCTGGGATGTTTCTGTATTTTGTTTTTTCGTAAGTAGAAAAACCACGGTGAATCACCCCTAATTTTTCAATGCCAGCCATATGCAAACGCTCAACACCACCCAACCACAAAGCTAAATCTGGGTTCACTGGATTCTTAATCAAAACGATTTTGTCTGTCCCTTTCAAGGTATCTGCAATTTCTTGAACAGCAAACGGATTGGCAGTTGTACGTGCCCCAACCCATAAAACATCAATATCATTTTCTAAAGCCAATTTACAGTGAGCCGCAGTAGCCACTTCAGTCCCCATT
This sequence comes from Flavobacterium polysaccharolyticum, assembly GCF_038739875.1. Classification (NCBI taxonomy): domain Bacteria; kingdom Pseudomonadati; phylum Bacteroidota; class Flavobacteriia; order Flavobacteriales; family Flavobacteriaceae; genus Flavobacterium; species Flavobacterium polysaccharolyticum. The sequence goes on from NZ_JBCGDP010000004.1 coordinate 39,149, forward strand.
AACAAACCTGTTTCTGCTTTGGCTTTTTTCAACCATTTCAATCCTATTTCTCCAACGCCTTCAAATCCACCTGGACGCGTTCTTGGTTTCCAAATTCCAGCTCTAAACACACTTACATCAGAATCTTTCAATTCGTGTGCAATTTTCAATACTTGCTCTTCTGTTTCGGCGCTACAAGGTCCTGCTATCACCAATGGATGCGTCAAATTGAACGCTTCCAACCAATTTCTCATTTCTTTCTTGTTTTCCATTTTTTTTAGTTTTTAAATCTTTAAAATTATTCTATAGTTTCTTGTGTTAATTCTGTTCTTCTCTACCTATTTTTTGGTATTCATCCCATTCAAAATGGCTTTAATTTTATTTACACTCTGCATTTCATCAAAAATAGCATCGTATTCTTCACTTTTCAATAAGTCTTTGAACTGCGTCAAATTAGCAATATACTCTTCCAAACTTTTCACTACGTGCTTTTTGTTTTGTTTAAAAATAGGCGTCCACATCGCTGGCGAACTCTTGGCCAAACGCACGGTGCTCTCAAAACCAGAACCCGCCATATCAAAAATATCTTGTTCGTCCTTCTCTTTATTGATAACCGTTTTCCCTAACATAAACGAACTAATGTGTGACAAATGCGATACGTAAGCAATGTGTTTATCGTGCGACTTCGGGTCCATATAACGAATGCGCATTCCTAATTCTTTGAACAATTCGATGGCTTTTTCTTGCAACTTAAAAGTCGTTTTCTCCACCTCACAAATAATATTCGTTTTCCCTTGAAACAATCCCTTTATAGCCGCTGATGGTCCCGAAAATTCCGTTCCAGCAATAGGATGCGTGGCAATATAATTTCTTCTTCTTGGATGATTCGCTACCGCCTCACAAATAGGCAATTTGGTAGAACCCACTTCAAAAACAATGGTGTTTTCGCCAATTTGGTCCAAAACTTCGGGCAACACTTGCAACGCCACATCCACAGGAACCGATACAATAACATAATCCGCATCGGCCAAATCCTGCATCGTAGCGGCTTTCTCCACAACCCCAAGCGCCATCGCCTCTTGCAGATGGGCTTCATTTTTATCCATTCCGTAAATAGTCGCTTCTGGGTGTAAGGCCTTTATATCCAACACCATCGAACCTCCAATCAAACCTATTCCTATTACGTGTATATTCATTATTATTTTTATTATTAGCTAATCCTGCTATCCGCTATATCTATTGTGGCGAACCCCGCCACAATAGGATGCCGCTACTATCAGGGCTAGGTATTATCTGCTAAAAACGACGAATCGCTTCTTCAATTTTTTCTTCTTTTACACACAAAGCAAATCGGATGTAGCCTTCGCCATTCGAACCAAAAATAGTTCCTGGCGTAATAAAGATGTATTTCTCATACAGTATCTTATCAATAAAATCCTCCGCCGATGTAATTCCTGCTGGAAGCTTCGCCCAAACAAACAATCCAACGCCTTCTTTGTACACCTCACAACCTAATTTCTCTGCCAATGCTTCGGTTAAAATTCTGCGTTTTGCGTAAATCGCATTCATTTCATCGAACCAAGAAGCGTCACTCTGCAAAGCTGCAATAGCCCCTTTTTGAATGCCATAAAACATTCCGCTATCCATATTACTTTTTACTTTCAATACCGCATCAATACAGGCAGCATTTCCAGAAACCATTCCTACACGCCATCCTGCCATATTAAAGGTTTTGGACAACGAATTCAACTCCAACGCTACTTCTTTTGCTCCTTCCACTTGCAACAAACTCATAGGTTGGTCATTCAAAACAAAACTATATGGATTATCATTGACCAATAGAATGTTGTGTTTTTTAGCAAAAGCCACCAGTTTTTCAAACAAAGCCAAATTCCCTCTGGCTCCTGTAGGCATATGCGGATACCCAATCCACATCAATTTTACTTTAGACAAATCCATTTTTTCCAAAGCCTCAAGATCTGGTTCCCAATTGGTGCTTTCCTTCAAGTCATAATATAGTGGCACAGCACCTACTAAGTTAGTCACAGAAGTATACGTCGGATACCCAGGATTTGGAATCAAAACACCATCCCCTTCATTCAAAAACGCTAATGAAATGTGCATAATTCCCTCTTTGGAACCCATCAAAGGCAAAATTTCAGTGATGGTATTTAGGGTCACTTGGTAATTACGCTCATAAAAATCAGCCATAGCTTGTCTTAATTCTGGCAAACCTTGATAGCTCTGATACTGATGTGCATTTTCGTCTTGCATCGCAGCAGTCATTGCGGCAATCACAGCAGGAGCAGGTTTTAAATCAGGACTACCAATTCCCATATTGATTACAGGTTTTCCTTCGGCGGCCAATTGGCGTACTTCTCTTAACTTTGAGGAGAAGTAATATTCTTCAACTATCGCTAAACGTTGGGCTGTTGTTATCATTTTTTTTAGCTTTATTCTAAATTGGAATTTTTTATTTTCTAGTTTGGAGATTCAAGTAATGGCTTGGTATTTTTATACTCACCCAGAACTTTAAAATAATGCGCCATAATCGAAACTAATGCTTTCGCCTTGGCGTAATCTTCATATTTTTCGAAAGTCACATCTACAAAAAAAGAATATTTCCAAGGTGTTTCTATTTTTGGCAAGGATTGTATTTTGGTTAAATTGAGTTTACAATCGCTCATCACATTTAAAACAGCCGCTAAACTTCCGCGTTTATGGTCCAATTCAAACTTGATGGAGGCTCTATTGATTTCGTCTTCGGAAACAAAAGAATTCTCTTTCTTGAGTATCACAAATCGAGTCATATTGTTGTCGATGGTTTGAATCGAAGGTGCTATAATCTCTAAATTATACATATCAGCAGCCGTTTCACTAGCGATTGCTGCAATTCCTTTGATTTGATTTTCGTGGATTCTGCGAGCTGTTTCCGCCGTATCTTTATCCTCAACTAATTTGATATTAGGGTATTTTTTTAAAAAGTCCATACATTGTAATAATGCCATCGGATGCGAATGTACTTCTTGAATATCCTCGATTTTCTGTCCAGGCAAAGCCATTAAATTTTGAATAATATCCAAATAATGTTCCCCTATAATGTGCAAATTATTCTTATCAATTAATGCATAATTTGGAATAATCGGTCCAGCAATGGAGTTCTCAATAGCCATTACCGCTTGATCACTATCCCCTCTCAACAAGCTATCCACTAATTCTTCAAAGGACAAGCATTCATCTACAGCCACATTTTGATAGAAATAATCTTTGGCCACTTGATGGTGAAACGACCCCTTTATTCCCTGAATTGCAATTTTTGTTCTCATATATTCAAAAAAAAATCCTGATTTTCATCAGGATTGTATTGTAGTTTTATTTGTTTCTTTTTGTCTTTCAAATAACCATAGCACAATCCTTACTTCTCAAAGAAGAAATAAAAAGTATAGCTAAAATAAAAACGGTTATTTAACATTTTCTGTTCTGATTTTCAATAAATACTTTGGCAAAGATAAAAACTTATTTTAATGTTGTCAAAAAAAACTAAACTAATACCTAACAAAAAAGGATTTCTTTGTGAAATAGATTTTCAATTAACAATTTAATAAAAAAGTTTATTACAAAGTCTGCTTTTTTATTGATACTCTTTGTAAATTGGATCTAAGAAAACTATTTTTTTATTTTTGGCACCCTTGAAGGGGTATCTTTTCCACTGATTATGGTTTGTGAACTGATGGCAATCGACTTAATAATCTCTGTCATATTATTCATATCTAAAGTACTCACTTCGTCACTCAATTTATGATAATTAGGTTCTATATCCATTTTAGAAGTAGAAATAGTATGAGCAGGAACCCCCAAAGCCGCTAACCTTGCATTGTCTGAACGGTAAAATAATTGTTCTTGCGGATACGGATCTTGATAGAAATTGAATCCTGAACCTACCAAATTCTTTTGCAAAATAGTTCCAAAATCAGAGCGCTCGAATCCTGTAATATAGGCTGAGTTCTTACCCCATTTACTATCCGTTCCAATCATTTCGATATTGAACATTGCTACCACTTCGTCTGCATTGATAGAATTCGAAAAAAAGGCAGAACCGTAGCCTCCTGTTTCTTCGCCCGTAAATGCTACAAAAATAAGTGTTCGTTCGTTGTCGTTTTTCTTTTTAAAATATTCTGCCAGAGTAATTACCGCTGTAATTCCAGAAGCGTCATCATTGGCACCATTAAAAATTTTGTCATCACCAGACTCTTTCATTCCTAAATGATCGAAATGTCCAGAAAAAATGACATACTCGTTGGGCTTTGATTTTCCTGGAATAATTCCAATTACATTATTGGCCTTTTTTCCTTTAATCAAAAAATCTTGACGATAGGATTGTAATTCTTTATAGTAAGTCAATCCAATTCGTTTGAACTCTGCTTCTATAAAAGCCGATGCTTTTTCTATACCTGGCGTAAACAAGGCACGCCCTTCCATTGCATCCGAAGCCAATTCCGTTTCTATTCGAGTAACCTCACTTTGTTGAATCCCACTTTGAGCATTAGCTATGAACCCAAAAAGCACCAACAATCCTAAACTAATTTTTTTCATTTTTTGTATGATTTGATTTAATTGATTTCATTTTCTCGTAAAAGCCATTTTTTACCTTCTACGATTCGAGTCACCATCATTGCCGATATTAAATCACCATTGGCATTGAGCAAAGTCGCTATGGGATCGACTAGTGTTCCAATAATCATAGCAGCGGGCAAGGCTTGTTCCATTGGAAAACCATAAATTGTAATGGCTAGTATTTCACCAATATAACCTCCGTTTGGAATCCCTCCTTCTACAACCGAAACAATAATAGTAATACCAATAGCTGTTAGAATCGTAATCGGATCCGTAAAATCCTTACCAAAAATAGCAAAAATCACCGCTATTTTTACAATAGACGACATACTAGAACCATCTTTATGCAAAGGCGCCCCCAAAGGAATTACTAAGTTTCGAATATAAGCAGGGATTTTCATTTGTGTAGCTCCTTCTAAATTGGCTGGAATTGTGGCAATACTACTACAAGTTCCTATTGCCGTAAAAGAAGGCGTGATATTGTTTTTCCAAAATACTTTCACCCCTAATAGACCTCCCGAGAAAAAAGCATAAATAGTAAAGAATACTACAAAATAGAAAGTACACATCCCATAATAAACAGCTAGTGGTTTCGCATAAGCTCCAAATAGCTGAGGACCAAAAACACCAACCTGATAAGCAAAATATGCCCCAAGCCCAATTGGAGCTCCTTTCATAATGATTACTAACAACTGTTTCATCACCTCATTTGCCGAATGCAAAAAACGAGCAAAATCTTTACCCTTTTCGCCAGCATTCAAAGTGGCAAAACCCATTAAAAAAGAAAAAAGAATCAAAGCCAACATGTTTTTACGAGATAAGATTTCATAAAAATCATTTACCGTAAGTAATTGTGTAATGGGTGAGCCCGAAGTGCTATCATGTGCAGATGTTATTGTCGTTTGCACCAAAAAAACAGCTTTATCAATTGGAAAAATAAAAACTCCCACCATCATAACTAATGCAGAAATAATAACCGTTAGTAAAAAAACTAGTAAAACGATTCCAAAGAGTTTTCCGAGTTTTTCGTTTTTTTGCAAAGTAGCAATAGAAGCTGCAATGGTAAAGAAAACCAATGGAATTATAGCTGTAAAAAGTAAATTAAGAAAGATATCACCCAACGGTTTTATTACCTCAACGTCTTTACCAAAAAGCAATCCAGCCATACTACCAAGTAGAATCCCACCCAAAAGCAATAGGATACTGCTGTAATTTTCTAAAAAAGAATTTGTTTTGTCTTCGCTCATAGCTATAAGTTTGAAGTAAATATAAAAATCTTAGTGCATTGGTAGGAATAAAACAGCGATAAATTGATATCCCGCAAAAAACAAAATACTTCAATATTTTTTTATACTACCCAAAGAAACTTCCATAGCTTGGTTTTTCTGTTTACTTTTGCAACAAAATCATTCTTATGTCTATAGAAGTTACAAATTTATCAAAAAGCTATGGTGCTCAAAAAGCATTAGACTCGATTACTTTTTCTGTAAAAAAAGGAGAAATCGTTGGTTTTCTTGGTCCAAATGGTGCTGGAAAATCTACTTTGATGAAAATATTGACCACTTACCTAGCGGCTGATGAAGGCGTAGCACTAGTAAATGATAAAAATGTTATTTCAGACACCAAAGAAGTCCAAAAAATCATTGGCTATTTACCAGAGCACAATCCGTTGTATTTGGATTTGTATGTTAGAGAATATCTGGCTTTCAACGCCGATGTGTACAAAGTACCCTCCTCTCGCATTCAAGAAGTAATTGAATTGACAGGATTAACTCCCGAAAGTCATAAAAAAATAGGACAACTCTCTAAAGGATATCGTCAGCGTGTGGGATTAGCCAATGCCTTATTGCACAATCCAGAAGTACTCATTCTTGACGAGCCTACTACTGGTTTAGATCCTAATCAATTGGTTGAAATTCGAAATGTGATTAAAAACGTAGGGAAAGACAAAACCGTTTTTCTGTCTACTCATATTATGCAAGAAGTAGAAGCGATTTGTGACCGTGTCATTATTATTGATAAAGGGAAAATTGTAGCTGACAAAAAATTAGAAGTTTTGATTGCAGCCGACAAAGAACAAGTCATTGAAGTAGAATTTGACTTAAAAGTAACCGAAGACCAAATCAATACCATTCCACATTTAAAATCATTCATCAAAAACAGTGATTATCTATGGGAACTGACCTTTTTGTCGAGTCAAGATATGCGTCCAACCGTATTTGATTTTGCCCACGACAACGGATTAAAAACCTTACAACTCAACCAGAAAAACAAAAACTTAGAAGCGGTATTCAGGGAGATTACGAAGTAGTGATTAGTTATCAGTACTTAGTAGTTAGTCATCAGTTATTAGTAATTAGTGAATAGCAAAGAACTAAGTACTGATCACTAAGGACTACCAAAATCTACAAACTATCTTTTATCGCTTGAATCCAATCGTCAATAGAAGTTTCGTTGGTATTGATTGCGACACTTTTTGCTCCATAAGGCGCATATTTATCTGTTTTGGTAACCGAAAACAAACCTACTACTGGTAATTGAGCGGCGCTAGCCAAGTGCATCATTCCGCTATCAGCGCCCACAAAAACAGCTGTGTTTTTAAAAAATGCTGTGATTTCTCTAATGTCTTTACTGTAATAGGTTGGCGCATCAAAATTTATTTGCGACACATTTTCTACAGGCAACACTTCCAAAATATTGTAGTCTGGAAACTCTTTTAAAATTCTTTCATAAAAAACGGCCCACCATTCCACCGAATAACATTTAGCACCCGTGGCAAAAGTGAAAAGACAGATTGTTTTTTTGGATGAAGGAACAATAGCGTCCAAAAGTGCTTTGCCTTTGGCTATTTCTTCAGGACTTAGTTGCAAAAGCAAATTAGGAATTGGAGTACTAGGCACTTTCATCCCTACCGAAGCAAGAAAATAACGCAGATCATACACAGGATATTTTGCAATATGAGTATAGTCAGAAAATTGACTTGAAAGATCGGTTGCTTGTTCCCCAAAACATTTGAATTTTGCATCTACAAGTTGAATAGACAAACGACCTGACGAAGAATTTTTATCTGCATTGATGGCTAAATCGTACTTGTCTTTCTTCAGTTTCAACCAGCCCTTCATATAGTTTCCCAATTCATCAAAATGTTTTTTAGGCAAACGAATAATCTGATTTAAAGCCGTAAAATTTTCAAAAACAATGGGACCAAGATTTCCTTTTATAAAAACATCAATAGTTGCATTCGGAAAAAGTGTTTGTACTTCTTGAACCAAAGGCGTAATTAATAATAAATTCCCTAAACGGTGATTGGGTCTCGAAATCAAGACTCTTTTAACTTGTAAGGGATCAATTGTTCCTTTATTAACATTCGAAGAATTACCTAAACCACTTGTTAGGCTTTGCATAACGCTTCTTCTTATCCTATTGATTTTTATTTTTAGACTCATTGAGTGCATATTTTATTTAGAAAACAATGTTAGTTTAAATTGAAATACTAGCCATATCAACTACAAAACTACAAAAATACTTGCTGTTTTTAAGATTGCTTTAAAAGTAAAGATCAATTATTATATATATTCTAATAAAGTTGCTTCTAAATCTGCTATTGCAATTTTCACATCCTTATCAGTTGTTCTCCAATTGACAAAAGAAGCTCGAACTCCTTTGCAGTTTTGATACACTGTTGGAGTCATAAATACATTTCCTTTGTCGTTAAGATGGGTCAGAAATAAATTTACTTTTTCCTGATTGTGGTCACCTGCCAAAGTAAAACAGACATTATTGAGACGTGTTGGCGCCAATAACTCAAAGTTTTTATTTTGAGTAATAAAAGACTCTAATTGCAATGCCATGGCTACACTATTTTCTACAATATCTTGAAATCCTTGTTTCCCATACGCTAATAATGAAAACCAAACGGGTAATGCTTTTAATCGTCTTGAATTTTCGGGTAAGAAATTCAAATAACTAAAATTCTCCAATGGATCTCCCAAATACGGAGCATTCGAGTTCTGGAAAGTTTCAACTTGGTCATTTTTATGTTCCTCTTTTATCAAATAAAAGGCGCTTTCATAAGGAACATTTAACCACTTATGACAATCGACCGTAATACTGTCTGCATTTTCCCAACCGTTTACAAAATTTTTGTATTTTGGTGAACATGCTGCAAAACCACCAAAAGCTGCATCAATGTGCCACCAAAAATTGTATTTTTCTTTGAGTTTAGTAATGGCAACAAAATCATCAAAATCGGCAGTATTGACTGTTCCTGCGCTTGAGATTAAAATAAAAGGCTGACCGTTTAATCTTATTATACTTTGTTCTAAATCGGCTATATCAATAGCTTCTCGATTTCCTTCTATGGTCTTTATTCTAGTAAAATTTTGGCTACCAATCCCTAACATCGATAAACATTTTACTGAAGATGAATGTGGTGTAGCTACAAGGATGTTAACAGGTACTGAAATTCCGTTTTTGGCAAAATCTTGCCCTATTTGCTTTCCATACCATTGACGAGCTACTGCTAAACTAGTGAAATTTGACATGGTAGCACCAGTTACAAATCCTCCCAAGAATGATTTTGGCAAATCAAGCAATTGCAACAGCAAGTTAATCGTTTCTATTTCAATCAAAGCAGAAACACCACCTTGTGCGTTTGTAGCCTGTGCATTGGGGTCGTAAATCGTCGTTAACCAATCGCCCACAATAGAAGCAGGTGTCACTCCTCCTGTAACAAAACCCCAATATCTCGGTCCCGCTTGAGAAACCATTAAAGGTGCTAACCGTTGATTGAATTCTTCCAAAGCAGCTACAGCTCCCAAACCCGAATTATTAAGGTTTCTATCCGTTGTTATAGAATTATTAGTTGAAGTCGGAACTATATCAATGTTGTTCAGAAAATCAATCCCTTGTTTTTTTACTTTTTCAAGGATATTTTCGATGTCTTTTAAATCTTGTTGGAGGGTTGGATTCATATTTTTGTTTTGTGTAAGTTGGAAGATGTATACTAAAGAAAAAAAGGAGAAAACCACCATCTTAATAAATTATAGTTTTTACATTTAAATTCTCAAAATTAAGATTAGGTTTTATAACCCTAATTTCTTTTTTAGATTTTCATATCCGTCAGTATATTCCCAATAAATTAATCTATTATTTGCATAAGTTGTGCAAACATATTTCTCACTAATTGACTGAATTCTATCCACAGAAATCATTTTTTTTCTTAGCTGTTTGGTCTTTTACATATTCTTCAATTTCCTTATTAGAAGCATCGAAACCATGAAAAATAATGTAATTTACAACGGTAACTTCAATAAAACGAGGGGTCTTTGGTTTTGTCCTATTATTAAAACTTGAAAAAGAGATTAATCCTATTGAAATCAACAGAGAAAACATAATTGTTTTTAAATTTTTCATTTGCTTGCTATTTTTTACAAATCTAAAAAACATAATTAATACTTTTATTGTTATTTTAGCACTTATTAATACCTAAAAAGTATAATTATGGATTTGAGAAATTTAAATTACTTTCAGGTTCTTGCTGAAGAACTTCATTTCGGTCGAGCAGCTGAAAGATTAAACATCTCACAGCCGCCATTGAGCAGAATGATCAAACAATTGGAGGACGAATTTGGTGTTTTATTATTTGAAAGAACAAAACGAAAAGTCCTTTTAACTTCGGCTGGAGCAGAATTGTTGGTACAAACAAAGCAAATGATTTCTCAAATGGCATCGATTAAAAAGAGATTAAAAATTGTCGGTAAAGGCGAAAGCGGAAACTTAAGAATTGGCTATGTTGGGGCAACAATGCATACTAATTTACCTAATTTATTGAATTCTTTTCACGAAAATTATCCTGAAATTAATTTGAATTTTGAAGAACAACCCAATTTAAACTTAATCCAGTCTTTGAATAACGGAACAATGGATGTTGCTTTTGTTAGAACTTGGTTGAATCCTAAAAATTTAGAAGAAAAAATTATTTCAACCGAATCATTAATTGCAGTTTTACCAATGAAACATAATTTATCGAACCAAAAAATGATTAAAATTAAAGATTTAGAAAACGAAAATTTTATAAGTTTCGCCAGAGATTGCGGACCAACAATTTTTGATAGTTTTTTAGAATTATGCTCAACATCAGGATTTGCTCCAAAAATATATCATCAAGCAACTCAATTAAATTCAATTTTACGTTTGGTTGAATGTGGATTTGGAATTTCATTACTTCCAGAATCGATTTCTGAAAACAATACCTTAAAATTAAAATTTATTCCATTGCATAAAAAAACCAAAAATATTCCCTTAATAATGTTGTACCGAAAAGAAAATGCAAATCCGAGTTTGGCACATTTCCTTAATAGTTTTTCAAATTAAATTTTAAATCGACGATAGAAAAAAAACAATACTCAACTGGGGGATTAAGTCTTTAATTTAAACCATTTTTCGTACAATTGAAGTTAATAATCAATCAAAAATTAGCGTTACCATATCCCCAACTTGTTCTAGCCAAAAGATTTTATACAAACAAAAACTTAGTTGGTTAAAAAACAACCAAGCATCTTAAATTGAAATTAATAATAAATTTAAAAAACCTTACTCGCTATCTGACGAATATTTTCTGATTTTCCCATAGAATAGTAATGCAAAACAGGAACTCCTGCGGCTTTTAATTCTATAGATTGTTGAATCGCCCATTCGATTCCTACTTGGCGAATTTCGGCGTTGTTTTTACATTTTTCTACCGCAGCAATTAAATCCTCAGGCAAATCGATACGGAAAATTTGTGGCAACACTTGTAAATGTCTTTCTACCGCAATAGGTTTTATCCCAGGAATAATCGGAACTGTAATACCCATTTCTCTGGCTTTGGCTACAAATTCGAAATATTTAGCATTATCAAAAAACATTTGAGTAACGACATAATCCGCTCCTGCATCAACTTTTTCTTTAAGACGTTTCAAATCGGTTTGCAAAGATGGGGATTCCAAATGCTTCTCAGGATAACCCGCCACACCAATACAAAAATCGGCTTTATTATCAATGTCCATTACTTCGTGCAAATACTTCCCTTGGTTCAATTGATTAATTTGGCTTACTAAATCTGAAGCATATTTATTGCCTCCATTGGTTGGCACAAACGATTGTTCGTCTTTCATCGCATCACCACGCAAAGCCATCACATTATCAATGCCTAAGTAATGACAATCCACCAACAAATATTCTGTTTCTTCTTTCGTAAAACCTCCACAAAGTACGTGCGGCACCGTGTCGACATTATATTTGTGTTTGATAGATGCACAAATTCCCAAAGTTCCTGGACGCATTCTTGTCAACTTCTTTTCTAATAATCCATTCCCTTTATTTACGTAGATAAACTCTTCACGAGAAGTCGTCACATCAATAAATGGCGGCTTGAACTCCATCAACGGGTCGATGTTATCGTATAATTCCTGAATGCTTTTGCCTTTTTGTGGCGGAATAATTTCAAAAGAAAACAAGGTTTCTCCTTTAGCGTTTTCTATATGTTGTGTTACTTTCATAGTCAGCCCCCTAGCCCCCGAAGGGGGAATTCCTGATAGGGGTGATCAGGATTGTGTTAAATAATTTTAAGCCTTTCTATTCCCCCTTCGGGGTTAGGGGGCTTTTAATCAGCTATATTCGGATTCAACCATTTCATTGCTACATCGGTCGAAACATTTCTTCGTTTGGCATAATCAATTACTTGGTCTTCTTTGATTTTACCAAGTCCGAAATACTTGCTCTCAGGATTTCCAAAATAGTAACCAGAAACGGATGAAGCTGGCCACATCGCCATACTTTCCGTCAAAGTCACACCGATTTCTTCTTCAACATTTAATAATTTCCAGATAGTCGGCTTCTCTAAATGGTCTGGACAAGCTGGATAACCTGGTGCTGGTCGAATTCCTTTATACGATTCTTCAATCAAGTCTTCTTTACTCAACACCTCATCAGCAGCATAGCCCCAAATCTCTTTACGGACTTTCTCGTGTAAATATTCAGCAAAAGCTTCTGCAAAACGGTCGGCCAAGGCCTTCACCATAATCGAATTATAATCGTCTAATGCTGCCTCAAACTCGGCAGCCCATTCGTCTACTCCAAAACCAGTAGTCACACAAAAAGCTCCCATATAATCCACTTTACCACTATCTTTTGGCGCAATAAAATCAGACAAAGCGATGTTTGGCGCTCCTTTGGTTTTTTGAGCTTGCTGGCGCAAAGTCAAGAATGTTTGCAATGGATTCCCGTTTTCATCTCTCAACTCAATATCATCATCATTGATTTGATTCGCAGGAAAAATTCCGTAAACGCCTTTTGCCGTTAACTTTTTCTCCTCCAAAATCACTTTCAACATTGCTTGTGCATCTGCAAAAACCGAAGTGGCTTGTTCACCCACTACTTCATCCGTTAAAATTGCAGGATACTTCCCGAATAATTCCCAAGTTCTAAAAAACGGAGTCCAATCGATATAAGGCACCAAAGTTTCTAAATCGACTTCTACGATTTGTTTGCCAATTACTTTGGGTTGTACAGGAGTAAAATTATCCCAATCCAATTGCAATTTATTTTTTCTGGCTTCCTCGATAGACAAGAAATTTTTATCTCGTGAACGATTCAAGAATGTTTCTCTAAACGCATCGTATTCTGCACGAATATCGCTCGCATAAATTTTTCGGTTATGGTCCAATAAATTACCCGCTACGGTCACCGCTCTCGAAGCATCGTTAACGTGAATGACTGTTTCTCTGTATTGAGGCGCGATTTTCACCGCGGTATGCGCACGCGATGTAGTGGCTCCACCAATCATTACAGGGATTTTCATATTTCGTTTGTCCAACTCTTTGGCTAAATACACCATTTCGTCCAAAGACGGCGTAATCAATCCACTCAAACCAATAATATCTACCTCGTGCTCAATAGCTGCTGCGATAATTTTTTCTGGAGGCACCATCACACCCAAATCAACTATCTCATAATTATTACAAGCCAATACGACTGAAACAATATTTTTACCAATATCGTGTACGTCCCCTTTTACAGTAGCCATAAGGATTTTTCCGTTCCCAGATTTGTCTCCAACTTGCTTGGCCGCTTCAATAAAAGGTAAAAGATAAGCCACGGCTTTTTTCATTACACGTGCCGATTTTACCACTTGTGGCAAAAACATTTTACCCGAACCAAACAAATCTCCCACGACATTCATCCCTGCCATCAAGTTGATTTCGATTACTTCGATTGGTTTTTCGGCAGCCAAACGTGCTTCTTCCACATCAATTTCTATAAAAGCATCCACTCCTTTTACCAAAGAGTGCGTGATTCTTTCTTGCACCGTTCCATTACGCCATTCTTGTATTACCGCTTCATTTGTTTTAGAACCGTCTCCTTTTACATTTTCTGCAAAGTCCAACAAACGCTCTGTAGCATCATCGCGACGGTCCAGAATCACATCTTCAACGTGTTCTAATAAATCTTTTGGAATCTCATCATAAATCGTCAACATTTCGGGATTTACAATTCCCATCGTCATTCCGTGTTGGATACCGTGATACAAGAAAACCGAATGCATCGCCTCTCTCACCACATCGTTTCCTCTAAACGAAAACGACACATTACTCACTCCACCACTAATGTGGGCGTGCGGTAAATTTTCGCGAACCCATTTGGTTCCTCTAAAGAAATCCAAAGCATTCAAGCGATGTTCTTCCATCCCTGTTGCTACGGGGAAAATATTCAAATCGAAGATGATATCTTGTGGTGGAAATCCAATTCCCAACAAAATATCATACGAACGTTGACAAATTTCAATACGTCTTTCGTAATTATCGGCCTGACCCACTTCGTCAAAAGCCATCACAATCACAGCCGCACCATAACGTTTGATTAAGTTCGCGTGATGAATGAATCGCTCCTCACCTTCTTTCAATGAAATCGAATTCACGACACATTTCCCCTGCACCACTTTCAAACCCGCCTCAATAATTTCCCATTTCGAGCTGTCAATCATAATCGGCACACGCGAAATATCTGGTTCGGCCGCAATCAAATTCAGGAATTTGGTCATAGCATATTCGCCATCCAACATCCCTTCGTCCATATTAACATCTATAATCTGTGCGCCACCTTCAACTTGTTGGCGCGCAATATCAAGCGCCTCATCGTATTTCTCTTCCTTTATCAATCGAAGAAATTTTCGCGAACCCGTCACATTGGTTCGTTCCCCCACATTCACAAATACGCTATCGGGCGTGATGATTAAGGGTTCCAATCCTGATAATACTAGGTTTCTTCTTTTTTCTGCCATTTCTTTATTTTGAGTTACTCAGTTGCTAAGTAGCTTAGTTACTAAGTGATTTTCTATTCTATATTTTATCTCCAGCTCGTCTTCAAAACTTAACTGGGTTTTCTTTTTATTTTGGGCGTGTCCCAAGGGCCGGGCTATCCGCTATATCTTTTGTTCCGCTATCGCTGCACAAAAGAATGCCGCTATTATCCCTCACGCGGGCATTGTGCTATTCAACCCATTTTTATTTCAATGAAACGATTCCGTTTTTATAATTCACAACGGAATGAATTTTCCTCTTACATCCAACGGATTAAAATCCGTTGCTACAAAATGGATCGTTCCTATGGAACTTTTATGCTGTGAGCGCGAGCGTCCCGCTCGTGCTTATTCTTTTTCTTAAAAATATTTTCCTGCCTAAAGTATGTGCACGAGCATGACGCTCGCTCGAGCTGAGGATATTATTCTAAAAACAATTAGTGGTTATTATACAATTATAACCATTCAAATTCACTTGATTTTGAATTTGAGATAATTCAGACGCATCGCAACAAATTGAATTAAGTTTGGGAGTGTTTGATATAAAATAATTTATCAAATTACTACCGTTCTTTATAACTAAGGATTGTAAATCAGGCATATTATAAATACCTAAATTATCTAACAAGGGGCAATCCCTAACATCCAAACTAGTTAATAAATTATTGGATACTTGTAAATTATTTAATGACTTCAAACCTTTCAAATCGATACTTTTTAGATTATTCTTAGTGAAATCAAAAGAATTAAGCTTTACACAATTCGTTACATTTAAATTTTCTAATAAATTAAAATCACAATAAAGGTCTAATAAACTTGTACAATTTGATGCATCTAAATAAGTCAAGTTATTGGAAGAACATTTTAAAGAGTGTAAATTCACTAAATTATTAACGTCTAGTGAAGTTAATTGATTGTTAAACAAATACAAAATTTGCAAATTCTTTAATTGCTTTACTTCTATTTTAGTCAATATATTATAGTAACCTCTTAAATCAACTATATTATTGGAATTACTTATGTTTAAATCACTGATTTTATTAAAATGAAAATAAAGCGTTTCAAGTACTGGTAAAGAACTTACGTTCAAAGTTGTTAATAGATTATTATTACAAGTAAGTTCCTTTAAATTAGTTAGCCCTTTAACATTTAAATCAGTAATTTCATTATTATCAACATTAACAAACTTTAATTTTTTTAAACTTGAAAGGTCTAAGGATTTAACTTTGTTTCCTCTAATCGACAAAGATTTAAGGTTACGAAAATAAAGTAATCCCTCTAGTGAAGAAATATTTGCATTTTCCAAACTAAGAGCACTAATATTTTCTGCTTCGCAAACTTGAATAATTCCATCTCCATTTGCATCAATCTTACAAACAAACCCCTCTAAATTAGAAGCAATACCATTATTTAAGTCTGCAACAGCTGACAATAATTTTGTTTTAAAATTTACATCTGGAATAGTCACTATTTTATTACAATCTTTGTCTGAAATAATATTCCCAGAATCGTCACTCGAATCGGAACAACTAAAAACAAAAAAACTCAAACAAACCAAAAAACCTTTAAAAAACAATTTAAAATTCATTTATTACCCTACATTTAAAATAATTAATTTATAAACCTTTAAAACTTTCATCAAACCGAAGTTACATCACCGCCGTCGAAACCCTCGGCTTATACTCCTTAGCGATATTGGCTATTAATTTGATGTGTTCTGGGGTGGTGCCGCAGCAGCCTCCTATGATGTTGATTAAATTATCTTCTAAATAAGAACGAATTTGCGCTTGCATTTCCTCAGGTGTTTCGTCGTATTCTCCAAAGGCATTCGGCAAACCTGCATTAGGATGCGCCGAAATATTGAAAGAAGTATTATGCGACAAAGTTTGCAAATAAGGCTTGAGCAAATCGGCACCCAAAGCGCAATTGAATCCTACACTCAACAACGGAATGTGCGAAACCGAAATCAAGAAAGCCTCAACGGTTTGTCCAGAAAGAGTTCTTCCTGAAGCATCGGTGATGGTTCCTGAAACCATAATAGGCACATCGATGTTGCGTTCTTCTTTGACTTCTTCGATGGCAAAAAGTGCGGCTTTGGCATTCAAGGTATCGAAAATGGTTTCTACCAAAAGAATGTCAGAACCTCCATCTAACAAGGCTTCGACTTGTTGTTTGTAAGCGATACGTAAATCATCAAAAGTTACGGCACGATATCCTGGGTCATTCACATCGGGTGACATACTCGCGGTTCTGTTCGTGGGTCCAATGGAACCCGCTACAAAACGCGGTTGGTCAGGATTTTTGGCAGTGAATTCATCGGCTACTTCACGGGCTAGTTTAGCGGATTCGTAGTTGAGTTCGTATACCAAATCCTCCAAATGATAATCGGCCATTCCGATGGTGGTTCCTGAGAAGGTGTTAGTTTCTACAATATCGGCTCCTGCCTCAAAATAGGCGGCGTGCACGGCTTTGATGGCCTGTGGTTGCGTGAGAGACAATAAATCATTGTTCCCTTTTAACGGATGCGGAAAATCTTTGAATCGTTCGCCACGAAAATCTTCTTCGGAGAAATTGTAGCGTTGCAACATCGTTCCCATCGCTCCGTCGAGCACGAGAATTCTTTTTTTAATTTCTTCTTGTATTGTTGACATACTTTATTTTAAACCGCTAAGTCGCAAGGGCGCAAAGCTTTATTATTATTTCCAAATATTCACTATTTGAGGCTCTTTAGCCCCGATAGCAGTGTAAATCCTTGTGTGCCGGGGTTCGGCATACAAGATTGTAACGGATAGCGGGAACGTTGATGCCAAAAAAGCGGCAATGATGCGCTCATTCAATTATTAAAAAATGTATCGGGAAAGGGGTTTGAAAAAATACGAAACTGTATTTTGTTGTTATCTATCCGCGCTATGCTTGGTAGAATGTAGCACCTTCTTTAAAAAAGTAAAGGGTTGCTAAGGTTTCATCGGGTCTTTTCCCTCCGCCTTTCGTGATAACTTTCAATAAAAATAGGAACGGTGCAAAGTAACGACATAACGCTAACAATTGCAAGTGTTTTTTTAGAAGTTTAAAAGTTTAAAAAAAGGTTTAAATTGTTTAAAGTTGTTTAAGATTGTCGCCGAATTGACGCTTCACTTAAACTTTTAAACAATTTAAACCTTTAAACGGAAAAAACGAAACTATACAATAGCTTTCACCACTGCTTTTGGAGCTTCTTTACGAGTACCATCGAAGCCGTCTACACCTGAAACGGTGGTGTATTTCATCACATATTTTTTACCTGGATTGATAATTTGGTAAGCCGCTTGACACATTAAAGTGGCTTCGTGGAATCCGCAAAGAATCAATTTTAATTTGCCTGGATAGGTGTTTACGTCACCAATGGCGAAAATCCCAGGAATGTTGGTTTGATAATCTAAAGCATTGTTAACTTTGATGGCGTTTTTTTCGATTTCTAATCCCCAATCGCCGATAGGTCCTAATTTTGGAGTCAATCCGAAAAGTGGAATAAAATAGTCGGTAGCGATGGTTTGCTTAGCGCCTTTGTCGTCTTCTACCACTACAGATTCGATGTGTTCGGCACCATTTAAGCCCACTACTTCTCCTGGAGTTATCAATCTGATTTTTCCAGCAGATTTTAATTCTTGTACTTTCTCTACAGAATCTAATGCGCCACGGAATTCGTTACGACGGTGAATCAAAGTTACCTCTGATGCTACATTCGACAAGAAAATACTCCAGTCTAAAGCAGAATCTCCACCACCAGCAATCACGACTCTCTTATCACGGAATTTTTCTGGATTCTTGATAAAGTATTTAATTCCCTTGTCTTCGTAAAACTCAATGTCTTCGATTAAAGGTTTTCTTGGTTCAAAACTTCCTAAGCCTCCTGCAATAGCAATAACTGGAGCGTGGAATTTTTTCCCTTTATTAGAGGTTACAATAAAGCTACCATCTTCTTGTTTTTCGATGGTTTCGGCACGTTCTCCAAGGGTAAATCCTGGCTCGAATTGTTTGATTTGTTCCATTAAATTATCCACCAAATCTCCAGCTAGTACTTCTGGAAATCCTGGAATATCATAAATAGGTTTCTTAGGATACAATTCTGATAATTGTCCGCCTGGCTGTGGCAAGGCATCCAAAATATGACATTTTAATTTTAATAATCCTGCTTCGAAAACGGCAAAAAGCCCTGTTGGTCCTGCTCCTATTATTAATATATCTGTTTTAACCATTTTTTTTTATTTATACTTATTACTTCTTTTTTTTTTAAAACTGTTCAAATAAACGATTAATTCATTTGAGGATTCGTGATAAATATCACTTGGGTATTTTTTTTATTGTGATGGTGGACAGGTCACGACCTGTCCCTATGCGTATTATTTATTATATTTTAATGCCTCGGTGATTTCATTCATACGTTGCATCGGGTTGAAACCCGACGCTATAAAATTATACGTTCCTACAGAACTTATCCCTTGTTTTTCAACGTCTCGGTGATTTCATTCATACGTTGCACTTTTTCTTCAAAATTACCTTTCAACGTTTTACGATATTCATTCAGATTTTCGACCATTTTATTCACATCTTCTGGAATGACCTCTTCAAAAAATTCACGCAATCGCTTGGCGGTTGTCGGTGATTTTCCGTTCGTTGAAATGGCGATTTTCACATTGCCTTTGGTCACAATTCCGCCCAAATAATAATCGCATAAATCGGGAGTATCGGCAATATTACAAATCAAATAACGCTTTCTGGATAAATCATACACGCGTTTGTTCACCTTCAAATCATCCGTGCAAGCTATTACTAAATTACGCTTTCGAAGCATCCAACGATTGAATTTTTTCGGCGTTAATTTTACTGATGCATGTTTTTCGGCCAAGGCTTCCAACTCGGGAAGAAATCGCGGTGCGACTACTTCGACATTCGCATTTGGGCTTGATTTCAACATAAAAGATAACTTTTCTAAACCCACATTTCCGCCACCTACAATCAAAACATTTAATTGATGTAGTTTTAAAAACACGGGATATAATTCGTTTCTTTCCATAAGCCTCACCCCCAGCCCCTCTCCAAAGGAAAGGGGAGTAGAGTCGTTTTAAATTATTATTTTATTGTATCAAAATCAAAGGTTACTTAATTTCTTTCGAAATGAATTACTCGTAAAAACCTTTTAATTTTCATCGGGTTAAAACCCGACGCTATTCAATTATTTGTTCCTTCGGAACTTTTGTTTATCGAATTTCTTTCGAAATGAATTCTTCGTAAAATCCTTTTAACTTCATCTGGTTAAAACCCGACGCTATTCAATTAATTATTCCTATGGAACTTTTATTTATCGTATTTCTTTCGAAATGAATTCCTCGTAAAATCCCTTTAATTTGTTGCTTTCTTTTACCACTTCGCCAATTACAATGATGGCGGGATTGCTCAAATTATGCGTTGCTACAACAGCTTCTATAGTATCAATCGTTCCTACTCCAATTCTTTCTTCTGGAGTCGTTCCGTTTTGAATGATGGCAATCGGCGTTTCACCTTTGCTTTCCTCTTGAAATAGCGCCACGATTTGAGCCAATTTACTCATTCCCATTAAAATCACCACTGTTGCCGTTGATTTGGCAGCTAGCTGAACATCATCTGATAATTTTCTAGCCGATGTTGTGCCAGTAATTACCCAAAAACTCTCAGATACACCACGTTTTGTCAACGAAATCCCTTGATAAGCAGGAACTGCAATTGATGATGAAATACCTGGAACGACAAAGGTAGGAATTCCAAAGCTTTCAGCGTGCTCAATTTCTTCACTTCCACGTCCAAAAATAAAGGGGTCACCTCCTTTTAATCGAACAACGTGACCGTAAGTCAAGGCATTATCAACAATTAACTGATTGATTTGCTCCTGCGAATAGGCGTGACTTCCTTTGCGTTTACCTACAAATATCTTGATTGAAGATTTTGGCGCAAACTCCATTAACTCTTCGTTAGCCAAAGCATCATACAAAACGACATTGGCTTCAGCCAAGGCTTTTACTCCTTTTATGGTTAACAAATCTGGATCACCAGGACCTGCTCCCACTAAGGTTACTTTAGGAGCCCCACCCCGGCCCTCCCCAATAGGGAGGGAGGAAGAACTGATACTTGTTATTTTATAACTCATCTGATTCTTCTTTAATTTTTAGACAAATCCTCTGCTCTGTATTTTTCGATTGTTTCAAAAAACGCAGTTGCTGTCGCAATGTATTCTTTGGCAAAAGCTTCAGATGGTTCGTTTTCTTTTATTTTATAAACCAATTCTTTAAAAGAAGTGACTAATTGAATTTTATTCGTTTCCACAAAAACAGTATCAAACAAATCGATGATTCCTGCGTGATGGTTTGTCTTTTGGTTTTCGGCTAATAACAAAGCTTTGGCTCCATTTACAAATCCAGCGTAGGCCAAATAAATCGCATCCGACCATTTTTGATCTTCGAAAGCTTCTTGTGCAAACGTCAATTTATCTTTGGCTTCATATAATAAAGTCGCTACTAAATCGATTACCACTCCCGCACATTCGCCCACTCCAACTGCTTTCACATAATTATCAGCGTTGCCCCAATCTACAAAATCAGCTTCGGTTAAATTGGTCACATCGGCCAAAGGTTTCAAAAATTCATAGAAATATTTCTCTCCTTTAGCATCATAATAATTCAAAAAGGACTGTCCGTTGGCATTGGCTTCAAAATCATTCAAAATCAATCGCAAGGCTTCTGGACCACGACGACTCGGAATCTTGATTACTTTATCGGAAAAACGTCCTTGTCCATTTCCTAAATTTCCTCCACCTAACAATACTTGCAAAGCTGGCGCAACCAGTTTACCTGCATTGATAGACATTCCTTGGAAACCAATTTCGGCCATATTGTGTTGCCCACAAGCGTTCATACAACCACTAATCTTAATCGTGATTTCGTTTGAATTGGCATAGTGTGGATATTCTGTCGCTAAAACTCTTTCTAATTCTACTGCAATTCCAGTACTACTCGCGATTCCTAAATTACAAGTGTCGGTTCCAGGACAAGCGGTAATATCTGCGGTGCTATTGTATCCTAAGGCAACAAAATCTAATTTGGCTAATTCTTGATAGAAGAAAGGCAGCGCTTCTTCTTTTATATGACGAATTAAAATATCTTGACGCAACGTAAAACGCAATTCGTTGGTTGCATATTTCTTAATTAAATCAGCCAATTGTCGTGCTTTATCAATATAAAAATCGCCAAGAGCTACTTTGATTCCGATAGCCACGTAACCCGCTTGTTTCTGCGGAATAACATTGGCTTTTTTCCAAGCTTCGAAGGCAGCGACATCATCAATCACAACTTGTGGAGCATCCAATATTGGCGTTGGAATGGCTTTTTCGAAAGCTGTAGTATCAATTTCAACTACTTGATGCGAAAGGGCTTTTTTCTCTTCATCGACCAAACGCAAAAATTCCTCTTTCCCAATTTCTTTAATCAAAAACTTCATTCTCGCTTTCAATCGTTTGGCCCTTTCGCCAAAACGGTCAAAAATTCTTAGAACCCCTTCAGTTGTTGGAATGATTTGATTGGCAGGAATAAATTCAGATAATAATTCGGCGTGATGGGGTTGAGATCCTAGTCCACCGCCAAGCATTACTTTGAATCCTTTTTCTCCATTTACAATCTTTGGAATAAATCCTAAATCGTGCAAATAGCTCAAAGCGGTATCTTTATCAGAAGAAGAAAAAGACATTTTGAATTTACGCCCCATTTCTTGACACACTGGATTTCTCAAGAAAAATTCGAATAGTGCGTGTGCATATGGAGACACATCGAAAGGTTCGTCTGGGTCGATACCCGCAGTTTCGCTTGCCGTAATATTTCTAACCGTATTCCCGCAAGCTTCTCTTAGGGTAACATCATCTTTCTCTAGCTCAGCCCAAAGTTGTGGTGTTCTATCCAAACTCACGTAATGAATTTGAATATCCTGACGCGTAGTGATGTGCAAACGTCCCGTAGAATATTCTTCAGAAACTTTACAGATACGGTGTAATTGTTCGCTTGTCACTTTACCAAAAGGCAATTTGATACGAATCATTTGTACACCTTCTTGACGCTGACCGTATACACCTCTTGCTAAACGAAGAGAACGAAAACGTTCGTCATCGATTTTCCCATCGCGGAATAAAGCAATTTTTCTTTCTAAATCGATAATATCCTTTTGGACAATCGGATTCTCTATTTCTGTTCTAAAACTTTCCATAAGCCCCACCCCAGCCCTCCCCAAAAGGGAGGGAGCCGAGTCTAGTATTTAGTTAATATTGTTTTTTTATTGCTATTCCCACTTATTCCCCTTTGGGGGTTAGGGACTTGCCTATTTTATAAAC
The DNA here is from genome assembly GCF_038739875.1 of Flavobacterium polysaccharolyticum. Classification (NCBI taxonomy): domain Bacteria; kingdom Pseudomonadati; phylum Bacteroidota; class Flavobacteriia; order Flavobacteriales; family Flavobacteriaceae; genus Flavobacterium; species Flavobacterium polysaccharolyticum. The sequence continues at coordinate 62,467 of NZ_JBCGDP010000004.1, forward strand.
CCAACGCCTGCCGTGGTGTTGGTTGCAGCATCAATTAAAATAAAAGCTCCATTTGATTTGTTATCGTTGTAAGCGTCAAAATAAATGGCTTTACTCAATTTTATAGTTACTTCTCCAATTTCGTTTATAGCCAATTGAGTTGCTGGTGTTACTCCAGAATAATCGGTTGCGATTACGTTTTTCACACTGTCTATTTTGGCCAAAACTCTATTGGTGTTGTGTTGCACAAAATACTTTGCTCCTGCCACTAATTTTTTGCTATCCATCCAACAAACGGTTGTTGTGATGTCTTTTTCAATTCTAGGAAGCTCGCTTGATTTTACAATCATATCGCCTCTTGTTACATTTATGTCATTTTCCAATTCGATTGTGATGGAAGAACCAACGCTCGCCTCATCAAATTGTTTGTCGAAAAAGTGAATATTCGTCACTGTAGATTCCGTCAAAGAAGGCAGTACCGTTACCGCATCGCCAACCTTAATATTGTTTCCGTATAATTTTCCAGCGTATCCTCTAAAATCGTGGTACTCTTCCGTTTTTGGACGAATTACGGTTTGCACTGGGAAACGCGCTTGTCCATTATCGTAAATATCTTTGGGCTCTAAACCTTCTAAATGCTGCAAAATAGTCTGTCCGGTATACCAAGGCATTTTCCCTAAAGTTTCTACCACATTATCTCCTGTCAAAGCGCTCAATGGAATGTAACTTACGTTTTGTTCTTTGTAGGCACTTTTTGCATTTAAGGCTTGGAAATCAGCTTTGATTTTATTGAAAACTTCTTCGGAATACTCCACCAAATCCATTTTGTTGATGGCAACAATCACATCTTTCACTCTCAATAAATTATTGATAAAAAAGTGACGGTACGTTTGCTCAATTACTCCTTTTCTAGCATCAATCAAAATGATAGATACTTGAGAAGTAGAAGCACCTGTTACCATATTACGAGTATATTCTACGTGCCCTGGTGTATCGGCAATGATGTAACTTTTTTTGGCAGTCGAAAAATAAATATGCGCTACATCTATCGTAATTCCTTGCTCTCTCTCGGCCACCAAACCATCGGTCGCCAAAGAAAAATCTAGGTAATCGTATCCTTTTTGCTTGCTGCTTTTTTCTATTGCTTCAATTTTATCGGTAGTCAAGGATTGTGTATCGTATAATAATCTTCCGATTAACGTACTTTTTCCGTCGTCTACACTTCCTGCTGTTGCTATTTTTAAAACTTCCATTTATTTTTTGTTTAAAGTTTAAGGTTTAAAGTTGTTTAACTTCCTCCTTACATCTTTTAATTTTTAAATCCTTAAATCTTTCAATTGCTATTCTAAAAGTACCCTTGTTGTTTTCTTTTTTCCATAGCGGCTTCCGAACGTTTGTCATCGATTCTGGCACCTCTTTCAGAAATGGTGGAAGAACGAATTTCTCCAACTACTTCAGCAATAGTGGCGGCATACGACTCTACTGCAGCAGTACAACTCATATCACCAACGGTTCTGAAGCGAACAATTCGTTCTTCGATTTGTTCGTCTTCTTCTTGGTACACATAAGGAGAGTGTGACCAAATTAAACCGTCTCTCAAAAAAACTTTTCTTTTGTGTGAAAAATAAATCGACGGAATCTCGATTTGTTCTTGTTCGATATAACTCCAAACATCCAATTCGGTCCAGTTTGAAATTGGAAAAACACGTACGTTTTGACCATTTTCAATTTTACCATTCAACAAATCAAACAATTCAGGACGTTGGTTTTTTTCATCCCATTGACCAAAATCATCACGAACCGAGAAAATACGCTCTTTGGCTCTGGCTTTTTCCTCGTCTCTACGGGCCCCACCGATACAAGCATCGAATTTAAATTCTTCGATTGCATCCAAAAGTGTGGTGGTTTGCAACGTATTTCTACTAGAATACTTTCCTGTTTCTTCCACTACTTTACCTTCATCAATAGCATCTTGTACATTGCGAACGATTAATTCTAATCCTAATTCTGCCACCAATTTATCTCTAAACTCGATAGTTTCTGGGAAATTATGTCCCGTATCCACGTGCAACAACGGAAAAGGAATTTTGGCTGGAAAAAAGGCTTTTTGTGCCAAACGCACCAAGGTAATCGAATCTTTCCCGCCCGAAAAAAGCAAAACAGGTCGGTCAAATTGAGCAATTACTTCTCTGAATATGTAAATAGCTTCGCTTTCTAAAGCATTTGTTTTTAATACTGAACTCATTATTTTTAGTTTAAGAGTTTAAAGTTTAAAGTGTAAGGTTGTTGTGACCTCGACTAAAATCTTACCACTATTATTGTTTTTTCTATTCTCTTTATTCTATTTTCTAAAATCTGCCTTCTATTTTTGGTGCAACCCACATTCTTTGTGACTGGATTCCCAAGACCATCTCCCGGCTCTGATGTCTTCTCCCTCGGCAATCGCTCTCGTACAAGGTGCACAACCGATGCTCACAAATCCTTTTTTATGCAATGCGTTTTGTGGCACATTATTGGTATCAATATATTCTTGAACCTCTTTTAGACTCCACTTCAGCAAAGGATTGAATTTGATGATGTCAAAATGGGCATCGTATTCAAAAAAGGCTAAGTCACTTCTATTCTCTGACTGCTCTGCTCTCAAACCTGTAACCCAGATTTGATTCCCTGATAATGCTTTTTTCAATGGCACCACTTTTCGAATAAAACAGCATTCTTTTCTATTTTCTACCGATTCATAAAAACTGTTAGGTCCTTTGGTATTCAACAAGTTTTCTACTTGACTCGTTTCTGGATAGAAAGTCTGAAGAGTCACTTTGTATTTCTTTAACGTCTTATGAAAAACATCATAAGTTTCTTGAAACAATCTTCCAGTATCAAGGGTAAATATATTTATGGGCAACTCGTTTGTTGCAATTAAAGCTGTTATTACCTGGTCTTCTTGCCCAAAAGAAGTTGAGAAAACTACTTTTTCTGGAAATTCATTAGCCAAAAAAGCTAGCGTTTCCTCGATGGAAAGCTTTTCTGTTTTTTGTATTAACTCTTCTACTAGTAAAGCACTCATATTTTTTAATTTAAAAATCTATTACCCTATCGGCTTTGTAGATTACTTTGCAAAAGTACTATTATTTTCTAAAACACAAAATTTATTTTAAAAAAAATAAGGCTGAGTTTTTTATCAAAAAACCCAGTCAATTAAGCAATTAAAAGATTTAAGAGTAATAAAAAGAATAAAAAAGTGAATTGAAAAAATATACTTCTGTTATAGCCCCGGGAGTAGCGGCATCCTTTGTTGCCGGGGTTCGGTAACAAAGATATAGCGAATCACGGGAGGAGACGTGATGAAAAAGAACAATTCGTGCTCCGAAAAAATTTAGTTCTACTTAATCCATAGGATTATTATAAAATTGTTTTACATTTGCAAAAAAAAAGTTTCAATGGATTTTCATATAGGATTTGTAATTGCAGGTTTAGTCGTAGGTTTTGTGGTCGGAATGACCGGTGTTGGCGGTGGGTCATTGATGACTCCTATTTTGTTATGGTTTGGTATTCCTCCTACTACAGCGGTTGGTACCGATTTATTGTATGCTGCTTTTACCAAAATGGGTGGGATTTTTGTCCATAACAAAAAGAAAAACATCAACTGGACCATTGTGGGTTGGCTTTCGCTAGGAAGTGTACCTGCCGCTGCTGTAACCTTGTGGATTTTGGAAAGCTTTAAGGCAGATATTACGGGATTGAATACTATAATTAAATACAGTTTAGGCTGGGCTTTATTGTTTACCTCAATTGCAATTGTTTTCAAACAAAAATTATTAGTGTTTTCACAAAAGCACGCGGGAGATAAATTTCACAGTGAAAGCAAAACTCAAAATTTACTGACGGTTGCTATTGGAGTGATGCTAGGCGCAACAGTAACATTGACTTCTATCGGAGCTGGAGCTTTAGGTACTGTTACTTTATTTTTCTTGTACCCTCTTTTACCTACACCCAAATTAGTTGGAACCGAAATTGCACACGCCGTTCCTTTAACGCTAGTGGCTGGCTTTGGGCACGCATCGATGGGTAATATGGATTGGCCATTACTAGGTCAATTACTTATGGGCTCACTTCCAGGTATCTACATCGGGAGTATGCTCAGTGGAAAAGTTCCTGACTTGTTACTTAGAAACTCCATTGCAGTAATGTTGTTTTTTGTGGGATATAAATTAATTTTTTAATTCTCTCACACCACTAAATAAACTTTCTAGAACCGAAACGGTAACTGAAAACATAACAAAGAACCGCAAATTCGCAAATTTTAAAACCATTTAAAATTTGTGAATTTGCGGTTAATTTTTAAAAAGCAATGTCTGCCAAAGTGTTGTTCTCCAAAATCATTAAAGTATTGTCACGCACTTCCATCATCAGTTTACGAACGGCGCAAGTGGCTTAGTATTTTAAAGACTCATGAAAGAGAGCACTTTAACTAGAAAAGATAATAAAAAAATAGTACCTCTTTAATCAAAAATTTTAATTATCAAGGACTGCATCCCAAATTAATTTTTCAAGAATGTTATACTTGCTTTTTCGTTTGACTTTAAACTTGTTTTTAAATCAAATGTTCTTTCTCCATCAACAATTTTAATAGTCACAGTATTTAATCCTTTATCCCCTTGATTCAATGCTTCTATTTTAAAAATGTGATTCCCTTTACTAAGAAACAAAGGGATTCTTTTCTTTGTATTTAGTATAGTATAGTTAGATATAATAATCCTATCATCTTGATATAAATTTATCTTATCTCCATCTTCATTTTCTGAATCAAAAATTTCTATTTCAACTGATTCAGACTTCACAAAAACATTTAAATTTTGATCTTTAACTAAATTGTTCACTTTTAGGCTATCGAGTAAACTAATTGGATTAGCCTTTGCTTTAGTAGTAACATCCAATTTCTTGCTCTTCTGTATTTTATTATTTACTTTATTAAGTACTTTATAAATTCTCTCTGATCCTACTAATGTAATTGTACCATTAATACATTTTCTTTTATTTTTATAAAGCCCTGTAAAATCACCATCGATTTTGGTTGCCTTGTCATTAAGCTTCACTTTTCCACTAAAATTAACAAAACAAAAACTCTTTTCTGAAAATGTAGATTTTGTGTATAAAATATCATCTTCCTTAAATTCTAAAATCTTATTTTTATTATCAAAAGTACCTGAAATGGAGTTTTTAGTTTCATTATCACCACCCAAATCAGTAATTGAATATCCATTTATTTTATTATTAGATAGTTCAAAAACCAAGCGATAGGTTATTAAAGTTTTATCATTTCCATTCAACTTCAAACCACCAAAAAACTCGAATCTTTTTTGTGAATAATTTTTGAAACAAAAAAATAGAAGAATTAAAAAACATATTTTTCTCATAAATCAAATTTAAATTTATATTTGCAAGTATAACCTTAATTTTTTAATTTAAATTATGAAACTAAAATTTTTATTATCAATGATTGCGTTGTTATTTATAACATCGTTTTCTACGTATGCATCATTCCCTGTTGAGCAAGCAACAAAAAACGGGACAACTCAAAGTACAATTACTAAATCTACTAATGATGATGATGAACTCTCATCTCCAGCTGCAGCTGCATCAGGCAAAAGCCAAGTTACAGCCTTAATTCTTGCTATTTTAATAGGGGGAATTGGAATTCATCGTTTTTACTTAGGCTATACTTGGCAAGGTATAGTTCAACTATTAACACTAGGCGGTTGTGGTATTTGGTCATTAATAGATTTAATTAGAATTATTACTGGCGATCTTCAACCAAAAAACGGTAACTATACCGAAACGCTATAGTGATGATTAAAACTACTGTATTTTATATAAGAGTCATTATTACAATAATATCTCCTTTCATTCTATTATTTTTACCAGCTAATTATTTTGATCAAGGAGATAGTATTTGTTTATCAAAAATGCTTCTAAACTATCAATGTTATGCCTGTGGATTAACAAAAGCAACTATGCATTTTATTCATTTTGAATTTGAAAAAGCATGGAGTTACAATAAATTAGTCTTTATTGTTGTGCCAATGTTGGTTCCATTATGGGCAAAAGCAATTTATGAAATACAAGGTAAAAAGATGCCTGGTGTATTAGGTAGACTTACTTAATGCATTATTCAAAACATTACTAGCACTCTAGAAATAGAGTGCTTTTTTTTTAATAAAAAAAGTTGAGGAATTAAATCTAGTTTTCAATTCGAAAATAATTTTTTAAAATTAAGTAAAAAAAATTGCGAAGCTAAGTTATTTATTGTTAATTAGTTGTATCAAATAATCTTTAATAAAAACTTTTATGAGAAAACAATTTTTATTTTCGCTGATTGTATTATTTTTCATCTCTTCGTTTACCTCTTACGCCTCATTTCCTGTAGAAAATAGAGCAACAAGTAATACGACAAGTCAAACCACCATTACAAATGCAACTGAAAAAGAAGAGCTTGTTTCACCAGCAATACTTGGTTCTGGCAAAAGTCAAGTTGCAGCACTAATTCTTTGTGTTTTTGTGGGAGTACTAGGAATACATCGTTTTTATCTTGGCTATACTTGGCAAGGTATTGTTCAATTACTCACTTTGGGAGTATTTGGAATTTGGACATTGATTGATCTTATCAGAATTATTACTGGTGATTTACAACCTAAAGGAGGAAGTTACTCCAAAACTTTATAATAAAAACATTATAAAAAAACCACTCATAAACAATTTTATATAAAAATGACTGCCTAAGCAGTCATTTTTATACTTTAAAAAGCAATGTCTGCCAAGGTGTTGTTCTCCAGAATCATTAAGGTATTGTCACGCACTTCCATCATCAGTTTACGAACGGCACAAGTGGCTTCGTCATTGCAATCGTCGCAGGGTTCATAAAAATTGTGACTAGCACAAGGCAATAAGGCAATTGGTCCTTCGAGTATGCGATAGACTTTGGCCATATTGATGTCTTTGGGTTCTTTGATTAAATAGTATCCGCCGCCTTTTCCTTTTTTGGCACCCAAAAAACCCGAATGACGCAAAAGCAATAAAATGCTTTCCAAAAACTTCAAAGAAATATGCTCTGCTTTAGCAATTTCGGCAATTTGCACAGGTGTATTGTCCTTTTGTCGTGCCAAAAAAGTAAGGGCTTTGATTCCGTATTTCGTTTTTTTTGAAAGCATAATGAATTTGAATTAATCCCAATAGTAATCGGGACTGATGTTTAATTTTTTTAGAATCGAAACAAATCGTCTTTAAATTATGTTTACGAAACTACAAACTTTATCCTTTTGTTACCAAATTGAATGAATCTAATTTAAAAATTCGTTGCAAATTGAAATAGCAAATGCTTTTTGAGTATAAAAATTGTGCCCCTTATTTTTTTATGATTTCAAAATTTATCGAATGCTTTTCAAACCAATTGTTGCTTGGTTTATTGATGTCATTTTCTCCATAATAAAGCTTAATTACTCCATTAGGAATATCTTCCTCAAAGCGCAATCTTGTTGATGAAACGGCAAATAAATTTCGAATATCCAATCCCTTCAAAGCAGCTTTCCAAGCAATTGTTCCACCAACACTAAAGGCTAAAATATCAATCTGATTTTTCTCTGCTTCCAAAAGATTTTCAATCACCTTTTCGATTCCGCCATTGACAAATTGGATGTGGAGACTTTCTTCAGTATAATTGGTGCTGTCGATTGCTCCCAACTCGCAACAATCATAAAATTGAATTTCGAATTTATCTTTCAATTGTTCAACATAATCGGAAACCCAGTCTGATTTTTCTTTTCCCCACAAATCCGATAAAATGATTAATCTTGGTTTCATTTACTTTTAATGTTAAAAACCAAATTTACACTTTTAACAAATCAAAACTCAATTATTCTATCGTCTGAATTCGATAAATAGTATTTCTACCATTTTGGATGATAACAAAAATGCAAAATCTTTCCTTTTAGCCCCGATGGAAGGGAAAATCCTTTTTTGAGTCGATCTTTTTTCGACTCAAAAAAGATTGGAATGACAGCGGGAACTTTCCCTCCAAAAAAGCCAAATCTTTCTGCTCCAAATTAATCGTTTTACTATAATATCCCTTTTATAACCACAAAACCCACAGCCGAAAGCGTGGGTTTAAAATTGTTATAAAACTATTAAAGATCAAAAACGACTTTTGCCTTAAATTTTAAGTTTGGAAAAACGGCACTTTGGAGGAGGCTTTTTTCTGTAATCGGTTTTAATCCTACGAATCTATCGTTTTCGAGAACGTAGATCAAAATCATTTTTTCCATAGGATTAACTATCCAATACTCTTTAACTTTATTTTCTTGGTAGAGATCAAATTTCAAATCCATTTCTTTTGTGGAATTCCCTGGCGAAAGAATTTCGATGATCAAATCGGGAGCGCCAATACATCCTTTTTCATCTAATTTATTATGATCACAAATAACACATAAATCAGGTTGAACCACAGAAACTATCTGACTATCATCACTACTGTTTTTAAAATCTACCAATCGAACATCAAATGGGGCTGTATACATTTTACAGGATGTTTTGCGGAAAATTTTATCTAACTGTCTCGCAATTATCCAAGAAATTTCTTGATGATTCCTGCTAGGAGCTGGACTCATTTTTAAGATTTTCCCCTTAATCAACTCTACCCTTTCCGAGAATTGCCATAGCAAATAATCAGCATAAGTATAACTTCCTTTAGGATCTAATTGATTGATGTTATTAACAATAGTACTCATTTTAACAGCTTTGGAATACAAATTTAATTAAAAAATCTTTCACAAAACATAACCCACGGCTGAAACCGTGGTATATTACTATAATTCAAAATTTTTGAATTCCCCCTTCGGGGGTTAGGGGGCTAATGCCTGATTCAAATCAGCAATCACATCTTCTACGGTTTCTAATCCCACGGAAACACGCACCAAACCATCGGTGATGCTTACGGCCAAACGCTCTTCTACAGATAATTTACTATGTGTGGTTGAGGCTGGATGCGTTACAATAGTTCTAGTGTCTCCCAAATTAGGCGATAACGAACACAATTTTATTTTATCCAAAAAGGCTCTTCCTGCTTCTAGTCCGCCTTTGATTTCGAAGGCCACGATGTTACCGCCCAATTTCATTTGCTTTTTGGCAATTTCGTATTGCGGATGCGATTTCAAGAAAGGATATTTCACTTTATTAACTTGTGGATGATTTTCTAAAAACTCAGCTACTTTCAAAGCGTTTTCACAATGTCTATCTACACGAACCGCCAAAGTTTCTAAACTTTTAGACAATACCCAAGCGTTAAATGGCGACAAAGAAGGTCCTGTCAATCGAGAAAAAAGATAAATATCTTTAATCAAATCGGATCTTCCAACGGTAATTCCTCCTAACACTCTGCCTTGTCCATCGATTAATTTGGTAGCCGAATGAATCACCAAATCCGCTCCCCATTTGATAGGTTGTTGAATGTATGGCGTAGCAAAACAATTATCGATAATCAAAATCAAATTGTGTTTTTTGGCAATAGCACCCAATACTTCCAAATCAATGATATCAATGGCTGGGTTCGTTGGGGATTCCGCATAAAGAATCTTAGTGTTGGGCTGAATAAAGCTTTCTATAGTTTCAGGTTGATTGATATCAAAATAGGTCGTTTGAATATTCCACTTTGGAAAATAATTCATAAACAAAGAATGCGAAGCACCAAAAACACTACTCGACGAAACAATATGGTCGCCCGACTTCAGTAAAGCTGCAAACGTAGAATAAATAGCAGCCATTCCTGATGCAAAAGCAAATCCAGCCTCAGCGCCTTCCATTTTGCAAATTTTATCAATAAACTCAATGGTGTTTGGGTTGCTGTAGCGGCTGTATACATTGCGCTCTTTTTCTTCTGCAAATGAAGCTCTCATATCTTCGGCATCCTCAAATACAAAACTTGAAGTTAAGTATAAAGGCACCGAATGCTCTAAATATTGTGATCGTTCAATCTGACCGCGAATGGCTTGGGTTTCAAAACCAAAATCTTGTTCGTTCATTTATTTTTTTGTTTTTAACACGAATTGCACGAATTTGCACAAATTCTTATTGTTTTAAATTTCAAAAACAAACTGACAAATCTGTGTAAATCTGTGCAATCTGTGTTTTTTTTGCTTGAATAATTTATAATTCCTCTCCATTCAAAACCACTTTGTAGTGAATGGTTGCGGTTGGTTCTAATGTTTTGGAAACAGAACAATATTTCTCAAAAGAAAGTTGTGCCGCACGAGCCGCTTTTTCGGGGATAATGTCACCTTCCAAATAAAACACTACGTGAATGTCTTTGAAGGGTTTGGCTTCGCCCACTTGTACGCGTTCTCCTTCTACCTCAGCTTTAAAAGAGGTGATTTGCTGACGTTGTTTTTTCAAAATCGAAATCATATCGATGCCGCTACAACCTGCCACACCCATCAATACTAATTCCATTGGACTTGGTCCCATATCATTTCCACCAAATTCAGGACGCGCATCTACATTTACTAGATGACCTCTGTCATTTTTTAACTCGAAATGGAAATTTTCGTTTACTCTGTTTAATATTACTTTCATAATAATCCCCTCCCCAACCCTCCCCAAAAAGGGAGGGAGTATAAGACTGGAGGTAAGTCTTTTTTAAATTATAAAATTATTCTTCCAATACTTAAACATCAAGCCTTTTTAATTCTTGCTCAATTTCTTCAATGGTAGGCAAGCTACTTTTTAGGTTATCTGGCAAATTTTCCGTTAGTTTCAATTCGCTTATCCCTATAGGTTTGTTTATGTCTCGTAAAGCAAATTCAGCTTCTAAATTACTTTTATCTTTACAAAGCAAAATACCAATAGTTGGATTGTCGTCATTTTGCTTGACCAAACTATCCACTGCTGACAAATAAAAATTTAATTTCCCTGCAAATTCTGGTATAAATTTGGTGTTTTTTAATTCAACCACCACATAACATTTAAGCCGAGTATGATAAAAGAGCAAATCGATATAATAATCATTATCGGCAATAACCAAATGATATTGTTGTCCAACAAATGCAAATCCTTTACCCAATTCTAGCAAAAACTTAGTGATATGTTGTACCAATTGGTTTTCGATATCTCGTTCTCTATATTTTGTATCTAAAGCAATAAAATCAAAAACATAAGGGTCTTTTAGCGTTTGAATGGCTAAATCTGAAAAAGGTTCAGGCAACGTATTTTTGAAATTAGTTATCGATTTGCCTTGTCTTTCATATAAGTTTGATTTAATTTGAAGGTCTAAAATATCTCTACTCCAATTGTTTTCAATGGTTTGTTGGATGTAAAAAACCGCTTCATTTGTATCCTTTGATTTCGTAAAAATAAGGATATTATGTCCCCAAGGCACTTGAATTAACAGTTGCTGCATTTTGTTTAATGACTGATTGCTTGAGCTTTGCAACTCAGGGCTTGCTAGTTGCTCCATTAGTGCAACAGCTTGTTGCACTAAATCGGAAGCGTAAAATTTATAAAATTGCTTACAATTAAAAAGGTTTCTTCTTGAAAGTCCTTTCATTTCAGGAAACTCTTCCTTTAAGTCTTGTGCTACCTTTTCAATTAATTTGCTTCCCCAAACGCTTTCTTTTTCACTAATTGATTTTCCTAATTCCCAATAAAACGCAATCAGCTCACTATTTACGGCAATTGCCGCTTTAATTTGTGAAGAACGAATTTTGCTTTTTAGCTCAACAAGCCAATTTTTATATTCAGTAGTTGTTATTTCCATAATAAGCCCCTCCACAGCCCTCCTAAAAAGGGGAGGGAGCATAGACTGGAGGTAAGTCTTTATATAATTAATACTTTATATAATAATGTTTATAATTCTACTATACTTGGACAAGCCAAACTCAGAAAAACAATGTTCCATCCTCTCCATCTAAAATCAAAAATCGTTACTCTTAATTCAAAAATCATTTATCTTTTCATTCCCCCTTCGGGGGCTAGGGGGCTTTTACCCTTTATCCGACAACCTCAAAATATCGCCAAACACACCTCTCGCCGTTACTGCCGAACCTGCTCCTGCCCCTTGAATTACAATAGGTCGGTCACCGTAGGATTCGGTGTAAATTTCGAAGAAAGAATCCGAACCTTTCAAACCTCCCAAAGCAGTATCCGAAGGTACAGAAACTAATTTTACTTCCAGATTTCCTTTATCGTTTTGCAAATCGCCAGACAATTCTCCAATATAGCGTAAAACGTGGTTGGGTTGCTGTTCTGCTTTTATTTTGGCATAAATAGGGTCGAACTCTTTTAGTTTATTCAAGAAAGTCGACACATCGCCTTCACGCAAATGCTCTGGAATTAAATTCTGAATAGCAATCTCATCAAATTCGTTTTGCAAATCCAATTCTCTGGCCAAAATCAATAGTTTTCTACCTACGTCGTTACCACATAAATCTTCTCTAGGGTCGGGTTCAGTGTAACCGTTGTCGATTGCTTCTTTCAAAATTTCGCTAAAAGGAACATCTTTGGCTGAGAAATTATTGAACAAATAACTTAACGTACCTGAAAACACTCCTTTGATTTTGGTGATGTTTTCACCCGACAAATGCAACAATTTGATGGTATCAATCAAAGGCAAACCTGCACCAACATTGGTTTCGTACAAATAACTTTTTTGATTATCATCCAAAACCTTTCTCAATTTTTTATAAAAACTATAGCTCAACGTATTGGCCACTTTATTCGAAGAAATCAAGTCGAAACTGCTTTCAATTAATGGAATATAATTTTCAACAAAAGCTGCACTAGCGGTATTATCTATAGCAATTAAATTCTCTAAATGATGCTCCTTCGCGTAGGCGATAATCTCATCTATAGAGTAAGAATGTCCGTTAGTTTGAATTTCATTTCTCCAATTCGGCGATACTCCATTTTTGTTCAACAAAACATTTTTAGAATTGGCTATCGCAAAAACATTCAATCGGATGTCTTTTCGTTTTTCAATGGCATCTGCCGATTCCAAAATTTGGTTAATCAAGGTTCCACCTACTAATCCGTGACCGAAAATCGCGATATTAATTTTCTTCGAAACACCAAAAATTTCACCGTGAATTACGTTCAACGCACGGTTCAATTCAGATTTATGCACCACCAAACTCACGTTCTTCCCAGTCACAGTGTTGTTGAACAAAATCGGAACAATCTTGTTTTTGATTAAAGCCGTATAGGGTTTGTGAAACGTACTCAAATCCTGCCCGATAATCGAGATTACAGAAACTTCATCGGTAACCGAAATTTTATTTACGTCTTTGGAATAAAAGTCATTTTCGAATTCTTTTTCCAATTCTATCATCGCTTTACTCGCTTTGTCTGCGGCAACTACCAAACCAATACCTCTTTCAGATGACCCTTGTGAAATAATACTAACACTAATATCATTATCGCCCATCACTCTAAAAATACGCGCATCAACACCCGTTTTCCCAAGCAAACCACGGCCTTCTAAATTCACCAATGCCACATTCTCCAATACCGAAAGGGTTTTAATACCTTCTTTACCAGCATTCGAAGTAATCAAAGTCCCTTTGTTTTCGTGATTGAAGGTATTTAAAATCCGTAGCGGAATATTTTTTTCCAAAAGCGGAATAATGGTTTTGGCGTGTAAAATAGTAGCGCCAAAATTGGCTAGCTCATTGGCTTCGTTAAACGATAAAAAGTCAATTTTTTTAGCATCTTCTACTAATTCTGGATTGGCTGTGTAAATTCCGTCCACGTGCGTAAAATTCTGCAATTCGGATGCGTTCAAATAATTAGAAAAAAGTGATGCCGTATAGTTACTTCCGTTTCTACCCAAAGTCGTTGCCTCATTTTTGCTATTCGAACCAATAAAACCTGTAATTATATTGACTTTATCGCTGTGCTGTTTAAAAAACTGCACCACATTTTTCTTAGAAACTTGCTCAATAGGCTGCGCATCGCCAAATTTTCCATCGGTTTTTATCAATTCTCTAGCGTCAGCAAAATTGGCATTGACTCCTTTTTGCTTCAAAATAGCCGTAATCAATTTAGCCGATAGCAATTCGCCTTGCGATAAAACTTGGTCTTTGATTTTTTCGCTATAATCACCAATCAAACTTACTCCTTCGAACAATTTTTCGAGCACAGTAAATTCCTCGGACAAATCCACCGTTGGGAAATCCGCTTGTTGATAGGCTTTAAATTTCTCGAACAAAGGTTTGTAGTTTTCATTCTTAGACGCAATCGCTAACAAATCTTCCAACTCATCCGTTGCATTCCCTCTTGCCGAAACTACAACGGCAAATTCTTCTCCCTTCAACACTTTATCAGTAAGGATTGCCAAAACTTTTTGAAGTCCTTCTCCATTGGCCAATGATTTTCCTCCGAATTTTAATATCTTCATTTTATTATATTTTACGAGTCATTCAACTCCTTTTATTTACTTTATTTTTCTCTTTCCCCTCATTAATTAGGGCGTGACCCTGTTAAAAAAAGGGGCTTATCTATAGCACCGTTTACAAAGCCCCTTTTTGTAACAGCGTCGGGCTATACGTGCTACTTCGGTAGCCTACTGCTATCCCTCACGCAAAATTCCACAAGAACTTTTAGTAGAATCTCATTTTTTCAACTAATCAAAAACCGTTGCAAGCAAACGATTCAACTGTTGAAATTCTATTAAAAAAGCATCGTGTCCGTGAATCGATTCAATTTCTTGATACGATACTTGGTGTTGTAATTGTTGTAATTCTAGACTTGTTTTTCGGTTTTCCGTTGGAGTAAAAAACAAATCGGTATTGATTCCAATGATATGAATGTTTGCCGTTATTGGCGCTACCACACTTTCAAAAGAACCTCTTCCTCGAGTGATATCAATGGTTTTCAACAACTGATTCATCAATTTATAAGAAGCCAATTGAAACCGTTGTTGCAATTTCTCTCCGTGATGCGCCAACCAACTTTCGATATTAAAAACACCCAATTCGCTATTAATCGTTCGGTTGAATTTAGCTTCAAACGATGCTGGAGTGCGGTAACACAACATAGCGTGTATTCTTGCGTCTTCAATAGGGCGAGAGGAGTGATTCAGAATTTGTTCTTGCAAATAGCAATTGGCCATCAACCAATCGGTCGCCTTCCAATCCGTTGCAATTGGAATTAAATGCTGAGCGAGTTGTGGCGATAAAGCAGCCATTTCCCAAGCAATTCCTCCACCAATAGAACCTCCAACAATGGCATAAACACGATTAATCTCGAGTTGTTGCAAACCTAAATTAAAAAGCTGTGCCACATCGCGAGCGGTAAAATCCAAATAGGATTCAATTACACTGCCATCAAAACCATTGCCTGGAACATTAAAGGCGAGAACCGTATATTTTTGAGTGTCGATAGTTTTTGCAGGTCCAATTAAATCGTTCCACCAGCCTGTTGCGCCAATCACTTGTGAGTTTCCTGTCAACGCGTGATTTACTACCACAATTGGAGCGGTATGCAAAGCGGGTCCAAAAACTTGATAACTTAAGTTTAGGGTAGCATAAAAAGCACCACTTTCGGTGGTAAAATTAGTAAGGGTAAGTATGTTGGGTTTATTTTCCAATCTCAAATCTTTGATGTTATTGATTTGTATTTGGAATATTAGAAAGAAAAACTAGTGGAGACTAGAGGTATTTTGTTGCGTTATCTTTTTCGCTAGGCGAATAGAATGTAGCACCTTCTTCGATTTCCGAAGGGTTGCTAAGGCTTCATTGGGTCTAATCCCTCCGCCTTTCTTTATAACATTTCAATACGTTTGTGAACTTAAAGCTGCAAAGTAACTATTTATTTTTTTAACACGCAAATTTTTAAAACAACAACCAAGTTACAAATCAATTGCAAACTTGGTTATTGCTAGCTCTTTGAATGGATACTCTTTAAATGAAAAGCGTATCGTTTTCATTAGAATACAAATGAAACAACATTGATTTCTTAGTAGTTTCATTTGTAGCTTCAGAAGATTTATCCATAATGAAACGCGGATGAATCAACTCGTGTACGGTTTGATCTACTTTTTCTATTTTATTTTTGATGTTTTTTCTACTAAAGAAAGAAACTATTTTGCTGAAGGTTATATTTGTTTTCATGATGATTGTTTTTTATTTGGTTTTTCTTTTTTATTTAACCGAAGCTGTCAAACACAGCTTTTAAATCGGCTTTTAAATCCTCTATATCTTCTAATCCGACCGAGAGTCGAATCAAATCTTTGGTCACTCCTGTTGTGACTTGATCGTCATCAGACAATTGTTGATGTGTTGTACTCGCGGGATGAATGATTAACGACTTCGTATCTCCGATGTTGGCCAAGAGTGAAAAAAGTTGGGTTTCATCGGCTACTTTTTTCGCTGCTTCAAATCCTCCTTTGAGTCCGAAAGTTACGATACCACTCTGACCCTTAGGTAAATATCGCGTTACCAAATCATAATATTTACTCGATGGCAGACCTGGATAATTGACCCAAGCAACAGCATCTTGTTGTTCTAGCCATTGGGCCAAGGCCAACGCATTTTCACTGTGCTTCTGGACTCGGATTGGCAAAGTTTCTAGACCTTGAATGATTTGAAAAGCATTGAACGGGCTCAGTGCTGCTCCGTAATCTCGTAATCCTTCGATACGAACTTTGGCGATAAAAGCAGCATTCCCTAACGCTTCGTGATACACTAATCCGTGATAACCTGCAGAAGGTTCTGTGAATTCAGGAAACTTCCCGCTACTCCAGTCAAAAGTTCCAGCATCTATGATGACTCCACCCAGCGAAGTCCCATTTCCCGAAATGTATTTCGTCAAAGAGTGAATTACAATATTCGCGCCAAATTCAATCGGATTGAGTAAATAGGGAGAAGGAACGGTGTTATCTACAATGAAAGGAATTTTAAGCGATTGAGCCTCAGATGAAATAGCTTTTAGATCCAAAACATCTAATTTTGGATTCCCTAACGACTCGGCAAAAAAGACTTTCGTATTTTCTTTAGCGGCTTTATTAAAATTCTCTGCCTTTGAAGGATCAACGAAAGTGGTAGTAATTCCAAGTCTTGGCAAAGTCACACTCAAAAGATTATACGTCCCTCCATACAAACTGTTAGAAGCCACAACATGATCACCCGCTTTTAAGAGCACCAATAAAGTAGTCGCAATAGCAGCCGTCCCCGATGCTGTAACTACAGCTCCAATACCTCCTTCAAGCGCTGCTAAACGTTGCTCTAAAATATCGTTTGTTGGGTTATTCAATCGAGTGTAAATAAAACCAGCTTCTGACAAACTGAATAAATTAGAAGCGTGTTCAGAATTATTAAAAACATAAGAACTGGTTTGAAAAATAGGAACCGCACGTGTTCCAGCAGTTTTAGTAGTATCGTGTCCTGTATGTAATGCCTTAGTGGCGAATTTAGTAGTACTCATTTTTTTTATTTTTTAAATTATATTTTTTATCTATTGTGGTAACAAAAAACCCTTTTAGAAAAAATCCAAAAGGGTTTAAAAAAGTTATTTATAAACTTACTTTCAGAATCAGCACATATCAATCATACACATACTCATAACCATTACCTTGGCATTCTTAATAGACTTGACATTTAGAGATTTAGACTGAGGTTGATTGATTTGTTTCATTACATTCAAATTTTTAGTATTGTTTTCTTTTGTTGTAAATAAAAAAGCCTCCCGTTTTGGCGGGAGGCTTTTGCTATATTTTGAATGAATTTAAATACGTGCAATAGACAACCCGCAGGAATTATCCTGAATGGCTTTCATCATTTTACAAGAGACTAAATTCATTGTTGTTTTTTTTGTTTTAACAAAAGTGCAAACTAAATTCCGAAAAACCAAACAATTTACAAGCTTTTAAGAAATGTTTATACTAAAGATAACAAAATCGTGTAGACAAAGTGATTAGCTTAACATAAATTCAAAAAAAAGTTAAGATTAATTTGAAATTAAAAATGGTTTCATACCTTTGCGCCCGAATACAGAGGAAAAATTTGAACTGATTGCAACCTCTTCATAATGAAATATTTCATTGTGGATATCGAAAACAAACTTCGATATAAAAAATGCTAAAGCAGGAACACTTCCCTTTAGTTTTTTATAGCAATTACCTTTTCCTCGCTTAATTTTAAAATACATTTTTTATTATGGCTTATTTATTTACGTCAGAGTCTGTAAGTGAAGGACATCCAGACAAAGTTGCTGATCAAATATCGGACGCATTAATTGATAACTTTTTAGCTTTTGATGCAGACTCCAAAGTAGCATGTGAAACTTTAGTAACTACAGGTCAAGTAATTTTGGCTGGTGAAGTAAAATCAAATACGTACTTAGATGTACAACAAATTGCTCGTGAAGTAATTCGCAAGATTGGATATACAAAAAGCGAATATATGTTTGAAGCCAATTCTTGTGGTATTCTTTCTGCTATTCACGAACAATCAGCTGACATTAATCAAGGGGTTGATAGAGCCAGTAAAGAAGAACAAGGAGCAGGTGACCAAGGAATGATGTTTGGTTACGCTACTAACGAAACCGAAAACTTCATGCCATTGGCACTTGATTTATCGCACAAATTACTGCAAGAATTAGCGATTTTAAGACGTGAAAACAACGAAATCACGTATTTGCGTCCTGATGCTAAATCTCAAGTAACTTTAGAATACAGCGATGATAACAAACCGACTCGTATCGATGCGATTGTTATCTCTACACAACATGACGATTTTGATGAAGAAGCTGCTATGTTAGCTAAAATCAAAAAAGATATTGTTGACATTTTGATTCCTAGAATTATCGCCAAAAATCCAGAACACGCTCATTTATTCAATGATAAAATCCAATACCATATCAACCCAACAGGAAAATTCGTAATTGGAGGACCTCACGGAGATACCGGTTTAACCGGAAGAAAAATCATTGTAGATACTTACGGTGGGAAAGGCGCTCACGGTGGTGGTGCTTTCTCAGGAAAAGATCCAAGTAAAGTAGACCGTAGTGCAGCTTATGCAACTCGTCATATTGCTAAAAACTTAGTAGCCGCTGGTGTAGCTGACGAAATTTTAGTACAAGTTTCTTACGCGATTGGTGTAGCTAAACCAATGGGGGTTTTCATCGAAACCTACGGAACTTCAAAAGTGAATTTGACAAATGGTGAAATCGCTAAAAAAGTAGAAGAAATTTTCGACATGCGTCCTTACTTCATCGAACAACGATTGAAATTAAGAAACCCGATTTATAGCGAAACAGCAGCATACGGACACATGGGACGTACTCCTGAAACCGTAACCAAAACTTTCTCTGCTCCAGGCGGATTAACAAAAACCGTTACTGTAGATTTGTTTACTTGGGAAAAATTAGATTTTGTAGATCAAGTAAAAACTGCTTTTGGATTATAAGATCAAAGCTTTTAATAAAGTAAAAGCCTTCTTGTTATAGTAAACGAGAAGGCTTTTTTTAAACTCCTAGAGTTAAGTTAACACTATACTTTATTCA
This sequence comes from Flavobacterium polysaccharolyticum, assembly GCF_038739875.1. Classification (NCBI taxonomy): domain Bacteria; kingdom Pseudomonadati; phylum Bacteroidota; class Flavobacteriia; order Flavobacteriales; family Flavobacteriaceae; genus Flavobacterium; species Flavobacterium polysaccharolyticum. Next base: position 81,985 of record NZ_JBCGDP010000004.1, read on the forward strand.
TTAGTTTTAAAATTTGATTTAAACAAACCTATAACAAAAAGCCTTTTCAGTAGATTGCTTATGGTTTGATATAAAACAATCTACTCCCTACAAATTATACTTCACAGAGAAAATCAAATAACGAGGTTGTACGGTATATTGCGAGGTTCTTGTAGCGAATTGTGAAAAACTATCGTCGTTGAGTGAGGTAGTATTCAATAAATTCGTACCGCTTATTTTATACTCTAATTTGCTGTTCTTCTTTTGGTAAATCAAACTCGCATTCAAGAAATCATATTCATTATTAACGGTTTTGTCGTTGTTGTAATAATGATAGAATTCATACTCGGCTACAAATGAGAAACTGTCTAAGAAATAGTAATCTAGCTTGGCAAAAGGACGATCGGTATAAAAAGTATTATTGTTATAGTCATTGATTACTATATTGTATCCTACTTCTAGATTGGGTAAGCTCTTGTAATTGGTAGAAGCTCTCAAAGTATAACTTTGTGTAAAACTCTCATTAGCGATAGTTACATTGTTCTGCTTGTTATTAAATTTCGACCAATTCAAATTAGTATCAAAAGAAGCTTTGTAATTTTTCAAAAACGAACGCCCATAAGAAGCACGTCCCGAGATGGTTTCGTCGGCAAAAGGAGAGTTAAAAGGCACTGAAGTTTGGTTCACCCCATCAAAAGTAGCATCTGTTTTAATGGCATCTACCGTTTTGGTGTAATTTACAAAAGCGGTAATGTTTTCCATATTGAACATATTGTATTTGAAGTAACGCAGCGAATGTTGTTGTGCCGTAGCATTTTCTAGTGCTCTGAAACCGCGAGTTAAACTATTGTAGTTCGAGAAGACATAACCTTCTACCAATTTATTGATGTCGGTAAAATTGTTAGTATACGAGAAGTTATAGGTCAAGGTCTCGGCTTTTTTGATTTGGTAAATCGCTACAAAGTCAGGTAAGGCTCTGAAGAATTTCTGACTGAATTCGGTTCCTAATTGCGCATTGGTCATATTGTAACTGTGCAAACTAACTCCGGGAGTAAACGTAAATTTCCCCGTAAGTATCTTATAATGCAATCCCAAAAACACATCATTAAAACGATAGTCTACATCGTTGGTGTTTTCGGAAGCATTTAAATCGTTTATTGTGCCATTATCCAAAAGCTGAAAAATAGAGGAATTAAAATTTTGATACGAATACGTATTGCCTAAAGTCAAATTGATATTGCTTTTTGGCGTCAACATATAGTAATAATCCAACTTGGCGTCGAGTTTGTTCGTTTTTACAAATCGAGTTTGGTTGATGTCGTTTCTATTTTGACCTGGTTGATAACCGCTTAAAGTAAAAGGTCGCGACTGCAAATTGGCATTATAAAAAGGATCTTCTTCTTGGTATAAACTTTGCATTTCTACCGCAAAGACATTTTTTTCATTCAAGGTAAAATAGGCACTCAAATTCTGATTTACCGAAATAGGATCTTGCTTTTTTAGCGTAGCTATAGATTCCGTAGCCGAAATATTTTGCACTATTGATTCACGAAGCAACGAAGTGTTTTCATCTTGTTTGGACAACTTGGTTAGCACATCATAATCCAACTGAAAATTAGTCGAGGGTTTGTAGGTCGTACTCAATTTAAATAAACCTAAATTACTGGTTTGGTGCGCTACTTCTTTTCGGTTTTCAGTAGAAGCCACTTCTGAGGAATTCGGTTTCAAGATATTATTTTGAGAAATGGTTTCTAAATCGGTAATCGAAGAAGAAACAATTCCAAAACCACTAAAACTCCAAGCTTTATTTACATTGTACGAGAAATTGGTCGCGCCAAACTTCGTATCAATTTCCTTGGCTCTATTATTTCTTGCTAAAGCAATACCCAAATCATTAGAAGACACGTTAAAACTTGAACCTCCCTTAGCCGACAATCCACGAAATCCACCGGTAAACTTAAAATAATCCTGAATCGTCAAAGGTAATTCGCCTATGTTATTGAAATTCGAAATCAAATTCACACTGTACTTTGGATTGTAATAAAACAATTTCGGATTAATCACATACCTGCTTTCTTTGTGGGCCACCCCAACACCCGCGTTGACATCTCCAAACCAAAAGTTCTTCTTACCTGATTTCAATTTGATATTCATTCCAATATTGTCTTGGTTGTTTTCCACCCCTTTTAATATCGAGTTTTCGTTGTAATTGCGTAATACTTGAATCTTATCAATCGCATCGGCAGGGATGTTTTTTACTCCCAATTTGGTATCACCATCAAAAAAGTCTTTGCCTTCCACCATCAATTTGGTTACTTTTTTACCCTCCACTTCAATTTCGCCGTCGGCATTGACTTCCACTCCAGGCAATTTTTTCAATACATCTTCTAGTTTTCTTTCTGTTCCGGATTTAAACGAATCGGCATTGTACACAATCGTGTCGCCTTTAATAGAAACAGGCATTTCGCGTACAATCTCAACCCCGTCCAATTCAATACCACCCGCGTCCAAAGCAATATTTTTGACTAAATTAGTGGTAGCCGTAGTCACTTCTACCTCTTTATTTTGCATCCCCAAAAAGCTCACTTTGATTATATAGGTAGTATTCGGTTTCAAATTCAAACTAAATTTTCCTTTATCATTCGTTATGGCATAACCATCCATGGCTTTAGTGCTTTTATTGACCGCCATAACATTGGCCATTTCAAGTCCCGCGTTTTTAGAGTCGGTAATCAAACCATCGAGTTTAATGGTTTGTGCAAAAGATACAATAGAAAAAAGAAAAAGAGCAATTCGAAGCAATGCTTTCATAGAGTGGTTATTGAATGTGATAGTGGTATTACTTTATTTTGGAGCAACAACAATGGGCTTTTTGACCAACAAAGTCCCGTCGTCCGCTATATCTTTGCCTTTTGTAAAGAAAAAAGGCAAAGGATACCGCTTCCACCGGGGCTAGAAGGTGGCATTATTTTGTATTGGTTATTATTTAAACTGATAAAAAGAAAGCATCAACCTCCTACTCTCATTCTAAATCCGCCATTATTTCCTCCTCTTCCACGATTCATCTCACGAAATTCATCCATTTTTTTAATCACCGTTTCGTCAAAATCTTTTTGATTGATTACTTTGCCATTCGTAGCGGGTTTTATAGCTGCTTTTTCTTTCGGATTCAAAACCACTTTAGAACATAAAATCACAGTTTTACCATCATTAACTTCCAAAATCAAACCAGGCAATCCCCAATAGCCTTCAGGCCCTTGATTTACTGGAATTTCTGGAGTGTACCACGCCGTAATCGTAACTTCATTGGGAATATCTAACTCATCCATAAGACTGATTTTCTTAGGTTCACCCGCTTTCTCAGTAGCCTCTTTTTTCTCGTCCTTTGGTCTAAAATTTCTAAAATCGGTTTTACTAACCGGACGAACGGCTGTAGCTTTGTAACAATTATAACCGCCAATTACTCTCGTCTCTCCTTCCATTTTCCACTTTAGGTTGGTAAGGGTATCTTTGACCAAGAACTCTTTGCCCATAAATTCTTTATCGACCGTATAGCTTTTATCCTTTACATTTTTGTAATACGTACCGCCGCCTCCAGTCATAGAAGCCATCATTCGCATTCCGCCGCCACCATCTTGTCCAGGCGCCTCTAATTTCTCTTCTTCTTTATAAATAGACGCCGATTTATCAAAATTTAGAATGAATGTTTTTTCAAACATTTTCTTCATTCGATCCTCGATGTTTTTCATCATTTCGGGAGTAATGTTTTTATTTCCTTCCATTCTGGTCTTAAAATCAGCTGTACTCGTTTTAGACTCATACACTGCCATACCTTGAAATTCCTGAGCTCTAAGCCCAACACTGCTCAATACAAGCGCGGTCAAAAGCAAAATAATTTTATACATAGTTTCCAAATTTTTCAATAAGACGAGATTCAAATTCATTTGTTACAGCATTAGTTCATAAATAACTATAGACATAAGAAAAACGAAAAGGTTTAATTGTAAATTAGCGAAATGAAGAAGTATTTGATGTTTTTGGTAGCATTTTCGTTTTTAACCCAATGCCACTCCCAAATCAAAGGGATTCCTATGCAAGCAATGGAGGTCGCTCCCAAAACAGTCACGTTTTTGGCTCACGACGCTTTTGATTATGCCTATACAATAGAAAATAACGTTTTCAAGAAAAGCAAAGACTCCGAAAACTGGGAATACAAAAACGTGACCTTAGGAAAAATCACCAAAGTCGACCTTCAAAATCCACTCAAGATAGTATTGTTTTATGAGGATTTCAATACGGTAATCCTATTAGACAACCAACTCAACGAAAGTCAAAAAATTAATTTTTCTGAGCACCCTACGCCAATCAATGCTACGGCAGTGGGTATTGCTTCTCAAAATCAATTGTGGATCTACAACAACCTCAATCAACAAATTGGATTGTATGACTATCTCAAAAACGAGTACAAAACCATTAGTACTCCTCTGTCGGGAAAAATCAAAAACTACACCACAGACTTCAATTCATTTATATGGATGGCTGACAATGGAGAAGGCTATTCTTGTTCGTTATTTGGCGCCATCGAGAATTTAGGAAAATTTCCAGCTGCTGACCAACTCCAAATCATCAGCTCCAATCAGATGCTTTACAGTATAGACCAAAAAATAACACTATTGACTCGACAAAAAGATAAATCTTGGGCAAGCACTACCCTTCAACTTCCTGAAAAAAGGTTTGAAAAATTCTATTACCAAGCCCAAATTTTAGCTATTTTTACAACCGAAGGAATTTATAATTTTAAAATCATACTACCGTAATGCACATAGCAGTAGCAGGAAACATAGGTTCAGGAAAAACTACCTTAACACAATTATTGTCGAAACATTTTAAATGGGAACCACATTACGAGGACGTAGTTGACAACCCTTATTTGGACGATTTTTACCACCAAATGGAACGCTGGTCTTTTAACCTGCAAATTTATTTCTTGAACAGCCGTTTTCGTCAAGTAATGCAAATTCGCCAAAGTGGTAAAAAAATCATTCAAGACCGTACAATTTATGAAGACGCGCATATTTTTGCTCCCAACTTACACGCGATGGGATTGATGACCAATCGAGATTTTCAGAATTATACTTCCTTATTTGAATTGATGGAAACGATGGTGCAACCACCAGATTTGTTGATTTACTTAAGAAGCTCCATTCCTAATTTGGTAGGACAAATTCACAAACGCGGGCGTGAATACGAAAACTCCATTTCTATTGACTATTTGAGCCGTTTGAACGAACGATACGAAGCGTGGATTCAAAGTTATACCAAAGGGAAACTTTTGGTGATTGATGTGGATAATATCAATTTTGTGGATAACCCAGAAGACTTAGGAAACATCATCAACAGAATTGATGCAGAATTGAACGGATTGTTTTAGAAACACAGATTACCTAAGATTTATAAAAAACAAAAAAGTTTTGCAGATGCAAGGCTTTTTTGTTTGTATTACTCTAAAAAAAACACCTCACAACAAAATAATGTTGTGAGGTGTTTTTAGTTTGCGCTTATGCCAAAGCAATTACTTTGACACATCGATACTATTATTTCAAAGCTTTGATTTTCGCTTTCACTTCTTCCTCAGTTCCTTCGAAAGTTTGAGTGGTAGTCGTTCCGTTAGCCGTAGTAGTTACTGTAGCTTTAGTTTTACCTTTATCACTGGTCATTTCCACATGAACATCTTTCATCGTAGTCAATTTAATGGTTTGTGTTTTTTCACCCACAAATTTTCCATTGGCATCGTACATTGACAAACATTTAGCAGTACATTCTTCTGAACAACCATTTTCTTTGCACATCGCTGCGCACTCGTCTTTGGTCATAGTAGCCATTTTTGCAGGGTCGCATTTTTTGGCTTCGCACATCATTTCTGTGGTAGCTCCACCTGCGCAACAAGACGCCGTTGCAGCGGTATCAGTATGCCCACTTCCTAAAATCGGAGCAATAACCAATCCAATCAAACAAGTCAATTTGATTAAAATATTCATAGATGGCCCAGAGGTATCTTTGAAAGGGTCTCCAACGGTATCTCCAGTTACCGCCGCTTTGTGTGCATCAGAACCTTTGTACGTCATTACTCCATTAATCATAACCCCAGCTTCGAAAGATTTCTTAGCATTGTCCCAAGCACCTCCAGCGTTATTTTGGAAAACTGCCCATAATACTCCAGATACAGTTACTCCAGCCATATAGCCTCCTAACATTTCAGCAATCAATTGGTTGTTATCACCGTAAACTAATTTTCCTAGTAACACAATAGCGATAGGAAAACCAATGGTCAATATACCAGGCAACATCATTTCGCGTAAAGCAGCTTTGGTTGAAATCTCCACACATTTACCGTATTCTGGTCTTCCTGTTCCTTCCATAATTCCTGGAATTTCTTTGAACTGACGACGTACTTCGTAAACCATATCCATTGCAGCTTTTCCAACAGAATTCATTGCTAAAGCAGAGAAAACCACTGGAATCATGCCACCCACAAATAACATTGCTAAAACAGGAGCTTTAAAAATATTGATTCCATCAATTCCTGTAAAAGTTACATAAGCTGCAAACAAAGCCAATGAAGTTAGTGCTGCAGAAGCAATCGCAAAACCTTTTCCTGTAGCAGCTGTCGTGTTTCCAACAGAATCCAAAATATCGGTTCTGGTACGAACTTCTTTTGGTAATTCACTCATTTCAGCAATTCCTCCTGCGTTGTCTGAAATAGGTCCAAACGCATCGATTGCTAATTGCATAGCGGTAGTCGCCATCATCGCTGAAGCGGCTAAAGCCACACCATAAAATCCAGCTAAAGCATAAGAAGCCCAAATAGCAGCTGCAAATAATAAAACCGTTGGGAAAGTTGAAATCATTCCTGTTGCTAAACCAGCAATAACGTTAGTTCCTGCACCTGTACTTGATTTTTGAACAATCGCCATTACCGGTTTTGTACCCAAACCAGTGTAATATTCCGTTACGGAAGAAATGGTTCCACCTACAACCAAACCAACAATCGTAGCATAGAAAACACGCATAGAATCGATATCCTTAATACCTTCGCCATAAAACTCCATTTTCATAGTCGTAGGCAACATATATTGTACTAAAAAGTAACAAGAAACCAAGGTTAAAACAATAGACACCCAGTTTCCGATGTTTAAGGCTTTTTGTACTTGAGCTTCTTTGGCATCATCACTACTAATTTTCACCAACATCGTTCCGATAATAGAAAACAAAATTCCAAAACCAGCAATCGCCATCGGCAATAAAATTGGACCAATTCCTCCAAAGGCATCATCAATTTTACCACCCATATCTTTAATCACGTAGTTTCCAAGAACCATTGCAGCCAATACAGTCGCAACATACGAACCAAATAAATCGGCACCCATACCGGCAACGTCTCCAACATTATCCCCAACGTTATCAGCGATTGTAGCAGGGTTTCTTGGATCGTCTTCAGGGATTCCAGCTTCTACTTTACCAACTAAATCGGCACCAACATCGGCCGCTTTGGTGTAAATTCCACCACCTACACGAGCAAACAACGCAATAGATTCAGCTCCTAAAGAAAAACCAGCTAAGGTTTCCAGAACAATCGTCATATCTTCAGTAGAAGTCCATTCTCCGTTCATAAAGATTCTGAAAAAGACAATAAAAAAACCGGTCAACCCTAAAACAGCTAAACCGGCTACACCTAATCCCATTACGGTTCCTCCACCAAAAGACACTTTTAAAGCTTGAGGTAAACTAGTACGTGCTGCTTGTGTTGTTCTGACGTTGGTTTTGGTGGCGATTTTCATTCCCATATTTCCAGCCAAAGCGGAGAAAAAAGCACCAAAGATAAAAGCGATAACTATTAAAAGATGGGTTTTTACGCCAGGTAAGAAAGTTATCCCTGCCAATACTGCACTTGCTAAAAAGACAAATACAGCTAATAATCTATATTCTGCTTTTAAAAAGGCCAAAGCCCCTTCATAAATGTAATCTGATATTTCTTTCATTTTGCCGTCACCAGCATCTTGTTTGAGCACCCAAGCTCGTTTTGCGAACATGAACAGAAGTCCAATAAGCGCCATAACAATTGGCACAAAAATCATAAATGTATTCATAGAGAAATATTATTTTTAATTAATCATAAAATCTTGTTGGTAACGAATTTAAGCAAAAAAAAGCAACACTCATTGCTGAGTATTGCTTTTTTTATAAAAAATGAAGGGTAATTTTATTTAATACTAAATAATCCTTCTGGTTTATTTTCGATTTCATCAAAACGCTGTGTACATTCTTTGATGATAGCATAGGCTTCATTCACATCACCCCAACCTTCTACATCTACTTTCTTGTGCTCTAAATCTTTGTAAACTTGAAAGAAATGTTCAATCTCTTTTAATAAGTGTGGATTTACATCTGAGAGATCTTCTAATGAATTCCAAATTGGATCAGAAACGGGTACACAGATCACTTTTTCGTCTGGTCCTTTATCGTCTGCCATATGAAAAACTCCAATTGGTTTTACTTCCATCACACATCCAGGAAAAGTTGGCTCGTTTACCAATACCAATACATCCAATGGATCGCCATCTAAGGCTAATGTTTCAGGAATAAATCCGTAGTCTGCTGGATACATCATAGAAGAGAATAACATTCTATCGAAACGCATTCTTTTGATGGCAAAATCGTACTCGTATTTGTTTCTACTTCCTCTTGGTATTTCGATCAATACATCGAAAGTTTTTAATTTGTCTGCAGTCATTTTTATTAAGTCTTAGCTTTTTATAATTTTTTTGCAAAAGTATACAAACCGAACGTTTTTACAAGAAAAAAATAAGGATATGTAACTATATCGTTTTCGCCAATTAAGGATTGTAAACTACTTTTCGGTTGCGTTTACACAAATAATGATGCCATAATAAATACGTAGCAAAAGAACGATAAGGTTGCCAATGTTGAGCACGCTGCTCCATCATGTCTTTGTCGTGTATATCAAATAATTCTTTGAAGGTATTTACCACGGCAATATCACCAAGAGGTAACAAATCTGGTGCTTGTAAGGAAAACATCAAATAAATATCAATAGTCCAATGACCGATTCCTTTTATTTTGATTAATTTTTCGCGAACCACTTCGGCAGAAAGTGAAGACAATTCTTCTAAAACCAATTCTTTTGAAAGGAGTGCAGTAGCCAAAGCTTTGATATAGGTTATTTTTTGACGACTAACACCCACAGTCTTCAATTGCTCATCACTTAGCTGCACAACCGTTTCAGGAAGAAAAGGTTTTGCCGCTTCTTTTACTCGCAAATAAGTCGCTTTGGCAGAATCAATAGAAACTTGCTGTTCTAGAATTAAGAGCACGAGTGTCTCGAAACCTTCGGGACGTTCTGGAATAGTGGGCAAACCGTATTTTTCCACTATAGTTTTGAAAACGGGTTCTTGGGCAATTAATAACGAAAAAGGTTCTTGCATAATCGATTGTTTAGCCCAGATGGAAGCGGCATCCTCTAGTGGCGGGGTTCGCCACTAGAGATATAGCGTACAGCTGGATGAGCTCCTAAAAATTAAACCCAAAGGTTCCTTTGACCGTGAAATTTTGTGCATCGGGTGTATTGAGATAACTGCCACGCCAAGCAAAATCTATTCTAAATACTTTGAAAATATTCCCAATTCCGGCACTGTATTCCCAATAGATGTTCTCAGGCGCCACATAAGGTAATCCAGAGGCATTGATGGCTCGGTTGGCATCTGAGATCGTTCCGTAAACGCCTTTTACCCCCACTACCTCTCGCCAATTGAGTTTTCGCATAAATGGAATTCGAGCAAACAAACGCCCTTGGAAATTGTGATTCCATTGTAAGGTTACGTATTGATCGCTTATAAATTCGTAGAAATTCAGATTATTGAAGGTATTCTCGATACTGAAATACGTTTGATTTCCAGGAATAACGCTCATCAAACCTAAAGGAATGGTGCCAAATGTTTTCCCAGCCTCTAAAATTAGGTTGGTTCTTCCCAGTGGTCCGATAATGAACGGCTGTTTGTAATACAACTGAATCTTGTCGTATCGAATATCGCTGTTCAGAATACCCTCGAATCCGTGACTGTAATTGATAAAAACACGACTGTACGGACTGTCAACAATATCACGTTCTACACCAAAACCAATCGTTTTACGGTTGGGAGTGTACTCAATTTGAAGATTAGCTTCAGATTGCCTTACATCACTTTTAACCACTCCCGCAGGATTGGCTGCCGACGGCAACGTGGTATAGTAGTCCAAACTAAAGGTCGGTGATGCAGAAACTAAGGTGCGATGTGAAATTCCGGCTTGAAACGTCCAATTCTTAATAGGCTCTATTTCAAACGAAACATTGGTCAGATTGATATTGGTTAATTTACCATTACTTCCCGTCGTAAACAAAGCCGAAGACGCAAAACTGCGACCCAACACATCATTCGTTGTGGTCAAACTGGCGCCAATTTGCTCAATGTCACGTCGATTTCCTCCCGAAATGATGATTCGATTTTTCTTATCGACCATCCATTTTCCCGAAACACCATATTTGATTTTTTGATCTTCAAAACCATAAGCCGTAAAAGCCTGAACACGCCAAGGGTCATTAGGTCCAAAATAAGTCCTTCCGCCTAGACGAAGACGTACACCCTCTACTTCGTTGTAGCCAAAGGTGGAAAAAACGCTTCCGAAATCAAAATTTTTGAATTCTACATAACCACTTCCTAAGATAGAAACCAAGCTGTACAATTGCTTGAATTTTTTGACGGTTTGCAACGTATCGAGCATTTTATAAATTCCTTTTTCATCTTTGGAGAGCTTTTCAAAGCGGTTCTCTTCCCAATACTCCTCGGATTTATTGTAGACCTCGTTGTCTATAAAATTGACTTCGTCTTTGTAAAAAGTAGTAGGTTTAGGTTTGTTGAACTCGTGATTGCGATAAAAAGAAGTTCTTTTGCCATAAACACCTTTTGATTTTTCTTTTTTGTTTAAAGCAAAATCCGACATCAAATAATCTCGAGTCAAGAGAAAAACAGAATCGTTCATTACCTCAAATTCTTGCTCGATATAAATGTCTTTTACCCAGTTAATATTGGCGCTCTTGGTTACCGCCATATTAATTTTCTTAATGGCAAAAGTGGTATCGTTTACCCAAAAATCTCCTTTGAAGGTCAATTCGTTTTTACGTCTTGGATAGAAAACGATATTAAAACACCATTTGTTGTCGATTAATGCGCTATCACGCAACACATAATTATAGACATCAATCCCTGTTTTAGAAAGTGGACTGGTAAAACTTTTGTCAAAAAAAGTCAAGTGATTATCATATATATTATAATCAGAATACAAATCTTTAACAAAAGCTAAAATTTGTTGATTTCCATTAAATCCAGAGGTTTTATTGGCTTTATTGATTTCTTTAACTTTCTTGATAGTATTGTCCCCATACACATCATACAAAGCTTCGTTGATAAAAATAGGCAAATAGGTTTTACCAGTAACTTTAGAGGTATCGACTTGCTTGAAGATGAATTCCATCCCTTTGAAAATTTTATTTTTCATAAAAGCACTGTCAATAGTATTCATATCAAATTCAATCTTCTCATACTTCTCCATTTGGTATTGATTGAATTGATACAAACCATTTTTGCGTTTGCGTTCCCAAATTTTGCGCAAAATATCTAGAGCAGGATTGTTTTTCTTTGACGTTTTTCCCGTAAAAACGACCACTTCATTCAATTCTTGCATCTCCTTCAATACAATTTTGAAATTGTAATTCACTGCTTTTTCTAAGGTCACTTCCTTGTCAGAAAAGCCAGCCGAAGTAATTACCAAAACAGTATAATTTTGTGGAGACTCAATGTAAAATCGACCATCTTCATTGGTTACAATTCCTACATTTGAGTTTTTAAAAACAACATTAGCATAAGGAATAGGTTGATTGGATTTATCGACCACAATACCGCTAACCTTCGTTTGTGCTTTTGCAACGGTGACTAATGCAATTACGAGTATAAAGAAATATAAAATTGATTTTTTCATAAGTAAAAAAGGGCCTCATCGAATGCGTATCGATGAAGCCCCAAATATAATAATTAGATGACAAGTAGTAGTCTTAAACCGCCACTAGGAATGTTAAAAAAAACCTATTTTATGATTTTTAACTTTGCTTATTTTTTGTACAATACTTTTTTGACTGCTTTTACAACGTCATCAGAGTTTGGCAACCATTCTTTTAAGAGAACAGGAGAATAAGGTGCTGGTGTATCAGCTGTTGTGATTCTTTGAATTGGCGCATCCAAGAAATCAAAAGCTTGTTCTTGAACCAAATATGTAATCTCTGAAGATACACTAGCAAAAGGCCAAGCTTCTTCTAAAATTACCAAACGATTGGTTTTCTTAACCGATTTCAAAATCGCTTCTGTATCCATAGGACGTACCGTTCTCAAATCGATTACTTCACAAGAGATTCCTTCTTTCGCTAAATCATCTGCTGCTTTAAAAGCTTCTTTGATAATTTTTCCAAAAGAAACAATTGTTACATCAGTTCCTTCTCTCACCACATCAGCTACTCCCAACGGAATAGTGTACTCACCATCAGGCACTTCGCCCTTGTCGCCATACATTTGCTCTGATTCCATAAAAATTACAGGATCATTATCACGAATGGCAGATTTCAACAATCCTTTGGCATCATATACATTCGAAGGTACTACAACTTTTAGACCTGGAGTATTAGCAAACCAATTCTCGATAGCTTGAGAGTGAGTCGCTCCTAATTGTCCAGCAGAAGCTGTTGGTCCTCTAAATACAATTGGAATATTGAATTGTCCACCAGACATTTGACGCATCTTGGCAGCATTATTAATAATTTGATCAATACCAACCATACAAAAGTTGAAGGTCATGTATTCTACAATCGGACGACATCCATTCATGGCTGAACCTACCGCAATACCTGTAAAACCAAGCTCCGCAATAGGAGTATCAATTACACGTTTTTCACCAAATTCGGCCAACATTCCTTTCGATGCTTTGTAGGCACCATTGTATTCAGCAACTTCTTCACCCATTAAGTATATGGACTCATCGCGACGCATTTCTTCGCTCATCGCTTCGCAAACCGCTTCTCTAAACTGTATAGTTCTCATATATTATATGTATCTCTGTAAAATTAAAACGCAAAAATAAAAAATTAAAATGAGTTAGAAGGTGAGATTATTAGATTTTTAGAACGTTAGAGTATCAAACCGCTTAGACTGTTAGTTTTTTGGACATTTGCCTCCGCTCAGCAAGACTAAAAAATAGAACTCCCTTTTGAATATCTCATCATTCAACACTTTCCAAATCCAAAGAATAATTAATAAAAAAAAAAAACATAACACCACAATTATTTCACTCCTTTTTTGGTAATCACCTCGTTGCCCATAGTGGTTTTTAATATGTACACACCTTTTGACTCCTCAGCACATTCAATAGTATAGAAGAAATTCATTGCGTTTTTATTTACTTCTGTTTTTTTAATCAATTTTCCATTTATATCAAACAATGTTGTTTCAACCTTACCAAAGTAGGCATTATTAATACCAACTGTAAAGCCGTTTTCATCAGAACTAACAACTAAATCATCAGGAGAAAACACATTATCATCAACACCTAAATTGGCATTATTTAACTTATATATTAATTTATTAAAGGTATATGCATAGCCATAACCGTCTTTCATAACAAACTGATTTATTGCCTCTGGAGCGGTAAAATTTTCCACAAATGTAGGCGCCGGATTAACATTTCGGTAATTATATACATCATACACTTTGTTGTTCTGACGATTATATAAAAACATAGTACTATTATCCAATACCCCTACAGCTGTATATTCCAAAACATTTTGATACAACCTTTGAGAAACACCACTACCAATTGGCGTTCTGTATATCGCTCCTTCGGTCCCACTAGGAAATCCACTATTACCATAATCATAAATACCAACGAAAACCCCAGAATCTGCATCATTAAAATAACGGCTAACCGACCCATTTACAGGTAATGTTAAAACTGTATCCCATGTTAATCCATAATCGCTAGTCCTAACGGCACTTACAGTAGATCCGCTTTTAACAGCATAACCTAAACCTGTCGCTCTATTAATTTTCATATTAACTGGCTTATCACTTGAATTACTCAGACTCCAAGAGTCACCTCCGTTATTGGTGTACATGATACCGACATTTGTAATAACAACACCATTATTAGCATCTTTAAAAAACAAATCATACATGTTATCACCGCAACTACCACAAAAATTCAAAGTTTTCGTTGTCCAAGTTGCACCACCATCTGTTGTTTTTCCAAAGATTTTATAGGAAGTTTTAGACATGATGAAGAATCCAATATTTTGGTTGATAAAACTGACTTTAAAAGTCACACCAACTCCATTGGGATATGTTGTAGAAGTATTGTATTTTTCTGTCCATGTTTGACCTCCGTCATTACTAAAATGCAATCTGGCTCTAGGGTAACTTTGGTAGTAACTACTCGCAACATAAAGAGTGTTTGCATCAATAACTTCAACATCAGTAATATCATAATCTAAACCGGGAATGTTTGGTATACTAGTCCAAGTATATTGGGCATTCGTTTCCAGACAAAAAGCAACAAAAAGTAAAATAAAGTAGAATTTTCTCATAAATTAAGCTCAAAGAATCGCTAAACTAATTCTTTTTATAATAAAAAACGCATAAAATTTAATTTATTTAATCAGCCTGTAGTAAAGAGCGAGACATCAATTCAATTAATACAATTTCAGGAAGAACACAATTACTTATGAAATAGACATTTAGCTTACAGAAGCACCAAAAAACACTGTCGGAAAAACCCACATTATAAAATCCTTAATGAAATTCCAAAAATCCACTACCCTAGAAGAATTCCTAAACTTCAAACGTTAAACCCTTAAAAGACACAACCCTTATATGACGTATATATAGCGTATATATGGCGTATATATGACGTATATATGACGTATATATGACGTGTATATGGCGCATATGAGTATTATTTAACCTTAGTAAAAAAGTAAACAAACAGGAACCAACCTAAATAAAACTATTACTACACTCCTAACCTACTTAGCATAAATCTTTCTTCTCCACTGACTATTAATCACATAAAGCCAAAAAGCCCGCTTACAAACAAAAACAAGACCTTTGATACAGTCAGAAAAAAGTAGAACATCAAAAAAAGAAACGAAATCGTAATAGTTTTGAAAAAATATTATGCACGCATAGTAAATATTCCAATTATTATTTTAAATTTGTCAAGCTTTATCAAAAAAAATAAGTCTTATGAAAATATTAGTTTGCATCAGTCACGTTCCTGATACTACTTCAAAAATCAATTTCGTTAACGGTGATTCAGAATTCGACACCAATGGCGTTCAGTACGTTATCAATCCAAATGACGAATTTGGATTAACTAGAGCCATCTGGTTTCAAGAACAACAAGGCGCAACGGTAACTGTTGTAAATGTTGGTGGACCAGACACAGAACCTACTTTAAGAAAAGCATTAGCTATTGGAGCCAACGAAGCAATTCGTGTAAATGCCAATCCAACGGATGGTTTCTTCGTAGCCAAACAATTGGCTGAAGTAATTAAAAATGACGGATACGATTTAGTAATCGCTGGAAAAGAATCTTTAGATTACAACGGCGGAATGGTTCCTGGAATGATTGCTGGAATATTAGGGTACAATTTTCTGAACTCTTGCGTTAGCTTAACTATTGACGGAACAACAGTTACTGCATCAAGAGAAATCGATGGTGGAAAAGAAACTGTAGCTACAACTTTACCATTAATCATTGGAGGTCAAAAAGGATTAGTTGAGGAGAAAGATTTGCGTATTCCAAACATGAGAGGAATTATGACTGCAAGAACTAAAGCGTTAACTATTTTAGAGCCTGTAGATGCTAATGTAGCTACTAAAGCAGTAAAATTTGATAAACCAGCTCCAAAATCTGCGGTTAAATTAGTAGCAGCGGATAATTTAGATGAACTAATCAGTTTATTACATAACGAAGCTAAAGTAATTTAGTATTCAGTTATCAGTTTTTAGTGTTCCGTTTAAAAATCTAAAATAATTCAGTTTTTAGTTTCTGTTTTCAGTTGTAAAACTTTAAATATTAAACTTTTAACTTTTAAACAAAAAAATCATGTCAATACTAATATACGCAGAATCTGCAGAAGGAAAATTTAAAAAAGTAGCATTAGAATTAGCTTCTTATGCGAAAAAAGTAGCTGAAAGCTTAGGCACAACGGTAACGGCTGTTACTGTAAACGCGGGAGATGTTTCGGAACTATCAAAATATGGAGTAGACAAAGTTTTAAAAGTAACCAATAGTCAATTGGAGGCTTTTTCAGCAAAAGCTTACGCCGATGTAATCAAACAAGCCGCTCAAAAAGAGAATACAAAAGTTGTTGTTCTATCTTCTACAACAGATAGCATCTATTTATCATCTTTGGTAGCAGTTGGCTTAGAAGCTGGTTTTGCCTCAAATGTTGTAGGTTTACCATTAAGTACAACGCCATTTCAAGTAAAAAGAACTGCTTTTTCGAACAAAGCGTTCAATACTACCGAAATTAATACTGAAGTAAAAGTATTAGGAATTGCTAAAAATTCTTACGGTATTTTCGAAAATACAAGTTCGTTAACAGAAGAAGATTTTAATCCAACAATCGATGCTAACGATTTTGGTGTAAAAGTGACTTCAGTTGAAAAAAGTTCAGGAAAAATTTCTATTGCCGATGCTGATATTGTGGTGTCTGCAGGACGCGGAATGAAAGGCCCAGAAAACTGGGGAATGATCGAAGAATTAGCAGGTGTTTTAGGTGCTGCTACGGCTTGTTCAAAACCAGTATCTGATTTAGGATGGAGACCTCACGGAGAACACGTAGGACAAACCGGAAAACCAGTTGCTACTAATTTATACATTGCCGTAGGTATTTCTGGAGCGATTCAACACATTGCGGGTATTAACTCTTCAAAAGTAAAAGTAGTAATCAATAGTGATCCAGAAGCACCTTTCTTTAAAGTGGCTGATTATGGAATTGTTGGAGATGCTTTCGAAATTGTGCCTCAACTGATTGAAAAATTCAAAGCCTTCAAAGCACAACATTCATAGTTCTTAGTACTCGGCTTTTAGTACTTAAGCTTATAAATTAGCTATTAGTTAACTCTTACAAAAAGGACTAATCACTAAAGACTCGTAACTAAGTACTAATTTAAATCACAATAAGGCTACCTAAAAACAAGATAATTGTATCTTTGCTTTAGGTAGCTCTTTTTTTTATGCCTTTTTTTGATTAAAATTGCACCTTTAAAAAACCAAATAACTAGCTAAATCAATAGTTGTTTTTCCATAAAAAAATCCATGAGCTTAGTAAAATTAACCATAAAAGGAATTTCATACAGTCAAACACAAAACGGAGCTTATGCTTTAATTTTGAATGAAGTGGATGGCGAGCGAAAACTACCAATTGTTATTGGAGCTTTTGAAGCTCAGTCTATTGCTATTGCATTAGAAAAAGAAATCAAACCACCACGTCCGTTAACACATGATTTATTTAAAAATTTTGCAGAACGCTTTGATATAGTAGTAAAGCAAGTGATTATTCACAAGTTGGTCGATGGCGTATTTTATTCTAGTATCATCTGTGAACGAGATAAAATTGAAGAAATTATCGATGCAAGAACATCAGACGCTATAGCTTTAGCACTTCGATTTCATGCACCAATTTTTACTTATAAAAATATTTTGGATAAGGCAGGAATCTACTTAAAATCCAACCCAAATCCCACCGACCCTGATACTGAAGAGATCGATAGTATCCTATCGAATCCACAAACATTTGGTCACGGTGAGGAAACTAATCAATCAGGCCCTACCTATGCAAATCATAGTCTTCAGGAATTAAATGAGCTTTTAGAACAAGCTGTAGCCAATGAAGATTATGAGAAAGCTGCTAAAATAAGAGACGAAATATCCAAACGATAATTCTAGTATTGTTTTTTTCGATTGAATAGCTATAAACTAAGCAATATATAATTGCACACCACTAATTGTATTCCTATGAAACTAAAACAACTTCTTTTTGTCTTTGTATTTCTTACAGCACAAGTTACTTTGGCGCAGGACTATTATTTGCATTGCGGATCCATACTAGATACCAAATCAGGCAAAATGCTTTCCAACAAAACCATTGTAATTGCCAAAAACAAAATCATAAAAATACAAGAAGGTTTTATCTCCAAAGCCAATCCAAACGATATTGAAGTTGATTTAAAAAACAAATTCGTTTTACCAGGACTGATTGATCTTCATGTTCATATCGAAGGAGAACTTAATTCAAAAAGCTACGTCTCAAAATATATTGACAACGAAGCCGATGTCGCTTTTCAAGCCGTGAATTGTGCAGAAATCACCTTACTAGCTGGTTTTACTACCGTTAGAGATTTAGGAGGAACAGGAGTTAATGTTTCTTTACGAAATGCCATCAATAAAGGACTGATTAAAGGACCTAGAGTTTATACCGCAGGAAAAGCTATTGCAACAACAGGTGGTCATGCCGACCCAACAAACGGAAGCAACAGAAAACTAGTAGGCGATCCTGGGCCTCATGAAGGCGTAATCAATTCACCAGAAGATGCTGTAAAAGCCGTAAGGGGACGCTATAAAGAAGGAGCAGATGTAATTAAAATCACTGCAACTGGTGGTGTTTTAAGTGTAGCCAAAAGCGGAAAAAATCCACAATTCTCTATTGAAGAAATAAAAGCAATTACTGCAACGGCGAAAGATTACAATATGCTAACCGCTGCACACGCTCATGGAGATGAGGGAATGCAAAGGGCGATACTTGGTGGCATCAAAACCATTGAGCATGGTACTTTTATGAGTGAAGAGACTATGGAACTCATGAAAAAGTACGATACTTACTTAGTTCCAACGCTTACTGCTGCAAAAGAAGTAGAAAAAAACGCTGAAATACCGGGCTTTTACCCTGAAATTGTTGTACCTAAAGCACGTGAAGTAGGCCCTCAAATTAAATCAACTTTTGCCAAAGCCTACAAAAAAGGAGTGAAAATTGCCTTTGGTACAGATGCTGGTGTGTTTCCACATGGCATAAATGGTAAAGAATTTGGTTATATGGTAGAAGCTGGTATGCCAGAAATAGAAACCATTCAAGCCGCTACAATAACTAACGCTCAGTTGCTTGGAATCGATAAAGAAGCTGGTCAACTAAAAGAATCTTTTTGGGCAGACATTATCGCTGTAAATGATAATCCTCTCAAAAATATTAAAACATTAGAAGAAGTTTCTTTTGTAATGAAAGACGGAAAAATTTATAAAAAACAATAAAACAAGCGGTACATACTATGAAACAATACCATGACTTAGTTAAACACGTTTTGGAGAACGGCACACAAAAAGGAGATCGTACTGGAACGGGTACCAAAAGTGTTTTTGGCTATCAAATGCGTTTTGATTTAGCCGACGGATTCCCAATGGTAACCACCAAAAAACTACATTTGAAATCCATTATTCATGAATTGTTATGGTTTTTAAAAGGTGAAACTAACATTGCTTACCTACAAGAGCACGGTGTAAAAATATGGGATGCTTGGGCAGACAGTAATGGAAATTTGGGTCCCGTTTATGGCCATCAATGGCGTAATTGGAACAGTGAAGAAATTGATCAAATTTCTGACTTAATAACGGAGCTAAAAACCAATCCTAATAGCCGAAGACTATTAGTTTCGGCATGGAATCCTTCTGTATTACCAGACACTAAGAAAAGCTTTGAAGAAAATGTAACCAACAACAAAGCTGCATTACCTCCATGTCATGCTTTTTTTCAATTTTATGTAGCCGATGGAAAACTATCCTGTCAATTGTACCAACGTAGTGCTGATATTTTCTTAGGAGTACCATTTAATATTGCTTCCTATGCCCTATTAACACTAATGATAGCGCAAGTTTGCAACTTAGCTCCAGGCGAATTCATTCATACATTTGGTGACGCACACATCTATAACAATCATTTTGAACAAATTGAATTGCAACTCTCAAGAGAGCCAAGACCTTTGCCAAAAATGACGCTAAACCCCAATGTAAAAGACATCTTCGATTTTACTTATGAAGATTTTACCTTAGAAGATTACGACCCGCATCCTACAATAAAAGGAAGTGTTGCTGTATAATAAAAAAACCGCTAAAGCGGTTTTTTATTATCTATAAAGCTAAAACAGAATTTTCGGCACCAGCATAATCATTCCATTTTAATCCATCAGCTTCAGGATCATTCATATAGTTTCCATCTATCAAATACTTGAACTCATAGGAAGAATCTTTAGGCAAATCAAAAACGCCTTTAAAAGTACCGTTTTTTAATTTTTCCATTGTACCTTCTTCTATATTCCAGTTGTTAAAATCACCAACTACTGCCGCAGAAGCAGCTTCTTTTGCTAAAATAGAAAAAGTAACTTTACAAACTGGTTTTGTCTTAACAAATTGCTTTTTAATAGCCATAACTCCATGATTTTTAAAATTCTACAACAAGTTAAACAATTTCAACAGAACTACAAATACATTATATTCATTTTTACAATTTAACACAAATGAATGTTAAAAAACAAATAAAACGATAATTTAAAGGCAATTAAAAATTCATATTCAAAATTTAAAAGTTTCTAAAATCATGCAAAACATGAGATAGATTATCAGTTATGCAAAATAAATTTTATCTTTATCTACAAAAAAAACATGGATCAAGTCATTCACGAACAATACGAATATGCCAGACGAAGAATCAAGCAAAAAAAAAGATTGTACTTTCACTTTGTACTTTTTGCATTGACTAGTATTTTTTTATTCATAGCACATCGCTTCTTTTCTATTGGAGCAGAAAACAATTGGTGTATTTGGATTATTACTTTTTGGGCTTTTTTATTCGTACTTCACTTTATAAAAGTGTTTATTACAGATCGTTTCATGGATAAAAACTGGGAAAGAGATCAAATCGACAGATTGGTTGCTTTACAACAAAAAAAGATAAGCCAACTAGAACGTCAAATCGAAAAAGATAACCAATAAAAAAACTCATGATTACACTTATTGCCGCTGTGGCTGATAATCTTGCCTTGGGCAAAAACAACGATTTAATTTGGCACCTTCCTAATGATTTTAAACGATTCAAAGCAATAACTTCAGGACACTACATTATCATGGGGCGAAAAACTTTTGAAAGCTTCCCTAAACCATTACCAAATAGAACTCATGTCATTATTACTCGACAAAAAAATTACCATCCTGAAGGTTGTATTGTCGTAGATTCAATAGAAAAAGCCATTGAAGCCTGCCCTAAAACAGAAACTATTTTTGTGATTGGAGGAGGAGAAATATATAACTTAGCCATGCCATTTGCCGATCAACTGGATATAACAAGGGTTCACCACCATTTTGAAGCCGATACTTTTTTTCCAGAAATTAACCCCAAAAAGTGGCAATTATCAGAGTCCGAAAAACATTTGAAAGACGAGAAACACCTTTATGATTATAGTTTTGAAACGTATTTAAAAATTAAATAACACTAATATACCAAACAAAAAAACATCCCTTTCAGGATGTTTTCTTTTTGTAAAAGATATGATTTTGTTAATGACTCACTCTTGTAACAGTATTTGAGACAACAATATTAAAATACCAAGAAACAATATTGATCCAGAGACTGAAATAATAATGTTTGATATCTTTTTTGAGTAAAACTCAAAGTAGCCTTTAATACCAAATACCACAAAGATACTAAAGACCAAAAAAATTAAAATTTCCAAAAACAAATTTAATCCTAAGAACGTATTTTGCGCTTCAAAAAAAGTACCACTCGCAAAAGCGATATTTTCAAAACTGCTAACAAGAACAAACGCGATTATCAGCGCAATAATAAACCATTTGATTTGAGTCATTAAATTAATACTAACCATTTATTTTTCTTTTACATGGCAAATTTGAATAATATTTTCATACTGCACAATACCCACTTTTAGTGATATTTCATTTTTTTTGTTAAAATCAAAAACTAACTCCAAAGAAAGTCACAATTACAAAAAAGCACGTTCAAAATCAAATCAAGTGCTGTGTTAATGGAGTTTATACTATATTTGTGCAAATTAAAAAACGATGTCAGAAAAAGTCACTCCCTATAAAGATTCACAATTAAGCAAAAAAGAACAGGTAGCCACCATGTTCAACACAATTTCAGGTAATTATGATAATTTAAACCGTGTCATATCTTTTGGTATTGATATTAAATGGCGTAAAAAAGTTCTGAATTTAGTAACAAAATCCAATCCAGAAACTATACTTGACATAGCCACTGGCACGGGAGATTTAGCCATTTTGATGGCACAAACTCAAGCTAAAAAAATCATAGGGTTAGATATCTCAGCAGGAATGTTAGCCGTGGGAGTTGAAAAAATAGCGACAAAGAAACTTTCCAACCGTATCGAGATGCTTTTAGGGGACTCAGAAAACATGCCTTTTGAAGACAACTACTTTGATGCCATTACCGTGGCTTTTGGGGTTAGAAACTTTGAAAATCTAGAAAAAGGATTATCCGAAATTTTAAGAGTATTAAAGCCTGGTGGCACTTTCGTTATTCTAGAGACTTCTGTTCCAGAAAAAACACCCTACAAACAAGGCTATCACTTTTACAGTAAAAACATACTTCCTTTGATTGGAAAATTATTTTCAAAAGACAATACTGCTTACGGTTATTTATCTGAATCTTCGGCAGTTTTTCCTTATGGTGAACGATTGAACAATATTTTGAGAAAAACAGGGTTTATAGATGTAAAAGATATGCCTCAAACTTTTGGGGTGGCTTCCATTTATTATGCATCCAAAAAATAATTAGAAACTGTCCTGTTTCCTATGAAAAAAATCATTGTTTTCCTTTTTATCCTTTGCACCACCTTTGCTAATGCACAAGGGAACAAACGTCTTTTCAGTAAAGACCCTATCATCAACTTAGAAAACTTTCAAAAGCAAAAATTGTATTTTGGGTTCTATATGGGTTTGAATGGTTATGACTTCAAAATTGATTACAAAAACAATATTCCTGATGTATTAGTCAAAAGAAGTACTGGCTTTAATGTAGGGCTTGTGTCAGATTTAAGAATACAAGAATACATCAACTTGAGATTCGAACCAGGATTATATTATACCAAAAGGGATTTGTATTACCCAAATAGCTATTTCCCATCTACACCTACTGCAAGTGATCGATTAAGAGAGGTAAACAGTACTTACATCCATTTCCCATTGTTGGTTAAATTTTCTGCACTACGAACGGGAAATGTAAGACCTTATTTAATAGGCGGTGGCTCACTTACGCTAAATTTATCAAGTAATTCCAAATCTTTGGACGACAATGCAGAAGGAAGATTCAGAATGAAATCATGGACGCCCAACTATGAACTAGGCTTTGGGATTGATATCTTTTCTGAGTATTTCATCTTTTCTCCATCCATTCGTGGGGTTTTCGGCATAAACGATGAATTAATAAGAGATAAAGATCCTAATAGCCCATGGACTAGCAATATTGAATCCATAAAAAGCAGGGCTATTTTTATCAACTTCACTTTTCATTAAAAACCCTACGCTTAAATTCACTCAAAACAATCGCAGTAGCGGTGGCAACATTTAGGCTTTCAGTTTGTTGTAAATTTCCAAATCGAGGGATTGTAATGCGCTTAGTAACCAGTGCTTCGATTTCTTTTGAAATTCCGTTAGCCTCGTTACCTAGGATGATAATTCCCTCATTAGTAATTTCAGAGTTATATATATCTTCTCCATCCATAAAAGTTCCATAAACGGGTAGTGATGTCGTTTCTAAAAAAGTGTTCAAGTTTAAATAGTTGACGTTTACTCTTGCAATAGAGCCCATTGTAGCCTGAACTACTTTTGGGTTGTATAAGTCAACAGTTTCTTTTGAACAAATCACTTGATTAATCCCAAACCAATCGCACAATCTCAATATCGTCCCCATATTTCCGGGATCTCGAATAGTATCTAAAGCAACTATCAATCCCTCACTTACAACAGCTCTTTCATTTGGAATTTTAAAAACAGCTAAGCAAGTATTGGGAGTAGTTAAAGCACTGATTTTTTTTAAATCGACATCAGAAATCAACGTTTTTTGCGTTGAAGCTACAGTTCTAAAATCATCAACGGTTACATATAAATGCTCCAACTCGAAATTAGAACTCAATAACTCATGAATCCCTTTTACGCCTTCGGCAATAAACAATTGATGAGCTATTCTGTATTTTTTTTGATGCAAACTCGATATAAGTTTTATTTGGTTTTTACTAACCATAAAAAAATGTACTTTTGAATTAAATTTATTAAGATCACTTGAAAAAGAATTCCACAAAAGTAGTTGCATTTCTTCTAATTGCAATAATTATTTCAGCATGTAATGCTGTAAAACGAGTTCCAGAAGGCAAATTTTTACTAACAAAAAACCAAATAGTAGTAAATAATAAAGCCATCAAGGATCAAACGGCATTCGATCAAATGTATCAAAATCCAAACGGAACTATTGGCGGATTTAGATTAAGACTAGCACTTTACAATGCTGCCAACTTAAATCCAGATTCTACTTATCAAGCTAAATTTACAAATAAACCAGGTAAATACGAAAGAAAAGCCAAGTGGTTATCTGCAAAGCAA
The DNA here is from genome assembly GCF_038739875.1 of Flavobacterium polysaccharolyticum. Classification (NCBI taxonomy): domain Bacteria; kingdom Pseudomonadati; phylum Bacteroidota; class Flavobacteriia; order Flavobacteriales; family Flavobacteriaceae; genus Flavobacterium; species Flavobacterium polysaccharolyticum. The sequence goes on from NZ_JBCGDP010000004.1 coordinate 106,801, forward strand.
GTAGACCGCCTTGGAGAATCATTTTACTATAAAGGCATTCATCAATTTCTAAAAAAAGTCGGAGAACCTCCTGTAATTATTGACACGATCAAGATCCAAAAAACAGTCAATCGATTAAATAATTACTATTTCAACAATGGATATTTCAACGCTAAAACCTCCTACTCTATTGATAGCGTAGGCTTTAAAAAAGCAAAAGTTAAATACAATATTGCTTTGTCAAATCCTTTTATTTTAGATACAGTCAACCACTTGATTACGTCACCAGCCTTGGACTCACTCTACAATACAACTCAAGAAAGTAGTTTTATCAAATCCGGAAAACAATATAAAACCATTGATTTTGAAGAAGAAAAAAACAGAATCACCACTTTTTTTAGAAACAACGGCGCTTATCACTTCCAACCTAACAATGTCACTTTTGACATAGATACCATTGGCAAAAAAGATAAAGCCAATGTAAAAATGATCATCAAAAATTATTCTTATCAAAAAGAAGACTCCACTTACACTGTTCCATTTAAACTTTTCAAAATAAGCGATGTGAAAATCTACACCGACTTTTCTGCAAAGACCCCTCCAGAAACCGTAACTGACAGTTCTGAATATAAAGGTTTTCATCTTTACAGTCATGGAAAACTAAAATACAAGCCATCAGCAATTACAGATGCTGTTTTCCTAACAAAAGGCTCTTATTTTGGCGACTATAAAACCGTACTTTCTAATCGTTCTTTAAACAATTTAAAAATCTTTGGCTACCCAAGTATCCAATACGAAGTAGACAAAAGAGACAGTACCGCGCAATCCCTTATAGCAAAAATATATCTTTCGCCAAGGAAAAAATTTAGCTTCGGCACCACTTTAGACTTAACCCATTCCAATATTCAAGATTTTGGAATTGGAGCTAGTGTAACCGAAACAATTAGAAATGTTTTTAACAGAGCCGAAACGTTGGAAATTGGTTTTAGAGGCAACATTGGTTCTTCAAAAGATTTTGCTAACCCCAATGATGCTTTTTTCAATGTAACTGAATACGGCATCAATTTAAAACTAAACTTCCCTAGAATTTTATTTCCTATCAACACCGATAAATTCATTCCAAAACGAATGATTCCTTATACACAAATCTCATCGGGATTTAACAAACAAAGAAATATTGGTTTAGACAAAGAAAATTTCACAGCCTTAATTACGTATAACTGGAATCCCATTCGCAACAATACCGCCAGAGTAGATCTATTAAACGTACAATTTGTAAGAAATCTAAATCCGGACAATTATTTTAATGTTTACGGTTCCTCCTACAATGCCTTAAATAAAATTGCAAAAGACTACAACACCAATACTTCTTATATAAATTCCGACAAAAATCTAATTATAAATTCTGGGACTGATGGTTTTATAGATGATGTTATAACTCTAAAAACGCCTATAAAATTCGACACCAAAGAATATAAAGAAGTATTAAGTATTGAGGAAAGAAGAGAAAGATTGACTGAAAACGACTTTATTCTAGGAACTAGTTACACTTTTACTCAAACTACTAAAAAAGACATTCAAGACAACGAATTTTATCAATTTAGAACCAAAATTGAATCTGCAGGAACTTTATTGAGCTTGATAGCCAAAGCCAGCAACTTACCCAAAAATTCATCTAGTCAATATGAAATCTTCAACCTTCCTTATTCAGAATACCTGAAACTAGAACTAGATTATATCAAACATTGGGATTTTTCTAAAGAAAACATTCTTGCTTTTAGAAGCTTCTTTGGCATTGCCCTCCCATTTGGCAATGCAGACTATGTGCCTTTTTCTAGAAGTTATTTTTCTGGAGGAACCAATGACAATAGGGCTTGGCAACCGTATAGCTTAGGTCCTGGAAGTACTGGCTCTATTCTTGATTTCAACGAAGCAAATATGAAGATTGCATTTAGCGCTGAGTACCGATTTAAAATTATTGGAAGTGTAAAAGGAGCTTTATTTGCCGATGCTGGAAACATATGGAATGTATCGGATGCAGTTACCCTAGAAAGTGCAACCTTTACAAACCTTAAAGACTTAAAAGAACTAGCGTTAGGAACTGGATTTGGATTACGATATGACCTTAGTTTCTTTGTCGTTCGATTTGACTTAGGCTTCAAAACCTACAACCCTGCTTACCCGATTGGAAACCGTTGGTTTAAAGATTTAAATTTCACAAAATCGGTCTTAAATTTTGGAATTAATTACCCGTTCTAAAGTTAGAAATGATTAATTTTGCAAACTATATATAAAAAATAGATAACTTAAAAAATAAGTAAAATGGCACACAACATAAAACCAGGAGTTGCTACTGGAGACCAAGTACAAGAGATATTTAGATATGCAAAAGAGAAAGGCTTTGCGCTTCCAGCAGTAAACGTAACTGGATCAAACACCATCAACGGAGTGTTAGAAACAGCTGCAAAATTAAATGCCCCAGTTATTATTCAATTCTCTAATGGTGGAGCACAATTCAACGCTGGAAAAGGACTTTCAAACGCTGGTGAAAAAGCAGCAATCGCTGGTGGAATCGCTGGTGCAAAACATATTCACACTTTAGCAGAAGCATACGGAGCAACTGTAATCCTACACACAGACCACTGTGCAAAAAAATTACTGCCTTGGATTGATGGTTTATTAGACGCCTCTGAAGCACACTTCGCTGCAACAGGAAAACCATTATTCTCTTCGCACATGATTGACTTATCTGAAGAACCAATCGAAGAAAACATCGAAATATGCAAAGGTTATTTAGCTCGTATGAGCAAAATGGGAATGACGCTAGAAATTGAGTTAGGCATTACAGGTGGAGAAGAAGATGGTGTAGATAATTCTGACGTAGATAGTTCAAAATTATACACTCAACCTTCTGAAGTATCTTATGCATACGAAGAATTATCAAAAGTAAGTCCACGTTTTACCATTGCAGCTTCATTTGGTAACGTTCACGGTGTTTACAAACCAGGAAACGTAAAATTAACTCCAAAAATCTTGAAAAATTCTCAAGACTATGTTCAAGAGAAATTCAACACAGAACACAACCCTGTTGACTTTGTATTCCACGGTGGTTCTGGATCTACATTAGAAGAGATCAGAGAAGCAATTGGCTATGGTGTAATTAAAATGAACATTGACACTGATTTACAGTTTGCTTTCACTGAAGGAATTCGTGATTATATGGTTAATAATTTAGAGTACTTAAAAACTCAAATTGGTAACCCAGAAGGCGCTGATGCTCCAAATAAAAAATATTATGACCCAAGAAAATGGTTAAGAGAAAGCGAAGTGACTTTTAATGCTAGATTAGAACAAGCATTTGCTGACTTAAACAATGTAAATACACTATAAAAAAGTGATTCACTTTCAATATTAAGTGTTCAGCTATCAAAACTGATAATTGAACACTTTATTGATTATTAAACAGAATACTTGATTACTGAACACTGAATACTATATAAATGGCTTGGTTTAAAAGAAAAGAAAAAGGAATTACTACCGCTACCGAAGACAAAATGGACATTCCAAAAGGGCTTTGGTACAAATCACCTACAGGAAAAATTATTGATGCTGATGAGTTAGCCCGTAACTTATATGTTAGCCCTGAAGATGATTTTCATGTTCGAATTGGTAGTGCTACCTATTTTGAAATTTTATTTGACAACAACGAATTTGTTGAATTAGATAAAAACATGACCTCGAAAGACACTTTACATTTCGTAGACACCAAAAAATATTCAGACCGTCTAAAAGATGTGATGGACAAAACACAACTCAAAGATGCTGTTAGAACTGGAGTTGGAAAATCTAAAGGTAAAGAGTTAGTAATTTGCTCTATGGATTTTGCTTTCATCGGAGGATCTATGGGAGCTGTAGTAGGAGAAAAAATTGCTAGAGGAATTGACTATGCCATCCAAAACAAATTACCTTTTGTAATGATTTCGAAATCAGGAGGTGCTCGTATGATGGAAGCCGCCTATTCATTGATGCAATTAGCCAAAACATCGGTAAAATTAGCACAATTAGCAGAAGCTGGATTACCTTACATCTCTTTATGTACAGACCCAACCACGGGAGGAACGACTGCTTCTTACGCTATGCTAGGAGACATCAACATCTCTGAACCGGGAGCCTTAATTGGATTTGCAGGACCTCGTGTAGTAAGAGATACGACAGGAAAAGATTTGCCAGAAGGTTTCCAAACCGCGGAATTTCTATTGGAACATGGTTTCTTAGATTTCATTACGCCAAGAAAAGAATTGAAAGATAAAATCAACCTATATATCGATTTGATTCAAAACAACGATATTCGATAAGTCTTTTTACTTTTTAAATACAAAAATCCCGAGAAATTCTCGGGATTTTTTTTTGTGTATCTTTATTTCAAATTTTGGAATATGAAGAATTTAATAGTTTTGATAGTTATCAATTTGCTTTACGGTTGTAATAAAAAAGAAGAAGCGGTCAAGGAAAGCAATACAATTCCAAAACCCTATATTATTTCTCAAGAAAATAAAAAAATAACGAAAGAGATAAAAAAAACAATGTACCCCCTCCATTTATTCCGAATGGGATTTCTTTAGAAAGTAACATAATAATCGACAAACAATCGAATATATACTTTTATCAAAGAAATAAAAGAGAAGTATTTTGCAACTATGGCATGGAAAACGACACAATTCCAAAATTTATTGACTTACATCCAAAAGACTTAATCAAAATACCTAAATCTTGTATTGAAAGCTTTATCAATGAAAACGTAATGACTAAAGAAAAAAGAAGACAACTTTTAATTGTAGGATCACAAAATGACACCATTAAAGATAAAAAGATCTTGTCTTTTTTATATAATATGAAGGTTCCAACATGCGTATTTAGAAGAACGACTCAAGAAGAAGATACTGTTCTTTACTACAATAAAAGGAATCTATATTATCATCATAATCAAATTAAATGGGATAAAACCAAAATTAAATTTCCAAAACAGAATCTACTAAATGGTCAACCTTCAATAAAAACTTATTTATAAACATTCCTACATTCCTGTACGAATTGCCTCAACAGGATCTAGATTAGCCGCCGATATAGCAGGCAAAATACCCGAAAGCAAACCAATAAAGGCCGCTAAACTTGTCCCTAAAAGAATATTACCAAAACCTAATACAAATTCGAAATCCAACGCATTGGTCAACACAATAGCTATAACCCAAACAAAAAACAATCCAATTAATCCACCAATTAAAGAAAGAATAATCGCCTCAAACAAAAACTGAAATAAAATAAATCGATTTTTAGCCCCCAATGATTTTTGAATTCCAATAAGATTTGTACGTTCTTTCACCGAAACAAACATAATATTGGCGATACCAAAACCTCCCACCAACAAAGAAAAACCACTAATTACCCAGCCAACAAAATTCATTTGCCCAATAATTCCATCGATGAAATCCGTAAAACCAGAAAACACATTGATGAAAAAGTTATCAATTTCTCCTGCTTTTAACCCTCGAAATGCTCTGAGTTTTTGAGTGATTTCTCCTTTATAAGCATCCATATCTACTCCTTTTTCGGGTTTAAATATGATTACATTCGTCAATCCATCGTTATTATCACCATACAATTGACGCACAAAATTCACAGGAATAAAAGCCGAAGTATCGTCTTCATCAAAAATTCCAGAGCCTTTTTTCTTTAGCACCCCAATTACTGTAAAACGTTTACCGTACAAGCGTACCGTTTTGCCAATTGGATCACTTCCTTCGAATAACGACGAAGCGACTTCATCACCTAAAACAATGACCGCAGCACCGGAGTTAGCCTCAGACTCATTGTAAAAACGTCCTTGTTCAAATTCTAACCCCTGAATATCAATAAACTCATGAGAAACAGGCACAATATTTACATCGCTGACAGTTTTAGATTCATGTTTTATGGATTCTCTTTTGGTAAAAATCTGATAACCCATTTGATCTGTATCAGTCATTACCCCTTTCATATAAACGTATTCATCATACTTCACATTTGGAAACTGCTCTCTTTTCCATTGTGGAATTTCTGAAGGACCAAAAGAAAACTTCATCAAGTAGATCGTGTTTTTATCTAAACTACTCAAATCTTTAGATATTTTTCTATCCAATGAATCTACCGCAGCCAAAACTGCAATTATTGAAAAAATACCAATAGTAACGCCCAATAAGGAAAGCAAAGTCCTTAATTTATTAGCCAATAATGCATTCATTGCAAAGCTAAAACTCTCTTTCAACAACCGAAGATAAACTAGCATAGACTTAAAAATTGTGTTAGATAAAATTCATTAAATTTAATTCAAAAACCTAATAAATATAATACTTCCATAAGTACGAATTTAAATAAAAATGTTACAGCATTTCCTGTGAATATATTTATAAAAATTAACTATTTTTGCACTTTCAAAAAAACTACTACACATGAGCACTACTAAAAAAATACAATCGGCCTTAATTTCAGTCTTTTCCAAAGATGGATTAGAGCCAATTGTTAGAAAATTACACGAACAAAATGTTGTTTTTTATTCTACTGGAGGAACCGAAGAGTACATCAAAAACTTAGGCATTCCAGTAATCGCTGTAGAAGACGTAACCTCTTATCCTTCAATCCTTGGAGGAAGAGTAAAAACGTTGCATCCAAAAGTATTTGGCGGCATCTTAAATCGTCAAGACAACGAAAGTGATGTGCAACAAATGAAGGAATTTGAAATCCCTCAAATAGATTTAGTAATTGTTGATTTGTATCCTTTTGAAAAAACGGTTGCTTCTGGCGCAAGCGAAGCAGATATTATTGAAAAAATTGATATTGGTGGTATTTCATTGATTCGTGCAGGTGCAAAGAATTTTAAAGACACCGTAATTGTTTCCTCAATGGACCAATATGGTTTATTTTTAGATATGATTACCAATCAAAATGGAAGTACTACATTAGAAGACAGAAAACTTTTGGCTACAAAAGCATTTCATGTTTCTTCTCATTATGACGGAGCCATTTTCAAATATTTCAACACCGACGAAACCATTTACAAAGAAAGCATAGCCAACGGACAAGTACTTCGTTATGGAGAAAATCCACATCAAAAAGGATTCTTTTTTGGTGATTTTGAGGCAATGTTTAATAAAATTCACGGAAAAGAGTTATCATACAATAACTTACTAGATGTAGATGCTGCCGTAAACTTAATCAATGAATTCAAAAACGATGGCCCTACATTTGCCATTTTGAAACACAATAACGCTTGTGGACTAGCAACTAGAAACAGCATTTGTGATGCTTACAATGCTGCATTAGCTTGCGACCCAACCTCTGCTTTTGGTGGCATTCTTATATCCAACACCAAAATAGATGTTGCTACAGCTACAGAAATCAACAAATTATTCTGCGAAGTTGTAATTGCTCCAGCTTATGAGGCAGAAGCTTTGACTATTTTACAAGAAAAGAAAAACAGAATCATATTGGCTCAAAATGAAGTAGCCTTAGCTGAAAGACAAGTGCGAACTTGTTTGAATGGATTATTAATTCAAGACCGAAACAACATTACAGATCAAGCATCAGATTTGAAAACTGTAACTGTAACCGCTCCAACCGAACAAGAAGTTAAAGATTTAATTTTTGCTTCAAAAGTGTGCAAAAACACCAAATCAAACACAATCGTTTTTGCAAAAAACGGCACACTTATTGCTTCGGGAACGGGTCAAACCTCTAGAGTTGATGCTTTAATGCAAGCTGTAGAAAAAGCAAAAGCATTTGGATTTAGTTTAGAAGGTGCCTCAATGGCAAGTGATGCATTCTTCCCTTTTCCAGATTGTGTAGAGTTAGCAAAAAAAGCTGGAATTACAGCTGTAATTCAACCTGGAGGATCTATTAAAGATGAGTTGAGTATCAATTATTGCAACGAAAACAATTTGGCAATGGTATTTACAGGAACGCGTCATTTTAAACATTAATTTGTTTAACTTTGTTAAATAATTTTTACAATACATAAAAACGTATGGGATTTTTTGATTTCATGACTGAGGATATCGCGATAGACCTTGGTACCGCAAACACTTTAATCATTCACAATGATAAGGTAGTTATTGACAGTCCTTCTATTGTGGCAAGAGACAGAATATCAGGCAAAATCATTGCAGTTGGTAAAGAAGCCAACATGATGCAAGGGAAAACGCATGAAAACATTAAAACGATTAGACCATTAAAAGATGGTGTAATTGCAGATTTTGATGCCTCAGAGAAAATGATCAGCATGTTCATCAAAAGCATCCCTGCTCTAAACAAAAAAATGTTTACTCCAGCTTTGCGTATGGTAATTTGCATTCCTTCTGGAATTACCGAAGTTGAAATGCGCGCGGTAAAAGAATCTTGTGAGCGAGTTAACGGAAAAGAAGTATACTTAATTCATGAACCAATGGCAGCCGCAATTGGTATCGGGATTGATATTATGCAACCAAAAGGAAACATGATTGTTGATATAGGAGGAGGTACTACCGAAATTGCTGTAATTGCTTTGGGCGGAATAGTTTGTGACAAATCTGTAAAAATTGCAGGGGATGTATTTACAAATGACATCGTTTATTACATGCGTACACAACATAACCTTTTCGTTGGAGAAAGTACCGCCGAGAAAATAAAAATCCAAATTGGTGCTGCAATAGAAGATTTAGAAAGTCCACCAGAAGACATGTCAGTACAAGGACGTGATTTATTAACAGGAAAACCAAAACAAGTAGAAGTTTCTTATCGAGAAATCGCAAAAGCACTAGACAAATCGATTCAAAGAATTGAGGATGCGGTAATGGAAACCTTATCGCAAACCCCTCCAGAGTTAGCCGCAGATATATACAACACAGGTATCTATCTCGCTGGAGGAGGTTCTATGCTAAGGGGATTAGACAAAAGAATTTCTCAAAAAACAGATTTACCTGTTTACATTGCAGAAGACCCATTGAGAGCAGTCGTACGAGGAACTGGAATGGCTTTAAAAAACATTACTAAATTTAAAAGTATCTTAATTAAGTAAGGATTTCCTGGAGTCTACCTATTAAAATAATTCACTAATAAACACATAATTATACCATTACAAAATGCAGCAAATATTTAATTTTATTTCAAGAAACAGTTATAGAATACTGTTTTTGCTGCTTTTGGGTATATCGTTAACACTTACTATTCAATTTCATTCCTTCCATAGAAGCAAAGTAATTAGCTCTGCTAATGTGGTAAGTGGTAGTGTTTATAAAGAAATAAACAACGTTAAAGAATACCTTAACCTGAGAAAAGAAAACGAAAACTTAGCGTTAGAAAATGCAATGCTAAGAAGCCTACTTTTTCAAGTTAAAGATTCCTCTTTCATGTCAAAACTAGATAGTTTTAAGGGAATAAAACCATCAGATATTGTCGTTGCGAAGGTGATTAAAAATTCCTACAACGTATATGAAAATTATCTCACTTTAGATGCAGGCAACAAACAAGGCGTAAAACCAGACATGGGAGTAATTAATAGTTTAGGAATTGTTGGCATCATAGATGACACATCCGAAAACTACGCAACGGTTGCAAGCATTTTAAACAAAAAATCAAGAATCAATGCCAAAATCAAAAAATCTAATCATTTTGGTTCTTTGATTTGGAATGGAAAAAGTACCGGCTTTGTTCAGTTGATTGATGTTCCCAGACTTGCAGCCATACATAAAGGCGACACAGTTGTTACTGGAGGTCAATCTGTAATATTTCCGGAAAACATAAATATTGGTACAATTCACAGAATTTTCCGTGATAAAGATAATCAAACAAATTTCTACACTTTAGAAATTAAACTATTCAATGACATGACCAACTTAGGTCATGTATACATCCTCAAGAGCAAAGGAAAAGAAGAGATTACAAAATTAGAAAACCAAAGAAAAAAGGATGAATAGTACATTGATTGTGAATTTTTTCCGTTTTATATTATTGTTGGCAATACAAACAATTGTCTTCAATAACATGAATTTTTATGGTTATATTAGTCCCTTTCCTTATATCCTTTTTATAATTTTATATCCTGTAAACGGTAACAAAACAGTTTTACTAGCTTCAAGTTTTATGCTTGGCTTGATTATGGACACGTTTACTAACTCAGGTGGAGTTCATGCAACGGCATGTTTGATTTTGGCCTACTACAGACCGTACATTTTTAAATTTTCATTTGGTCTTAGCTACGAATACCAAACTGTAAAATTAAATGATGTTTTAACTCCAGAACGCTTCTCTTTTTTATTGATATCCATCCTATTACATCATATTATTCTATTTACTTTAGAAGCTTTCGAATTTAGTTTTATACTAGATGTATTATTAAGAACATTACTCAGTTCAGTTTTTACATTATTGTTGTGCATTACCATCATTTACCTTATTAAGCCAAATAAACGATGAGAAAAGTCTTGTTGCCTGCTTTAATTATTATTGCAGCCGCTCTGCTTGTAATTCGAATTTTTTATCTTCAAATCATTGACGACACCTTTAAGTTGCAGTCAGAGAATAATGCAATAAAGATAAAATACGATTACCCAGAACGAGGATATATCTATGACCGTTATGGAAAACTTTTAGTAGCCAATCAAGCTTCCTATGACATCATGGTAATACCAAGGGAAATCAAAAACTTAGATACGTTAGAGTTTTGTCAACTTTTAAATATTCAAAAAGAGGATTTTATCAAAATAATAGAAAAAGCCAAAGTATATAGCCCAAGGCTTCCATCTGTATTTTTGCCACAATTGAATAAGGTTGAGTTTGCGGCTTTTCAAGAAAAGATAAGAAATTTTGAAGGTTTCTATTTTCAAAAGAGATCATTAAGAGACTATGAAGCCGATTATGGTGCAAATATTTTTGGTTTTATAACCCAAGTAAACGATAATCTAATCAAAAAAAATCCTTACTATAAAAGTGGCGACTTGATTGGAAAACAAGGTGTAGAAGAAAGCTATGAAGAAATCCTTAGAGGTGTTAAAGGAGTAACTTACACACAAAAAGACAAGTATAATCGTGAGATAGGCTCTTATAAAGAGGGACGCTATGATACAATCGCTATTCCTGGAAAAGACATTACTTTAACCATTGATGCCGAAATCCAAAAGTATGGAGAACAGTTGATGATCAATAAAAGAGGTGGAATTGTAGCCATAGAGCCAAAAACTGGAGAAATTTTGGCTTTAATTACCGCACCTACCTATGACCCTGGTATTCTAGTAGGAAGGCAACGTTCTAAAAACTACACCAAATTGTATAACGATTCTATTGCAAATCCTTTATATGATAGAGGCCTATTAGCCCAATATCCCCCAGGATCACCATTCAAAATTCTAACTGGACTTGTTGGACTGCAAGAAGGAGTGATCGATGAGAAAACAACTTTTATGTGTAATCATGGTTTTGCGTATGCCCCGGGGCGTTTTCAAAGATGTCACTGTGGTGGAGGTAGTCGTGATTTGCATGTAGGAATTTATAAATCTTGTAATGCCTATTTTTCAAATGTTTTCTTACGTACTATTGGCAAATATAAAGCACCCTATGCGGTCGATGTATGGAGTAATCACATAAAAAGTTTTGGACTAGGAGAATTTATGGGCTACGATTTACCCACAGGAAAAAGAGGAAAAATACCAAATTCAAAAACTTATAAAAAAATGTATCCAGATTGGGGATGGAGTGGCAAAACTATTATTTCGAATGCAATTGGTCAAGGCGAAGTTCTAATGACACCCATTCAATTAGCCAATATGATGGCAGCAGTTGCTAACGAAGGGTATTACTATACCCCTCACATCATTAAAAAAATTGCTGGCACAACCATTGACAAAAAATTCACTACTAAGCATGTTACTACCATAGATAAAAGCCATTTTAAACCCATCATCAGCGGATTATTTGACGTATATAATATGGGAACAGCTGCTGGTTTGAGAGTGGAAGGGATTGACATTTGTGGAAAAACTGGTACTGCTGAAAATTTTGCTAAAATTAATGGTGTTAGAACACAACTAAAAGATCACTCTATATTTGTGGCTTTTGCCCCAAAAGACAACCCAAAAATCGCTATTGCAATTATGATTGAAAATGGTGGATTTGGTTCTACCATTGCAGGACCAATAGCAAGTTTGATGATTGAAAAATATTTAAAGAAAAAAATCACTAGAACTGATCTCGAAACTAGGATATTGAATACAAGTTTGCAAAGTCAATATGCAAAATTAGGGGGATTGAATGAAGATGTAAAAAGAGAGTTACGAATTAAGGATTCTATCGCACAACTAAAGTTAAAAAAACAGAATCCTACACCAACAGTTACTGTAAAAAAAGACAGTACCAAGAAAAACTAAATCATTTGCAATAAAATGAAAAACCAAAGTATAACTAGCAATATCGACTGGATTTGTGTAATAATATATATACTACTAGTTGTTTTAGGATGGCTAAATATTTATTCCTCTTCTCTTTCCTCTGAAGAAGGAACCTCGGACAAACAATTGATATTCATATTATTTGCTATCCCATTAATCTTCACTGTACTATATGTTGATGGTAAGTTTTATGAAAAATATGCCTCGATTATCTTTGCACTTTCCTTAGTCTCACTGCTTGGTTTATTTGCGTTTGGTAAAACTATAGCTGGTCAAAGATGTTGGTATGCCATTGGCAGTTTTACTTTGCAACCCTCCGAATTTGCTAAAGCAGCCACTGCACTAGCATTATCAAAATATCTGAGTGACCCACAAATCAATCTCAAGGACTTAAATAGACAATTTCAAGCTTTAGCAATAATCTTCTTGCCTGTATTACTTATTTTACCTCAACCTGATCCTGGTAGCGCATTAGTTTATAGTATTTTTATAATAGTGCTTTATAGAGAAGGATTACCAAGTTGGTACGTTTGGACTGGATTTTCAGCTATTGCTTTATTCGTGTTAACACTAGTTTTAGAATCATATGTAGTTATTCTAATTGTGGCGTTATTACTCGTCGCTATACATTTCAAATCAAGATTAGTGGACCGAAACATTCTTAGAAGCGGCTTATTATTAGCGTTTATTTCTGGATTTGTCTTATCAGTTAATTATGTATTCGAACATGTATTCAAACAACATCATAGAGATCGTTTTAATATATTATTAGGCAAAGCAGTAGACATGAAAGGAATTGGATACAACACCAATCAATCAGAAATTGCTATTGGCTCTGGAGGATGGCTTGGAAAAGGTTTCTTAGAAGGCACTCAAACAAAAGGAGGTTTTGTACCAGAACAACATACCGATTATATTTTTACCACTGTTGGTGAAGAATGGGGCTTTTTGGGCGCTACAGTCGTGATTTCACTCTTTGTCATCCTCTTACTACGAATTATTTATTTGGCAGAGAGACAAAAGACAAAATTTAGTCGTGTCTATGGCTATTCTGTTGCTGCTATTTTATTTCTCCACTTTTTTGTGAATATTGCAATGGTAGCAGGAATTTTCCCAACTATTGGTATTCCTTTACCTTTTTTCTCATATGGAGGTTCAGGTTTATGGGGATTCACCATTCTCCTTTTTATTTTCATTAAAATGGATGCCAATAAGGTTAATGAATGGTAAATCAATTAAAACTCCAATCCTTATAGTTACTTGATTTTTCCAATTGATTTTCTAAAACATCAGGAAGTTGATAAAAAAAATCAATCCCTGTTAGTTGTTCTATTTTATCTACCGAGACCACAAACTCATACAAAGGCCTATTAGATGGATCATTGGGCATCAAAAAAGCAATCATTCGATATTTTCCATGATTTTCATCTAAAACAATTTTATAAAAATAATTGGGTACTGCTACTTTTTCTTCACCAATAGTTTTTAAATTGGATGACAGAACACCAGCTGTAACAACATATATGCCATCGTATTTTATTGCCCAATACCGTATTTTTTCTTCTAAACGATTCCATATGCCACTGTTGAATTCATGCTTTTGTGGCGAAATATTCGAAGTTAAAAAAGTTGATTCATAGGCTTTTCTATTAAACTCTCTGTCAGCTGCGGGACACAAATGCCCTTTGTCATAGCCTGATCTCTTGTAGTTGCGCCAATCGGCTGAATTTGTTCTGACTTTGTTATCTTGAACAAAATAAGGGCGTTTAAAGTTCGCATTTACTACTTGTTCTTTTTTTAATTCATAGGCCACCCACTCGGCTTGTTCATACTTTTCATTATAAGATAATGCATAAAAATCATGAAAAACGACCGTTTTGGTAGTAGATTTAGGAAGAAAATTTAGTTGCGTTTTGTTTGGCTGAAATGAATCTACAAAAGAAGCAATCTTTGAAGGCTGTACATCAAGACACGTCTTTTTTTCAACATTAATAGCTAAAAAGGAAGAAATAAAAACCAATAAAACAAAAAAATTAACATGAGTCATAATTCAAAAAAGTATAAACAAAAAAAGACTCAAAATCATCTATTCATTTTGAGTCTTTTCTTGGTATTAATATTAATTTATGATTTGACTAACTTACTATTCAAGGCTTTTGAAGGCATCGATTTTACAATAGTCTTGGGTTGCAAATCGTCAAGAATATTAAGAGCCTCTTCTACATAAATATCTTTAGACAAATTCTCATGCCATCTTTGTCTTTTTTCTTTAAGAGTAGGGTCTTTTTTGTATTCTTCTTCTTCATAAGGTAAAGAATTAAATTTCAATTGATTATTATACTCAAAAATTGACTTATATTTTTTAGCCGTTTCTTCAACACTATTTTGTACCGTTCTAAATTTATCAATATTTAAGCTATACGTATTTTCATTACTTTTGCTATCAATCCATTTAGCGTTCTCTTCGATTAATTTAAACTGAGGATTTTCGGCAATTCTTACCTTACTTTTAGCAATAGCTTTTTCAAAATCCTGAGTATCTTTCCATTGTGTGAAAGGAGCAGCATCTATTTTATCCCAAGGCATAGCATTATCAACATCACGCTCTCCCATTTTTAAATAGGCATAACGATCTGGCATTACTACATCACTACTAACTCCTTCACGCTGCGTTGACCCTCCATTAATTCTATAAAATTTCTGAGTGGTAGTTTTTAGAGCTCCCAAATCACCCACAGAACTATTACGTACAAATTGATTTAAATCAATTACATTTTGAACAGTCCCTTTCCCGTAGGTTTGCTTGCTACCGATGATAATTCCACGTTTATAATCCTGAATGGCAGCTGCTAAAATCTCTGAAGCTGATGCAGAAAAACTATTCACCATAATTACTAATGGACCATCCCACTCTATCTTAGGATCCGTATCATACAAAATTTCCTTCTTCTTACCAGAAGACTTAACTTGAACAATTGGACCTTCATGAATAAACAGACCTGCAATATCAACAACAGTTGATAGAGAACCTCCTCCGTCGTCTCTAACGTCTAAAACAATTCCATTCACTTTAGCTTCTTTCAAACGTTCCACTTCAAGGGCAATATCTTTACCTGCATCACGTCCATCACGATTTTCAAAATCAATATAGAACTTAGGTAAGTAAATTACCCCATAACGTAATCCGTTTTTCTCAACTACACTTGATTTTGCATAAGTTTCTTCAATTTCAACGATATCACGAACAATAGAAATATTTTTTATTGTCCCATCTACTTTTTTTACAGTCAAACGAACAATAGTTCCTTTTGGTCCTTTTATTTTCTTAACGACATCATCTAAGCGCATACCAACGACATCAACAGGCTCAGCACTTCCTTGACCAACTTTCAAAACAACATCACCCGCTTCTAATTGTCGACCTCTCCAAGCTGGGCCACCAGAAATTAGCTCACTAATTTCTGTAAAGTCATTTTTCTTTTGCAAACGTGCACCAATTCCCTCAAGTTTTCCGCTCATACTTACATCGAATCGCTCTTTTTCTTCAGGTGCAAAATAGCTTGTATGAGGATCGAATCGCGTCATAATTGAATTGATATAAACGGTAAACCAATCATCCCTGGTCAATTCTTTGATAAAACCAAAAGATTCATCTAAAGACTTACCAATATTGACTCTACTTTCAGCCTCTAGTTCCACAAAAGTCTTTGTTTTGATATTTTTATCTGCTTTTAAATTAGCATCCATACCCAAATCTGAGCTTAATTCATCAGCTTTTGTCGCTTCAGTAATTTCTGCGGTTTTGGTCTTATTTTCTTGCATACGCAAACGCTCTGTAATGGAAGATAAAGCAGATAACTTCATTTGCTTACGCCATCTGTCTACCAACTCTTTATTGTTTTTGGCATATGGCATTTTATCATAATCGGTATCAAAGCTTTCGTCTATCGAAAAATCATTAGGAGTTCCTAGCAATCCTTTGTAGATTTTTTTACTTTCTTCCATACGAACCATTAAACGAGAATAGGTCAACTCGAAAAAAGTCAATTCTTTATTGTTGATTTGGTCATCTAAATCCAATTCGTACTTAGCAAATTCATCGATATCTGATTGTAAGAAAAAGCGTTTAGAAGGATCTAAAGCTTGTATATAATCTTTATAAACTCCTTTAGAAAATTCATCATCCATAACCGAAGGGTCATAATGCGCTTTTTCAATTACAAAAGTCAACAACTCCAGCAGGAGTCTATCTTTTTCGGGATCCGCGGTGTTCTGCTTCGAACCATTTATTTTAAAAGCAAACAAGGCACCTGACAAGCATAATATTGCAAGTACAATTTTAAAATTCTTTTTCATATAAGTAATAATTGCATTCATCAATCAAAAGTGTAATTTATGTAAAGATAAAGCCAAGAAACATTGCCTCTTTATAAATTTTTGTTAAAGATATAAAAATGTTGACACGATTTAATTTTTATAAAAAAAGTTAACAAAAAAAAGGTTTTAGCTGCTTTTTAAGACAAAGCGCTAGTATATTTGCGCATCTTTAAATTGAAAAAATGGCATCCAAAAAACCATTAATATTAATCACCAATGATGATGGAATTTCAGCTCCTGGAATCCAAGCCTTAATTAGTGTAATGTCCCAAATTGGCAATGTAATCGTTGTAGCTCCAGATAAACCTCAGAGTGCGATGGGACATGCTATCACCATCAACAGCACTTTGTATTTGAATAAACTTTCGAAAGAGGGCAATGCCATCACACAATACAGCTGTTCTGGAACTCCAGTAGATTGTGTGAAGATGGCAACTAATGAAATTATGAAACAAAAACCAGATTTGTGTGTTTCAGGCATCAATCATGGATCTAATTCATCCATTAATGTCATTTATTCAGGAACAATGAGCGCGGCTGTTGAAGCTGGTATCGAAGGTATTCCTGCCATTGGATTTTCGCTTTTGGATTATAATTGGGATGCTGATTTTTCGCCGACTTTGTCTTTCGTAAAAAAAATAGCACTCGAAACTCTAGAGAAAGGGCTTCCCGCTGGAGTCGTTTTGAATGTGAATTTCCCAAAATTAGAAGAGAAAGAAATTAAAGGCATCAAAATTTGTCGACAAGCCAAAGCACAGTGGGTGGAAAAATTCGACAAAAGAAAAACACCTTTCGGAAAAGAATACTATTGGTTAAGTGGTGAATTCGTTAACCAAGATAAAGGAGAAGACACCGATGAGTGGGCTTTAGAAAATGGATACATTTCGGTAGTCCCTGTTCAATTTGACTTGACAGCACATCACACAATACAACAACTCAACACTTGGAATTGGAATGAATAAGATAGATTTATTATACGGTTTCCTTATTGGATTAATTGCCTCATTGCTTGGCTCTTTTTTGTTTATGACTTTTTTTACGGATTATGAATTCATTGAAGGAGTCGGAATATTAAAATCACAAGGCTACTTAGGAAAACTAATCACGGTTGGCTCATTGTTAGATTTGGCAGCATTTGGGATTTTACTAAAAATGAATAAAGAACTTATGGCAAGAGGTGTGGTCTTAGCTGTTTTCGTTTTAACGATAATTACTTTGTTTTATATGTAGTCGAAATTATTTCAATTTCAAAATGATTAGGACTAAATAAAGAAGAGAAACACTATTAAATTATTTTTTCATTATTTCTAAAGTTTATCAAGGAAGAAGTAAATTATTTGATTTAAATTTATGTTATACAATAATTTACGTTCAACTAAAACATCAAAATATGAAAACTTTTATTATCGTTAAACCGTTTATAAAAAAAGCACTAGTATTATCTGTCTTTTTTATGTTCACTTTGACATATTCTCAATCAGCTCCTAAAAAGAATGATATCACACCAATCGATTCAGCTTATTTTGCTAAAGATCGATTGAAAGGTAAAGTTGTAATAATTACTGGTGGGGCAAGAGGAATTGGTCGCTCAACAGCCATTAGAGCCGCAAAAGAAGGAGCATCAGTAGTAATTGCTGATTGGTTAGAAAAAGAAGGTAATGCGACAGCAAAAACTATTGAAGCTAATGGAGGAAAAGTATTATTTATAAAAACAGATATTCGAAGTACAGAGGATTGTAATAAATTAGTGGCTGAAACTATCAAAAAATTTGGGAAATTAGACGGAGCGGTTTTGAATGCAGGAGTTATGGACGGTATACATTCTGGTGATCCTTTGGATTATGACAAACAAAAAGCTTTGTTACCTTCGGCTGTAGATACAGCAACGGATGAATATTGGGATTTTGTTTTTGACGTCAATGCTACAGGTACTTTCAAATCGATGCGTTCCGTTTTGAAACAATTACTTAAAGAAGGAAAAGGTGGTGCACTTGTGACTGTAGGTTCCATTGCAGGATTAACAGGACTAGCCGGAAATACAGCCTATGTAGCAAGTAAATATGCCGTAAATGGGTTAACAAAAAGTGCTGCTATTGATTATGCACCATTTGGAATTCGAGTGAACTCAGTAAACATGGCAGCAACCAAAACACCAATGACTGATAAAGCCTTTGAGTTTGTAAAAGAAGTAAAAAAAAGAGGAATTACCGGAATGGGTGGTGCCAAAACCGAAAGTTTATTGATGCTAAACGACAGCAAGCACAGAATGTCTACTCCCTGGGAACAAGCATCAGTAATTTTATTTTTACTTTCAGATGAAGCTTCTAATTTGACTGGAGGAACTTACGCAACTGATGGAGGATGGACTGCTTATTAACCCAAAACTCTATCGTGAAAAATATTGGCTTACTATTCCTATTCTTGTTTTTAGGAATAAATACAGTTTTTGCTCAGGAAAGCGGGAATTATTTAGAAGGAGAAAATATTCAATCTGTTTTTATTGAATTTGAGAATCCATTAGAGGACGCTCAAAAACAAAGTAGTTTGTTAGCAAAAATCAATATGCTATTTCCTGTCTATCCACAAACCACTGTAAGAACCATCTTATTGGATGCCTATTCTGCCAAAGTAAAACAACTACCCGAAGTAGAGAATACCTTTTATGAACTGCGACCATCCCTAACAGGAGATATTACGGTAACTTTAAAAATAAAACTAAGCGATACATTAAAGGATAAGCCTGCCAAGAGTGGTGCACTTATTGGCGGAAAGGATTTTCCAATTTTATATATGGATAACAAATCTTTGTTGACTTCAAGAATAGCAATGGCTGAAATGTTGTATTCAAACAACAATTCTTGGTACGGTCGAGACGATGCAATGCTTAATGGAAACCCTTTGGTCGATGGCCCTGCTGGAAAAGGATATACAGGTTGGGCAGAAGGATGGGCATCAGCAGGTATATATGGAATTACTACTCTATCAAACAAGAGCAACGTTTATCTATACGGTGGTGCAAATCTCATTATGAGTGGAACAGCGGGTAGAGAATTATTTACAGATGAATCAAGAATTCACACCGCCTTCGATGATGCTTATGTTGGCTTTTTTGGAGTTAAATCTTTTTCAAATGGTAATTTATTGAGTTATAACTTTTCCGTTGGAAGACAGCAATTTACCATTGGGAACGGTTTTATTATTCGAAATACAGCTTCAAATGGAGGAAATAGAGCCGGTTTACAACTCAATCCAAGATGGGCAGCAGATTATTTAGGCTTAGCGACTATTAAGTACAATAATTTAATGTTACAAGTTTTTCAAATCAATCCTGATGAATTACCTATTATAGATTCACGAACAGTGATGAATGGTTTCAATACAGAATATGGCATTAACTTAGGTCATAAAGTTGGTTTTACTTATTTGAATGTTTCTCGTTCAGATTTTGGTTATTATACACCTACTGGTGATGTATTTAGACGCAACGGTCTTAATCTCTATAACATCAGATATTATAAAAATTTGACCCAAGGAAAAGCAGGACTTTTAATTAAAACTGAAGTAGCTCACGAAACCAATTCTAATTTCAAAATGTCAGCTTTTGCAGGCTATGGAGAAATAGGATGGAGTTTCGCAAAAGCTAAAGCCTCACCAACCTTTATGTATCGCTTTTCATATTTTTCTGGAGACGATCCTAATACAACAACATTCGAAAGATGGGATCCATTGTTAACTGGCGGAAATGGAGAAGATTGGGTATTGGGTGCCAATCATTTTAAAATTGTGCAAAACAGCAATTTAATTGCTCATAAAATTCAAGCTAGTTTGAGAGTAAGCAAAAAAATTGAATTAGTTCCCCAATATTTTTATTTTAAGGCGGCCAATAACAACAATGTAGGAGGAAATCCAGCATTGAGTTATATGCCACAAAAAGCATACGGACAAGAAGTCAATCTCACCTGGAAATATTTTCATTCTAGAAAATGGTATTTTCACGGACATTTTGCGCAAACGATTCCAGGTGCCGGGGTAAAGGAAGCTCTTGGAGGGGATGCCAATTCATGGTTTAGCGCTATGCTATTTTTTAGGTATTCATTGAATTAAAAATTTAAATTCTGCAGCAGAAATTGCTTATTTGAATCCGTAACAACTAACAAGAGGCAAAGTGTTTTTATTACCTTTGCCTTTTGTTATTAAGTCCAGTTTTTTTAGAGTTAAAGAATTTTGACAAAATTTCTAAAAAAAACGAACAACATCAGGAGCTTGGTCATTAAAAAAACTTAGAATCAACTATTTATGAAATACTACATTATTGCTGGAGAAGCCTCAGGAGATTTGCACGGTTCTAACTTGATGAAATCAATTTACCAGGAAGATTCAACTGCCGAAATTCGTTTTTGGGGTGGCGACTTAATGCAAAAAGTAGGTGGCACCTTAGTGAAGCACTACCGCGATTTAGCCTTTATGGGATTTGCAGAAGTCGTTATGAATTTAAAAACCATTCTCAACAACATCAAAATTTGCAAAACTGATATTCTAGCCTTTCAACCTGATGTCATCGTTTTTATAGACTATCCTGGTTTTAACTTAAGAATTGCTAAATGGTCAAAAGCCTTAGGGTTCAAAAATCACTATTATATTTCTCCACAAATTTGGGCTTGGAAAGAAAGCAGAATAAAGGAAATCAAGCGAGATATTGATAAAATGTATGTGATTCTTCCGTTTGAAAAAACATTTTACGAAGACAAGCATCATTTTCCAGTTTCATTTGTAGGCCATCCGCTTATAGATGCCATACAAGCGCATCCAGTAATCGATGATGCTACTTTTAGAAAAGAAAACCAATTGAACGATTTACCAATTATTGCGCTATTGCCAGGTAGCCGCAAACAAGAAATCACCAAAATGCTCAGTGTTATGCTGAGCGTAGCCGATGATTTTAAAAGTTATCAATTTGTAATCGCTGGAGCGCCAAGTCAGGAATATTCTTTTTACCAACAATTCATCACTTCAGATAACATTAAATTTTTATCGAACAAAACCTATGATTTGTTGCAACACGCTACTGCAGCCCTTGTTACCTCAGGAACAGCAACACTTGAAACCGCATTGTTTAAAGTACCTGAAGTTGTTTGTTACAAAGGAAATTGGATTTCGTACCAAATAGCCAAACGTATTATCACACTAAAATACATTTCGCTTGTCAACTTGATTATGGACAAAGAGGTGGTTACTGAGTTGATTCAAGACGATTGCAACACCAAACGTATTGCATCAGAATTACAAAAAATTCTAGACCCAGAGCATCGAAAAGCTGTACTAGAAAACTATACTATCCTTGAAGAAAAATTGGGAGGAAAAGGAGCAAGTAGTGTTACCGCGAAATTAATTGTAGCCGACTTAAAATAATTTAACAAGCACTATTTCTTACTAAAATTTGTATTTTAGTACCATGAATGTGTTACAATTCCCACTTATTAAAATTACAATTGGATTTATAATAGGCATCATTTCAGCTTATTACATAAGTACATCCGCAAATTTTGCATTTGTGTTTATACTAATTGCGTTTGCAATTGTACTTCTAGTATATAAATTCACAACTACTACAAAGAAAAACTTAGTATTTGAAACCTCAATTCTATTGCTTTCATTTGCTGTAGGAATTGGTATTTTAGTAACTCATACTGATAGTAATCGTAAAAACAATTATTCAAATCATCCGACAGTTTACGAAAAAGCAAATTGGATAGAAGTTGTTGTCAGAGAGAAACTCAAAAGTTCACCTCAAAACAATAGATATATTGCTTATGTTCAAAAGATAAACAATCAAAGTCTCGAAGGCAAAATTTTAATTACAATACCAAAGACCAACAAAACCAAAAAAGTTGTAGTTGGGCATAGACTAAGATTTAAGACAAAATTGATAAACACTGAAAAGCCTAAAAACCCCAATCAGTTTGATTACTCGGCTTATCTCAAAAACAAACAAATCTTCGCGCAAGTATACATTGAGCCTGAAGACATTCTCTATCGTAAAACCCTTTTAAAAGACATTTGGTATTATAGCGCTACTTTAAGAAACACCATTGTGACTCATCTTGAACAAAGTGGGTTTGACAAAAAAGCTTTGCCAGTAGCGATGGCATTACTATTGGGGCAACAACAAGATATAGACCCCAACATTACAAAGGATTATCAATACGCGGGTGCAGTACATATACTTTCGGTTTCTGGATTACATATTGGCTTTATAGTACTGTTTATCAATTTTTTGATGCGCCCCATACCCAATACCCAAAAAGGAAGATTCCTTAAGCTATCCATCTCTTTACTAAGCTTAGCACTTTTTGGTATTTTAGCAGGATTGGCCCCCTCTGTTGTTCGTTCTATCACTATGTTTTCTTTTGTTGCCTTAGGACACTATTGGAGACGAAGCACGAATATTTATCATACTCTAGTTGTTTCAATATTTTTAATACTATTGTTTCAACCCTATTTTCTATTCGATGTAGGCTTTCAATTGAGTTATGCGGCTTTGTTTTTTATTGTTTGGCTGCAACCAATGTTGGCAAATTACTGGACACCTAAAAACAAAATTCTACAATTCTTCTGGGATATTATTACGGTTTCTTTTGCCGCGCAACTAGGAACATTACCGTTAAGTGTTTATTATTTTCATCAATTCCCTGGGTTATTTTTTGTAACCAATCTATTAGTGTTACCGCTATTAAGTGTCATAATGCTTCTTGGGGTAATCGTAATGACAATAGCTTCTTTTTCAGCCTTGCCTATTTGGTGTATCAAACCTTTAGAATGGGGTATTTCAGTAATGAATTCAATAATTCATTGGGTCGCTTCGTTTGAAAGCTTCATTTTTACCAATATTCCAAGTACGTTTAACTTAATGCTTGCCTCCTACTTCTTTCTAATTGCGATGGTTTTATGGTGGAAGAAAAACTCTTTTACTAGAATTACTTTCTTCTTGTCATCAATAATCATTTTTCAACTGGTTCTAATCAAAAACAAACTAGAATTTGGTAACAGCAAAGAGTGGGTTGTACTGAATGCTTCGAAAAAAACGATTATTTGTCAACGAATAGGAAATGAAATAGAAGTCATTTCGAATGGCCTTCAAAGTGAAGAAACTCAAAAAAATATGACCTTACAAAATTATGCAACAGGGACATTTAGTACAATTACAAAACAAAGTATCTTAAAAAATGTAGCCTATTTTAACGGAAATCGCATTCTTATTTTAGACAGTAGCAGTGTCTATTTTCCAAATAAAGCAACAGATATTTTACTACTAACAGCATCACCAAAAGTAAATTTAGAACGCATCATAAAAACCAATAAGCCAAAGATGGTCGTGGCAGATGCTTCCAATTACAAATCATTGGTAACCTTATGGGAACAAACCTGTAATCAACAAAATATCCCTTTCCACTCAACTCGTGAAAAGGGATATTTTTACATCAAAGAGTAATGCTAGCTAAAAACTATTTTTTCTTTTGCGCTAAAAACCCATTGGCTACGGCCAACCAAGCAGCTGGACCTCCAGCTACATAACCCGTACTTCCTAAACCTTCAAAATTGGTTTTACCATTCTTAGTAACTCCTTTTGCAAAAAACACCGTTGGATATCCTTGCACACCAAATGCTTGTTGTAATTCAGCGTTTTGCCTTCTAATTTCAGCGGTTTGATATTGCTTTCTGGGATAATCCAATTCAACTAAAATAACATTTTCTTTAGCCCACTTAGCAAATTCAGGCGTTTTTAAAACTTCTTTTTGCAAACGGATACACCAGCCACACCAATCACTACCAGTAAAAAAAAGCATAAGTGGTTTTTTCTCTTTGTTACCAATGGCAACAGCTTCTTTCACATCGGTAAACCATTTTAGTTCTTGCGCTTGTCCTTCGATTACACAAAATGTAAACAACAGAAATACAATTATTTTTTTCATACGATGAATTATTTTTGACAAAAATATATAAAATTATAATGTTTAAATGTCGGCTATTTTACTTCTTGCATTAATTTTCTAACCAATGGTGAAAGTACAATCAAAACCACACCAGCAATTAAGGCATAAATAGCTAATTGTAAATAGCCATCGGCATAAACATTAAGCTTCTCTATATTGCTCGATTGCTCCGAAGCTTCTGCAATGTTAGCACCCAAAATACCTGCAAAATACTGCCCGTAGGCACTAGCCAAGAACCACATCCCCATAATTACGGCTTGCGTTTTGGAAGGTGATAATTTCGTCATTGCAGACATTCCGATAGGTGACAAACACAATTCACCCAAAGTAATCACAAACCATCCAAAAGTAAAAATACCTAAAGAAGTTCTCCCAAAACCATCAGCAAAAAACTTCGTATAATAAAATACCCAAAAGCCACCAGCTAAGAATAAAAAGGCAAGGCCAAACTTAATTACAGTGTTAGGTTCTATTTTTCTTTTATCTAACCAAAGCCAAACCAAGCCAACCAAAGCTGCAAAACCAATTACGAAAAAGGAATTCGCAGAATTGTTCACTCCATTAGGACTCAATTCTACACCAGCAATAGTGTTATTCAAATTATTTACAGCAAACAAACTTAAAGACCCTCCACTTTGTTCGAAAAAAGCCCAGAAGAAAATGGAGAAAATAATGAAAATCAGTGCTGCAAATAACTTTTTATTCTCCGCTAAAGTGAAGTTTTTCATTTCGTATAACAAATACAAAATGGAAGCGGGTCCGATACAAATCATAAAGTAATCGGTATAATGCGTATTGGCTACCATCACAATAATCAAAGGAATAACAAGTAATGACCCTACATAAGTTACTATTTCTAATTGCTTGCGTTTAGAGACCATCATCTCTTTTAATGGAGAAAGACCAATTGGACCTAAACTTTTTTGGGTTTGAGTAAAAGTCAATAAACTAATAATCATTACAATCGCAGCGAAACCAAAACCAACATTCCAACGCAAATGTTCAGGAACAATTGATTGCCACATGGATCCTTCGGCAACAGCGATACAGATATAACCACCAATCAAGGCACCTAAATTTACCCCCATATAAAAGAAAGAAAATCCCGCATCACGTCTAGGGTCTCCATCAGGATACAATTGCCCCACCATCGATGAAATATTGGGTTTAAAAAAACCAGTTCCTACAATCGTAAAACCAAGACCAATAAAGAAAAAATTCTTGGGGTCAACAGCCAAAATAACACTCCCAATAATCATTAGAATACCACCCCAAAAGAGTGATTTTCGAAGACCTAAAATCTTATCGGCAAACAAACCTCCAATAAAAGTAAACGCATATACCCAAGCTTGAGTCGCTCCGTATTGCAAATTGGCAACCTTTTCATTCATTCCAAGATGACTCACCATAAAGACCACCAACATACCGCGCATTCCGTAAAAGCAAAAGCGCTCCCACATTTCACTAAAGAACAAATACCACAACTGTTTTGGGTATTTCCCTTTAAAATTCTGAATTTGTTCTAATGTTATATTTGATTCCATCTACTTGATTTAATTAATTCCTTTTTCTTTCATAACCTTATTCAATTCCTTTACCAAAGCGAACATCAGTAATGTTGCGAAGATTAAAAGACTAAAATTAATCCAGAAAAAATTAGCTTTGTTTTCATAAGAATCCCACATACTGGCCAAAACGCCGCTTAATTTATTACCAATTGAAGTGGCCAAAAACCAACCTCCCATCATCAAAGAGGTGATGTTTTTTGGACTTAATTTTGAGACCACAGATAATCCCATCGGACTTAAGAATAATTCTCCAATGGTAATTACACCATAATTGGCCACCAACCACCATACGGAGACTTTTTCTGCGCCATTATTACCAATATGAACAGCAGCCACCATAACCAAGACCGATAAAGCTGAAATCAACAAACCGAAAGCAATTTTGGTAGGTGTTGAGGGTTCTTTTTTTCTGCTACGCAAAAAAGTAAAAAACGCCACGACCAAAGGCGTCAGAAGAATTACCCAACCCGGATTAATCGATTGGCTCAGGTTCGCCGACCAAGTATAGATTTTACTTTCTTCTTTAGGCAATTTTTCTTTGGCTACATTTCTAAAATACAAAGGATAATCCACCACTTTGATGACTTTTCCATCTTCTTTCTGAATTCTAAAAGCAGCATCATACAAGGCAACAGAGTCTTTTTTATAGGTTAGCGTGTCAGTAAGTACCAACTTTGAACCAATTTGTTGTGCCACACCCGTTAACTCTCTATCAGTATATTTATCGCCCCAATTATTTAAAGCAGAACCATTCAATTTAAAAACCGCCCAAAATAAAATCACGACTGCAAAAATTGAAAGCAAAGCTCCAATAGGTCGTTTATCTTCTACCTTAGCTTTAAAGTAAAGACTTGCATAAAAGAAAATCACAGGAATACAAGCGAACACAAAAGCATCGGTACTATCCGAACCAAAAATGGAACTGTCTAGATTACTATCCGAAGTAATTCCTTTGATTAACCAACCAATCACTCCAAAAATCAACGAAGGCACTAAAATAAAAAGAACAATTTTATAAAAAGGCATATCCCCTTCTTGAACTCCTTTCTTTTCGGTTTTATCCCCATAATGTTTGGTGCCCAACATAAATACCAAAACACCAATAAACATCCCCACACCAGCAGCCATAAAAGCTTCTTGCCAGCCAAAAAGAATTTTTAGTGCCGCACCGAAGAAATTACAAATGAAAGCCCCAACATTGATACCCATATAGAAAATGTTATACCCTTCATCTTTTCGGTCTTTGTATTGCTCATCGTTATAGAAATTACCCAATAACGTAGAAATATTAGGCTTAAAAAAACCATTACCTACAATGACCAACGTCATCGCAGTGTACAACATTGGAATGCTGTGCACTCCCATAATCAGGTACCCCACTCCCATCATTAATCCACCAAGTATAATGGATTTTTTATAACCCAAATAACGGTCAGCAATTAATCCACCAATAAAGGGAGTCAAGAATACCAAAGCGATAAATGTTCCATACAAATCCGAAGCTTCTTTTTCGGTCATTGAAAATCCAGCTTCTACGTCTTTCAGATAAAGCGTGAAAATTCCAATCATTAAATAATAACCGAAACGTTCCCACATTTCAGACAAAAACAAATAAGGCAAGGCTTTAGGATGATTTTTCCACATAGAAATAGTATTAAAAAATAAACCTACAAGAAATACTTGTAGGTTTAAGAAGAGTATAAATAAATTAACGGATACCGTGCATCATTTTTTTCAAAAATGGCGTCAATAAAAATAGAATTATTGCAGCAACTCCTGTAGAGATAACAAATACCATAAAAAATTCAAAAAGATTATGGATTTCAAAACCTACAAAAACAGGATTATTTGGACTAATTTGATTTGTTTCTAAAAGTTGTAATTGCTCTGGAGTTGGCACTATTTTTTTATCCAAAATTGCTTGTAAATCGATTCCAAGCTCTTTCGCTTTAATAAACTTATCTCCAGTAGCAGGAAGAATAGAACCTAAAGTTCCAGCCAAAGCATATCCTGAAGCATTAGACAAAAAGAAAACGCCGTACAACAATGAAGAAAAACGTTTTGGAGACAATTTACCAACTAATGAAAGTCCAATTGGAGATAAACACAACTCTGCACAAGTATTGATTAAGTATAAAAGAATTAACCATTTAATCGCCAATAATCCAGAAGTTCCTAAATCTTTTACTTGAGTAGCAATCATATAAAAACTTACTGCAATCAAAAACAAACCAATCGCTAATTTTACTGGCGAAATTGGTTCTTTATCATTCGCTCTTAATTTATCCCATAGCATACTAAAAGGAACTGCTAAAGCCACAACGAACAATCCATTGAAAATTTGAACCATAGAAGCTGGCATTTGGAAGCCAAAGAAATTTCTATCAGTTTGGTAATCGGCAATGAAGGTCAATGAAGAACCTGCTTGTTCGAAAGCTGCCCAAAAGAAAATAATGAAAAAAGAAATAATATAAATTACCAAAATACGGTCGCGTTCTATTTTGGTCAACGAACTATCCGATAAAATCAATCCTGCCAATGTGATACCCGCAGCATAAATAATTGGATAGATGATTGTTTTTACAACATTGGTTCCATCTACAGAAAAATGGAAAGCTAGAAACATTCCAACGAACGCCACTACAGAAAAAGCTAAAGCTTTTGTTGAGAAAACAGCACTTTGAGCTTCTCCTTCTTCATAATCAGAAGATTCATTTTTAGAAGGCAATCCTCCTAATGGCTTCCCTTCTGGAGAAACAACATATTTATCTTTTAAGAAATAAAACAAAACGGTTCCAATCAACATAGCTGCTGCTGCTGCTAGGAATCCCCATTTAAAAGCGTAAATATCTCTGATTCCGCCTGTATCTTTTACATCTCCTAAATAAGGGCAAATAAATTGGCCTAAAAATGCTCCTAAATTAATTCCCATATAGAAAATAGTAAAAGCAGTATCCAATTTGCTTTTTTCTTGCTTTGGATACAAACTACCCACCATACTAGAAATATTTGGCTTAAAAAATCCATTACCAAAAACAATAATTCCCAATGCGCTATACATTAATGTAGTAGCCAATGATATATTAGAAGGAAAAATACTGCCACTAAAAAACAATAACAATTGCCCGATTGCCATCATCAGACCACCTAATAAAATACAATTTCTGTTTCCAAAATAACGGTCGGCAATGAAACCACCTAACATAGGTGTTAAATAACATAATCCTAGAAAACCACCATAGATTAAAGAAGCATCTTCTTCTTTCATTAATAAAGAATTTACTAAGAACAGCACTAATAGGGTTCGCATTCCATAGAAGTTGAATCGTTCCCACATTTCTGTTCCAAACAATACCCAAAGTCCTTTTGGATGTGCTGTTTTCTCTTGAGTTTCTGTCATTGTAGTCTAGTTTAAATTATATGATTGAGGTTAGTTATTATAAATTTTCAAGGATAAAGTTAGTCATTTTATTGTAAAGTTGAATTCGGGTATAGCCCCCAAAAATACCGTGATTTTTGTCTGGATAAATCTGAGAATCGAACTGTTTATTGGCTTGAATCAAGGCCTCCATCATTTGCATTGAATTTTGAACGTGCACATTATCATCTGCCGAGCCGTGTATTAATAAAAACTTGCCTTTTAATTTTTGTACGTGATTAATTGGCGAGTTATCATCATAACCACTAGGGTTTTCTTGCGGGGTTTGCATATAACGTTCCGTATAAATACTATCATAAAAACGCCAATTGGTAACTGGGGCCACTGCGATAGCCATTTTGAAAACATCATTTCCTTTCAAAATACAATTCGATGCCATAAATCCACCAAACGACCAACCAAAAATTCCTATTCTTGATTTGTCCACAAAAGAATAAGAACCCAATACTTTGGCCGCATCAATTTGGTCGATTACTTCGTATTTCCCCAATTCTTTTTGAGTCACTTTTTTGAATGCCGCTCCTTTAAAACCTGTACCTCTTCCGTCAACACAGGCCACAATGTATCCTTTTTGAGTAAGCGAAACAAACCAATAATCATCAGGACTGTTCCAATCATTATTGACTTGTTGTGAACCTGGCCCTGAATATTGGAACATAAACACAGGATATTTTTTATTAGGATCAAAATCTTTAGGTTTTATCATCCACATATTGAGTTCAATTCCTTTTTCTGTTTTCAAAACAGAGAATTCTTTTGTAGGCAAATTATAGCCTTTTAAATTATTGGATAAGGTTTGATTCTCCTCAATCATTTGCAATTGCTTTCCAGCTTTGGCTTCGTTCAAAGTATAAACTGGAGGCTGAGTTGCGCTTGAAAATGTAGTAATAAAATATTGGAAATTTGGACTAAAAGTAGCTGCACTAGTACCTACCTTAGAAGACAAACGTACTTTGTTTTTACCATCTAAACCAATGCGATAAATGTCTCGATTGATAGAGCCATTTTCTACCGATTGATAAAAAATAGTTTTTGTTTTTTCATCAAACCCATAATAATTAGTTACTTCCCAATTGCCTTTGGTCACTTGATTAATTAACTTTCCTGTTTTATCATATAAATAAATATGATTGAAGCCATCTTTTTCACTTGTCCAGATAAAGCTGTTGTCTTTTAGGAAAGTCAAGTTGTCTGTAACATCAATATAAGCTTTGTCTTTTTCGTTCAATGCTACTTTTGCTACACCTGTAGCACCATCAATAAACAACAAATCTATATTATCTTGATGACGATTCAACACTTGAGCCGAAAGCACATTAGCATCGTTTGTCCATTGCATTCTTGCAATATAAAAATCATTATAGTTACCTAAATTCACGTCTTTTTTAGCTTGAGACGCTACATCATAAATATGCAAAGACACTACTGCGTTTTTTTCACCAGCTTTAGGATATTTAAATGTCTCTACTTTTGGGTACAACTCCTTTTGAAAAATCGACATTGAAAACTCAGGGACTTCTGATTCGTCAAAACGGATAAAAGCAATTTTTTTGCTATCGGCACTCCAGTCAAAAGCTTTTACAAAAGCAAATTCTTCTTCATACACCCAGTCGGTAATACCATTGATAATACTATTCTTTTTTCCGTCTGAAGTAATTGAGGTTGTCGTTTTTGAAGCAATGTCGTAAACAAACAAATTATTGTCTTTTGCATAAGCTATCTTTTTACCATCTGGCGAAAGCGTTGGCTCTTGAACAGGAAAATCAAATAATTTGACTAATTGCTTAGAAGTTATATTGTATAAAAAATAATCGGCTGTAAAAGAATGACGAAAAATTGGCTGAGTATTATTGGCAATCAAC
Organism: Flavobacterium polysaccharolyticum; assembly: GCF_038739875.1. NCBI lineage: Bacteria > Pseudomonadati > Bacteroidota > Flavobacteriia > Flavobacteriales > Flavobacteriaceae > Flavobacterium > Flavobacterium polysaccharolyticum. The sequence continues at coordinate 138,466 of NZ_JBCGDP010000004.1, forward strand.
ATTAGTTTTTCGTCTTCACTAAAGGTGTAACTGTCGATTCCGTCTGATAATTGAGGAAAATCTTTTGTATCAATTAAAGTGGCTACTTTCTTCAATGAAGCATAATCATACAAATCAATTTGTTGGCCATTACGAGCCTGATTTGGATTCAAAACGGTGTACTGATTAGTATTTGCCATAGCCTGCAAAGCGTCCATACCTTTGGTTCTAAAAGCACCACTAAAAATAGATTCTACCGTTATTTTTTGTTGCCCAAAAACGGAAGACATTCCGATAAAAAACAATAAAGCCAATTTTTTTAATTTCATATATATAAAATTTATTTTTTAATAGGTCATATATGGTATCGCCTTTTATTTATCGGTGTTTGTTTACAACAAACCTATTGTCAATGGCGATTTCATAAACTATTTTTTTTCAACGCATTTTTGTTCCTTCAGACAAAAAAACATAAAAACACATTCAATTGAGTTATATTTAAAACGATGCCAATTTTAGTAAAAAAATTGCAATAAAGCTTTATGAAATGTGTTAAAACTTACCAATCCCACATAGAAGAACTTCCATCAAGAATGCCAAAAGTAATGGTATAAAAAAAAAGCAAAACCGTATATTTGCTGTCAAAATCATTAATCAATTGAAAATGAACAATACCATCGCAGGATTTTCAAAACTATCTAAAGAAGAAAAAATAAACTGGATTGCCAACAACTATTTTTCAACACCATCTGAAGCAATTGATTTACTAAAAAAATACTGGAATTCTGACAGCATTTTACAGCAATTACACGACGAATTCATTGAAAATACTATTACTAACTTTTATATTCCTCTTGGAGTTGCTCCAAATTTTTTAATCAACGGCAAAAACAGCTCAATACCAATGGCTATTGAAGAAAGTTCCGTTGTGGCAGCAGCAGCAAAATCAGCCAAATTTTGGGCTACAAGAGGCGGATTCAAAGCAACTATAATCAATACCGAGAAAATTGGTCAAGTTCATTTCATCTACAAAGGAGATGCTAAAAAATTAAAAGATTTTTTTGCCAACATAAAAAACACTTTTTTTTCAGACACCGAAGCGTTGACCAAAAATATGAGACAACGCGGAGGCGGAATTTTAGATATCGAGTTGAGAGATAAAACAGAATTGATTCCTGATTACTATCAATTGCACGCTACTTTTGAAACTAAAGATAGTATGGGAGCGAACTTCATCAATTCTTGCTTGGAACAATTTGCTAAAACCTTAAAAGAAAAAGCAGAAAACTACGAATCATTTACGGCTGAGGAAAAGGAAATTGAAGTAATTATGAGTATCCTCTCTAATTATGTTCCCAATTGCTTGGTTCGAGCTGAAGTTTCTTGCCCAATAGAAGACTTAGCCGAAAAACATATCCCTAATCCTGAAGATTTCGCAAAACGATTTGTGCAAGCCGTTCGAATTGCAGAAGTAGAACCTTATCGAGCAGTTACACACAACAAAGGCATTATGAATGGCATTGACGCCGTAGTTTTAGCCACAGGAAATGATTTTAGAGCTGTAGAAGCTGGCGTTCATGCCTATGCTTCAAAAGAGGGACAATACAGTAGTTTGTCTCACGCTAAAATAGAAAACGGACAATTCACTTTTTGGTTAGAAATTCCATTAGCATTAGGAACAGTTGGAGGTTTAACCTCGCTACATCCTTTAGTGAAATTTTGCCTCGAAATGCTTGAAAAACCTTCCGCACAAGAATTGATGCAATTTGTAGCTGTTGCTGGTTTAGCACAAAATTTTGCAGCACTTCGTTCTTTAACCACTACTGGCATACAAGAAGGACATATGAAAATGCATTTGAACAACATTTTAAATCAATTTAATGTCACCGAAGAAGAACGCCATAACATAAAAAGACACTTCAAACACCACACAATTTCCCATAGTGCCGTAGTGAATTATATTGAAGAATTACGAAAATAAAGACTGACTAGAATCCTGATGTTCCATGAGACAAACTTTTTACAGCAACGGAAAACTATTACTTACTGGAGAATACCTAGTTCTGGATGGAGCCAATGCTTTGGCGCTCCCAACAAAAATGGGACAAAACCTACAAGTTATTACTCATGATAAACCAACCATTTCGTGGAGAAGTTTTGATGCAGATGGCACAATTTGGTTTGAAGACGAACTGGAATTGGAAGCCATTGTAAATTACAAAGAAATTTCAGAATCTTCGGTAAGAAACACCTTGTTGACTATTTTACATCATGCTCAGTTATTACAACCCAGTGCTTTCCAAAAAGAAACGGGTTATCAAATCGAAACAGCACTTACTTTTCCAAAAAAATGGGGATTGGGAACATCATCTACTTTGATCAATAATCTAGCACAATGGCTTAAAGTAGATGCATTTGAATTGCTCAATAATAGCTTTGGAGGAAGCGGCTATGATATTGCTTGTGCTCAAAACAACACTCCTATTTTCTATCAATTAGAAAATCAAAAACCGAATGTTACACCAGTCGATTTCCACCCAAAGTTTGCTTCAAATCTTTACTTTGTGTATTTAAATCAAAAACAGAGTAGTAAAAGTGCCATAGCAGCGTATTACAATAATAAAAATCAAAATCTAAAACAGAACATTTCATCAATTAACAAATTGACCAATGCTGTTGCACAAGCAAGCTCAGTACGCTCTTTTGCTAACGCACTACAATTACACGAAAACGAAATGAGTGCTATTTTAGAATTATTAACTGTTCAAGAAGCTCTTTTCTCGGATTTTGATGGAGTAGTAAAAAGCTTGGGCGCTTGGGGAGGTGATTTTGTCTTAGCAATAGCTTTAGAGGATCCCACAGCATACTTTACAAGTAAAGGATACTCAACTGTTATTCCTTACAAAGAGATGATTTTAGGGGCTTAAAATCCACTTAGAACATTCTGCTCATTCGACTGCTCTTGCTCATTAGATTCGATAAGTGTATTATGAAGTCTTTCAGCCATTTTTTCAATGCTATTGGTAATTGAATCGTAGACCAACTCCATTCGACGATGTTTTTCTTCTTTTACGGCTCTCAAAACATCTTCTACAAAAACCTTATCGTACTTCTCTGCAACAGAATCCCTTGTATTGGTTAAACGAATCACCGAATCATTTCCCAATATAGTAACTTTAAAATGCTGCTCTTCATTGCTTAGATAGTACTTTCCACCTAATTCATCACAATTAATATCGGTAGCACTAACCTTTAACAGCTCTGTTATTATTCCATAAATATGATTTTCAATTTTGGAATACTCTTTAGGCTTTCTTTTAAAAAAACTAAGCATTTTCATAATTATAAATCAAGGTACTAAAACGATTTTCTCTCATTGTATTATTTACCAATTATATTCTATCAAGATAAAAGTCTCAAAGACAATTTTTTGGCAAATTAACAGTATTATTTTTGATTTAACAAATTATTCAGAATATGTACAAAATAAGTCAAAAAAAGCAATTGTCCTAAAATAAAAAAGCCAGATACAAATCAATGTATCTGGCTTTTTTTATAATATAACAACTAGTTTTTTTTTGCTAGAAACTAAATTGTTTTCTATTATCTTCAATCGTAGCAGAAGCTTTCAAAGCTGGAATAGCTCTATTGCTATCTCCACTGTTTTGAGCTTTTACTTTAGTAACATAAGCTGCATGACTTTTCAAAGCTGGAGCCTTAACTGTGCTTACGTTTTTCACAACATAAACTCCAGTATTTCCTTCAATTGGAGCAGACATTTTGTTAGCAGCTAATGCTAATGCATTACCAACAACTTTAGCTTCCTGCCCAACTCCACCAGGAAGTACAGCATTTTCTAATGTCAAACCTGTTGCTTGTTGAACTGGAGCTCCTACTGTTTTAGCTATTGTTTCTAATGAGCTTCCTGTCATTTTAGCTTTGATAATCTCAGCTTTCTTTTTGTTTTTAAGAATTGGCTCCACGTAAGGTCTTGCCAAAGACACTGCTACTAAACCTGAATTATCTACACTTTTCACTTTTGCAATGACGTGACCTACATTTGCCACTTCAAAACGTTTGATAGATCCAACTTTTGAATCTTCTTCAAAAGCCCATCTTACGATTGCTCTTTGATTTCCTAAAGAACCAAAGTTTTCATCCATTGCCTTTACAGTAACCACAGGAGCAACTGTTAATTTCATGTCTTTAGCTAATTTATCAAAATCTTTCTCTGCTGCTTCCATTTCGAATTGTGTTGCTTGAGCAAATAATTTATCAGAAGTAGCTTCAGAAGCTTCAATACGTTGAGCAACTGTTGCCAAACGAATTCCATCTTGCTTATCGGTAATTTTGATAATATGAAAACCGAAAGGAGTTTCTACTAAGCCTATTTTTCCAATACCGTTTCCAAAAACAAAATCGTTAAATGGTTTAACCATAGCATTTGGTCCAAAATAACCTAAATCTCCGCCTTGTTGTGCAGATGAATCATCAGAAGCAGTAAAAGCTAACATCAAGAAACTATCTGGATTCGCAGTAACTTGAGCCAAAATAGACTCTGCTTTTGCTTTAGCTTCTTCTTTAGTTCTTACTTCACGTTTGTTTGGTACTTGAGTCCCTTCATAACTAATTAAGATATGACTTGCTTTAGCATTTACTCCTGATTTAAAACCTAAAGATTTAGACAAACAATAGTAGTTTCCAAACTTGTATGGTCCATAAACAGCCCCTGCTGGCAAACTAAACAAACGATCAGCATCTACTGCTGGTAAATCTTTTTTAGCAATATAAGTAGAATCGTAAGGAACGTCAGAATTTGCATTAACGAAGTCAATTGCATTTTTAGCATTTTTAAATCCTGGAACCGTATCATTTTTAGCTGTTGCTTGATTGTACACTACACTCCCTGATAACAAACTTGTAATTTTATTTTTCACTTCTGCTTCATCTTGCACTGAAGCTTTATCTTCGATTAAAACATAAGAAATTTCACGAGACTCGTCTGCTTTGAATTTCTTTTTGTTATTACTCATGTACTCAGTAATTTCAGCATCAGTAACTTTAACATCGCTATCCTTAATAGTAGAATACAAACCAGCTACATAAGCAAAGTTTACTTTATTAGCTTCTGCTTCATACTTGAACTTACCTTCAGTCTCTGTAGTATAAAGTGCTGACTTAATTAATGTGTTGTAGATTTGATACTTCGCATTGATTTCAGCATCTTTCTCTCTATCCTTCAAATACTGAGCTTGTTCTGGATTTGATTTGAAAAAATCTTTAAACTTTGCTAAATCAAACAGTCCAGCAGCATTTAAGAACATTGGGTTTTTACCAATATTTTGATCCGCTTTAAATACTTCAACGATGTGCTTCTCACCTACTCTTAATCCTAATTTTTCAAATTCAGTAGACAACAAAGCTAATGTAACTTCTTGTTCCCATACTCTGTTAGCGGCTTCAGTTGGAGTAATTCCTTGACCACTTTTTTCAAGATTACTTACTTTAAGTCTGAAATCTTCAAAAGCGATATCCTTTTCATTAATACTCCCAACATCTTTTGTATTTTGACCAAGACCACCTTTACCAATAAGGTCTTGAATTATAAATGCAAACAATGCAATTGCGATTGCTCCAATCAATAAAGCGGAACGTTGTCTAATTTTTGCTAAAACTGCCATTTCTATTGTTGTTAATTTTTATATTCAGTTTGCGAAAATACAATTATCTAGTTAATAATAACACTTGGACGGTTTTATTTTAGAAGTTTTTTTAAAGTTTTAAAAAAAATATGCGATTGCAGTTATTTTAACGAACGCTATCTTATTTTTCCAAACTGCTTCCCTAGAAAATAGTATTTTCTATTCTTGTTCTACTATTTTATAGCAAAAAAACTATTGATTCGAATTACGATCTTCGAAACGTTTAGAGTATTTAGTTCTAAAAAAGAACATAAACACAGCTACTGCTGCTATTCCAAAACTCAGCCATGGTCCTTGAGTGGGCTCATTCCATTTGGTTACACCATCATACACAAAAAACAAGGCAAAAGCCAAATAAGCGTAGGAAGTAAATTTTAAATATTTCATTATGAGTAAATTTTAATTGTTGGTATCAACCTCTCCTGAGATTTTTTGAGAATTTATAACTTTAAAATCCTTACTAAAATCAATCCCTTGACCACTTGATGAGCCTTTGGGACTAGAAAAAGTAAAACGCCTTTCCGTATAAAACCATTCGTTTTTTTGATCAAAGTATAATTGTTCTGTTTCTAAAACCTGTCCATCTTGTGTAGTAATTTTGACTTTTCCTTGCAAATCAATAATCCCTGTTCTTTTATAAGAGATAGCATAATTGGACTTCACAAACGTTTTCTTTCCTTTGGCATCAAATAAAGTTACATCAATTCCTTTAGGAAATTCTGTAAAAGGAAAATCGACTCCAGAAAAGTCAAGCATTTTGGAACTAACCAAAACAGCCGAAATTCGTCCCGAGTCGGTGTATTTTACATTAATGGAATCAGCTTCTCCAGTAGGATTAAACTCTGAAACATTAATTTTTTGCACTTCTTTGAAATTACTTTCACAAGAAAACAAGCTCAAAAGGAGAGAAACAAAAAGTAGCGAAGCAAAAAATGGTTTTATGGAAAAAGTCATTTTACTGAATTAGAAACTACTTTTAGTAGAATTTTCTTTTAACAAACCACTTATCACTCAAAGAGAAACTAACACTAGCATTGAAATAATTTTCTTGAATTAAACCAGCAACGGTAGTCCCTTTTATACCATATTCTAATCCTATATTGAAATTAGAAAAAGATCCTACTGAAGGTAACCCAAAACCTAAAGTTACTGATTTATCATCAATGCTATGATTTTGAACCATCAAACCTGTTTTTTCATAACGAAATCCCCCTCTATACACAATCCGTTTTGCGTAACTAGTGAAAGAATTATAATTTGGGATGTAATATCCACCCACACTATAGCGACTGTATTTCTTAAAAGTCACACCAGCTACATTATTATAGTTGTTTGCCAAATTCCCAGCTTCTCTCATGGCTACTTCAGCCCCAAGCATCCATTTTCTAGATACTCCAAAACCTAAACCTAACGTTACTTTACTAGGCAACTCTAATTCTCTAGTGGTTGTTACTTCATCAAATCCCTCAGGATCAATATCAAAAGTCCCCTCATAATCCACAGTAGAAATGGTTCTGGTGTTTTCAGAAGTTAAGTTCCCTTGAAAAGTATAATTCACACTAGAATAAAGATTCAATTTAGGAGTAATTTTGGCCTGATACATAGCCCCAACATTAAAGTTAAGACCTGAAATATAAGCCACATTCGTCTCTCTAGTACCAACCGGAACTTCCGTAACATATTCTAAATTATCCGTTTCAATTTTACCAAAATTGTACTGAACATCAGCACCAATACTGAAGTTTTTAGTCAATTTATATCCAGTACCAAAAAAAACTTTATTTACACCTCCTGTACCCTCTAATCGTTTGTTATTTTGAGAGCCATCTGGACTTATCGATTGAATTTTGTATCCTACGGAAGAAAAAGGCATCAAACCAAACCCAACACCCAGTTTACCAATCGGAATAGCAACCACCATGTAATCTAACGTTGTTCTTTTTGCAGAAGCGCTATTAGTATCATCTTTAAGTGTTTTAGTACCATAAGTACCTCCCATTGTAAGTGTAGTTAATTTTAGATTAGCATAGCTAGCGGCATTTTCAACATTGATATGAATACTATCTTGTTCAATTGCAACGCCTCCCATCGATCGATTTTCTAACATTCCTCTATATCTGATATCACCAATTCCGTAATATGAGTAAGGGGAAGAAGTCCCTTGTTGAGCCAAGGATACTAATGAAAAAAGCAAACTAGCTGCTATAAAGATTTTTTTAATCATTGTTGATTGTATATTGAAATGTTTGATTCAAACTCTCTAAAAGGAAATTTGAATTGGCAAATATGGTATTTTTTAATCGCATAGCCAAAAAATCTGCATCACCCCCCGTTAAAATTATTATAAATTTTGAATACTTTGCTTTGAATTCGTCTATGAAACCGTCAATTTCATAGACCAATCCATTTACAACTCCAGAATGAATAGCCTTAACTGTTGAATCGCCAATAAAGTCGTTTGGTAATTCCTTCGTTAACAACGGTAATTTCGCTGTATAATTATGTAATGATTCATATCGCAATCGAATCCCTGGAGATATAGCACCTCCTAGATAATTATCTTTAGCATCAATACAATCATAAGTTACACATGTCCCCGCATCGATGACCAATCTATTCTGTCCCGGAAACTGAAGCGTTGCCCCAGCGGCTAAAACCATTCGGTCAATTCCGAGCGTCTTGGGTGTTGCATATTTGTTTTCAAATGGAAAAGCATCATTATGGGTTACAAAATGAACTTTAAGCCTAGATTCAAAAGCTAAAAAGAAGGCTTTTTCTAAATTTCCAACCGAAGAAACGACCAAATACTTGAGTTTTGGATATTTCTTTAAAATATTTTCAATTTTTTTTTGAAGTTCTTCTACTTCAAAAACAAAAAATTCAACAAGTGTATACTGCTCAAAAACAGCGCCTTTAATCCTTGTATTTCCAATGTCTACGGTTAAAATCATATGTAATAATTAGCGGGAGCTAAGGTACGAATAGATTTTTTTTTAAAATTGTTTTGGATAAATTAAAAATGGTTCTATATTTGCACCCGCAATGAACAAGCACTACTGCTCAAAATTGTAAAGGTACCTTAGCTCAGATGGTAGAGCAATGGACTGAAAATCCATGTGTCCCTGGTTCGATCCCTGGAGGTACCACGAAACCCGAATAGCAATATTCGGGTTTTTTGTTTTTACCTACTACCGAAATAAATCGAAATCAAGATTTTCCATATTCCCTCCAAAGCTAATAAATACTCACTTTTTTTAGTTTAAAATTACGAATTGCATAAAAAAATAGGAATTAAAATTAATATTGTTCTTTTATAATGTTGCTAATTTGCTATATTTATGCAAATTATATATACATGGAACTTTTAAGCTGTCCAAAATGCCAAAGTGATCGCATAATTAAAAGCGGTATTATTAGCAATAAACAAAGATACTCTTGCAAAAAATGTAATTATTTTTTCACCGTAAATAAATTGGGGAAAAAAATTGACGATTATTATGTTTCCAAAGCATTGCAGCTCTATTTGGAAGGCTTAAGTTATCGTGAAATTGAACGTATTTTGGGCGTTTCTCACGTAACTATTAGTAATTGGGTTAAATCCTATAATATTAAAAAACCATCGCACGCTAACTACCACCCTACATATCGTATTTTAAATCATTCTGAACTAATAGAGTATCTCAAAAACAAAAGTCTTTTGGTAGGAGCAGGAATGATAATAACCGAGCTTGGAGATAAATTTATGCTTATTAAATGGGAACGTTTTAAAGACTAACTATACTGGTTTACAAAAAAATATAGCATTATTTTTTTTTCTAAAATTAAATTAGAATTTGGCACTGTAAAAACCAACCAAAACTAATTTTTATGAAAAAAAAATTTCCCCTGGTACTAGCGCTACTCTTTACTACAATCGCTCTCGCTCAAGGAGCAAGTGAATACGGTGGCGGAATGAAATTTAATTTGAATGATAACGGTTCAAAATACATGCGCTTTATTGTATGGAATCAAATTTGGTTTCGCTCTTCGCAAATGAATCCAGGCACAGCAGTAGGCAATGAAGCTACTACAAGCACAAGTGATATCGGTAATAGAAGACTGCGTTTTTTGGCTTATTCTCAATTATCACCTCGTTATATGATTGTAACTCATTTTGGGATCAACAATCAATCCTTTACAAGTGGTGGCGCCTCAGGATCTGCAGGAACTGGGGGTTATGGAGCAGGAAAAAAACCTGGCCTTTTTTTTCACGATGCGTGGAATGAGTATGCTGTAGTTTTACCTCAAAAAGATAAAAAATTTAGTCTTTCATTAGGAGGAGGATTACATTACTACATGGGGCTTTCTAGAGAAACAATGGCGTCAACACTTAACTTCCTGACTATTGACGCACCAATATTTAACTGGCCATTAATTGAAAATTCCGATCAATTTGCGCGTCAAGTAGGCCTTTTTGCTAAAGGAAAATACGGAAAATTCGAATATCGTTTGAGTCACAATAAACCCTTTGCTACAAATGTAACTCCAACAAATGTGAATAATGCCGCTAATGCTATTGCTGTTGATAATAATGGAAATGCAAAATGGTCTACTGCAGGTTATTTTGAATACCAATTTTTGGATCAAGAATCTAATTTGCTTCCTTTTAAAGTAGGCACTTATGTTGGTACCAAAAAAGTATTCAATATTGGTCTTGGTTTTTATACTGCTCCAGATGCTACAAAATCGTCGGTAAATAATCAAATTCAAAAACACGATATGAATCTTTTTGCCGCAGATGTCTTTCTAGATCTTCCTATAGGAAAAAAAGAACAAAAAATGGCCGTTACAGCATACAGTGTTTTCTATAATTATGATTTTGGCCCTAACTATTTAAGAAATATTGGAATCATGAATATTGGAGCTAGTGATCCTAATTTCACAGGCAACAGAGCACTTGCTGGGCCAGGAAATGCACAACCTACAATAGGTAGTGGATCAATTTGGTACACACAAGCTGGTTTTTTATTACCTAATAAAAATGAAAAACCAAAAGTTAGAATACAACCCTTTGGCGCAGTCACCTACAAAGACTTTGACGCACTTCAAAAATCTAGTACACAATATGATTTAGGCGCGAATTTCCTTCTTGACGGACATCATTCTAAAATAACTACACAATATTCTACTCGACCTGTTTATAGCGCTCCCGGCGTTAAAGAGAACAGCAAAGGAGAGTTTATCGTGCAACTACAAATCTATTTATAAACCCAAAAAAACAACCAAATGAGTAACAAATCAACAAAAGGAATCTGGAAAGTAATTTCAGCTTCATCCATGGGTACCATGATTGAATGGTATGACTTCTATATCTTCGGAAGTTTAGCAGTGGTCATTTCGACAAAATTTTTCCCAGCCGATAACCCAACAGCTGCCTTCTTGGCAACACTAGCAACATTTGCAGTAGGATTCATCGTTCGTCCCTTTGGCGCATTATTTTTCGGTAGACTAGGAGACATTATTGGTAGAAAATACACTTTCATGGTTACCTTACTTTTAATGGGTGGCGCTACCTTTTTAATTGGCTGTATCCCAAGTTATGAAACAATAGGATTCGTAGCGCCATTATTAGTATTGGTACTAAGAATGCTCCAAGGCTTGGCTCTTGGTGGTGAATACGGAGGCGCCGCAACCTATGTAGCAGAGCATGCTCCTTTGGGACAAAGAGGTTATTGGACATCATGGATACAAACCACTGCTACAGTAGGATTATTTATATCGCTAATGGTAATATTGGCCACTAGAAATGTATTAACGCCAGAACAATTTGACGATTGGGGATGGCGCGTACCTTTTTGGGTTTCCATCGTAATGGTAGGTGTTTCTTATCTGATTCGTAAGAACATGGATGAATCACCTGTATTCGCGAAGGCAAAATCAGAAGGAAAAACAAGCACCAATCCATTAAAAGAAAGTTTTGGTAACCGATACAACTTAAAATTTGTTTTACTTGCTCTTTTTGGAGCAACTATGGGACAAGGTGTCGTTTGGTATACTGGTCAATTCTATGCGATGAGTTTCCTAAAAACAGTAATGACAATAGACTCCTCACAAGTAGATACACTTTTAGGAATTGCATTAATACTTGGCACCCCTTTCTTTATATTTTTTGGATGGCTAAGTGATAAAATAGGGAGAAAATACATTATGATGGGAGGAATGTTAATTGCTATTCTTTTGTATCGTCCCATTTACAAAGCAATGTTCGAAACTACCAACATAAAGAATAAAACAGAAATCATACAAAAAACAACTGTATTAGCCGAAACAAAGACCAATAAACAAGCTATAGACTCTGTATACACCACTACGAAAGAGTTTGAAGATGGAACTAAATGGGTAGAAACAAAAACTGTAGCTCTAGAAAATGGTGTCGCTAAAATCATTGATGGTAAGCCAAAAGTTGATACAAAAACAACGATTACAATTAACGAAAGCGACAAGTGGATGCTTATATTTTATATCTTTATACAAGTGATATTTGTAACCATGGTCTATGGCCCAATAGCTGCCTTTTTGGTGGAAATGTTTCCTGTAAAAATAAGATACACTTCTATGTCGCTTCCTTATCATGTAGGGAACGGAATATTTGGAGGATTACTACCCGCAATATCAACCTATTTAGTTACCAATGCAAAAGACGCAGGCCAATCCGATTATTATTTAGAAGGATTATGGTACCCAATAATCATTGCTTCTGTCTGTTTTGTGATTGGAATGATTTATCTTGATAATTCTAAAAAAAATAAACACATTTAATTCTTATTATTATGGATCAATTAAAAAGAGCTTTAGGTATGATATGGATTGCCTTAGCTATAGCAGCAGCCTATTTTTGTATTTTTGAATTTGGACTTCCCAAGTTTGCTTCTGGTAAACAAGAAGATTTAGTCTTCGGAATTATAATATTATGTGCTCTAACACCTCTTGTTGTATTAGGAATGGGGATTTTTGGGTATTATTCTCTTATGGGGGAATATGACCATTCTAAACGATAAGCAGTTGGGATCCGCTATTTCTTTCATCTAAAGAAATAGCGGATTTAATACAACTATTGCAATTGACAAATAAAAACCACTATGAAAAAAAGACACGAACAGAAATTTATAATTTTAAGTTTGCTATTATTTCTAGCAGTCAATTTCCCTTTGGTTTTATTGTTTGATAGTGAAAAGGATTTTTTGGGTTTACCCAAAATTTATGTATATCTATTTCTTGTTTGGTTATTTTCAATTGTAATGAGTTATATCCTTATCAAAAAGTATCATGAATAGTATTGGTCTTTTATTTGTATTAGCGATATATGTTTCGATTTTGTTCTTTATTGCGCATTGGGCAGAAAAAAAACAACACTTCAAATGGACTAATAATCCCTATGTGTATTCCTTATCCTTAGCGGTATATTGTACGGCGTGGACTTATTATGGAAGTATTGGTGTGGCTGCAAATTCAGGATTAAGTTATTTACCAATCTACATCGGACCAATAATAATTATTCCAGCTTGGATTTTGATTTTGAGGAAAATAATTCAAATTTCGAAAGTCAATAAAATTTCAAGCGTAGCCGATTTTATTTCGTTACGCTATGGCAATAGTAGATTTCTAGGCGCTCTAGTTACTATGGTATGTGTAATTGGAGTTTTGCCCTACATTGCTTTACAACTCAAAGCTATCTCGGATACGTTTCATATTGTAACACGAACACAATCTACAGAAAACATTTTTTTAGACACAACTACTTATGTATGTTTGGCCTTGGGGCTATTTGCTTCCTATTATGGCACTCGTTATGTGGATGCTTCTGAAAAAAGGCGCGGAATTGTTTTAGCAGTTGCTTTAGAATCTATTTTGAAATTAGTGTTTTTTATCATTTTGGGCTGTTATGTAACTTATGTTGTTTTTGACGGATTTGATGATATTTATACCAAAGCAGTAACGCTTTCAGACTTTAAAGAAAAAAACACGATTGGTAGTATTGAAAATGCCTTAAATTGGTTTTTTTTATGTTTGATTTCAATGTTCGCCATGTTTTTGTTACCCAGACAATTTCATACTAGCATTGTAGAAAACAATCATAGTAAACATCTAAAAACAGCTGCTTGGCTATTTCCATTGTATCTTTTGCTTTTCAACGTTTTTGTATTTCCAATTGCTTGGGGTGGCACAATTTTGTTTCACGGTCAAAATTTAAATTCGGATACTTTTTCATTATTAATTCCGCAATTCTTCAACAATAACACATTAACAGTCTTAGTATTTTTAGGGGGATTTTCGGCAGCTATCTCCATGATCATTGTTTCCTCTATTGCCTTAGCCACTATGGTCAGTAACAACCTTTTAATCCCCTATGGTTTCATTGGTTCATTAGAAAACAAATTACAAGAAAAAAACAGTAGTAGAATTGTAAATAGCCGTCGTATCGGTATTCTCGCCCTTATTGTTTTGGCTTATATTATTTACAAAGTGTTTATTTTAGACTATTCGCTCTATTCCATCGGTTTAGTTTCTTTTGTAGTTATTGCACAACTGGCACCCGCTTTTTTTGGGGCGCTTTTTTGGCGAAGAGGATCAAGCAAAGGAGCAATAACTGGCTTGTTTCTTGGCTTTATAACTTGTTGCTATACCTTAATCATTCCTTTTGCCTTGGGTATAAATGAAATTAGCAGCTCATTTATTCAAAATGGTCCATGGGGAATAACCTTACTAAAACCTTTTCAGCTTTTTGGTTTAGATTATTTAGATCCAATTCCACAAGCCGTTTTTTGGAGTTTATTCTTTAATTCAACAGGCTATATGATTGTTTCAGTGAGTTTTAAAGGCAACTATCGCGAACGCAATTATGCCGAAATGTTTGTCGATATTGAAAAATATAGTAGTAATTTAGAAAACGCCTTTGTATGGAAAGGAGTGGCTTATGTAGCCGATATTCAAAAAGTTTTGGAGCGATTTTTAGGAGAAGTAAGAACCAAAAGAGCGCTTTCCTTATTTCACACCAAATACAATATTGACAAAAATATTGTAACGGCTGATGCTAGGTTTATCAAATTTGCCGAAAATTTACTGACAGGACATATTGGAACAGCTTCTTCTAAAATACTTATTGCCAGCGTAGTCAAAGAAGAAAAAATAGCCTTGCCAGAAGTTTTAAGAATACTAGAAGAATCACAAGAAAATATTATTGTAAATAAAAAACTCAGTGAAACAACTAATGCTCTTCAAAAAACATCAGTGCAACTCCAACAAGCCAATCAAGAGCTTCGTAACAAAGATGTTCAAAAAGATGAATTCTTAGATACAGTTACTCACGAATTACGCACACCTATAACTGCCATCCGAGCGGCGAGTGAAATATTGCATGACGATGAAGATATCCCAACTGAAATGCGACAACAATTTCTTCAAAATATAATTTCGGAATCGGACCGTTTGAATCGTTTGATTGATAAAATTTTGGATTTAGAAAAATTCGAAACTGGAAAACAAAAAATTTATTTATCAAAAAACAATTTGACTGAAACCATCAATAAAACGCTACAGTCCTTGCAACAATTAATACAAAACAAAAAAATTAACGTCATATTTGAAACACCATCCCAAAACATCAGGGCGTTTTATGACGAAGAACGCATAATTCAGGTAGTGCATAATTTAATTTCTAATGCCATAAAGTTCTGTGCGCAACCTAATGGAGAAATAACAATTTCGGTTAGCGAGGAGCTATCATTTGTCGTTGTAAGCATCCACAATAATGGTAAAAAAATTAATGAAGAAGACTATGAAGCTATTTTTGACAAATTCTACCAATCCAGAAATCAAAATGTAAAAAAGCCTATAGGAAGCGGGCTAGGACTTGCCATTTGCAAACAGATTATCGAGCACCACAAAGGAAAAATATGGGCGTCTAATGCTAATCTAGAAGGCGTCACTTTTACTTTTACATTACCAAACTATAACACCTCTGAACCCATCAGTTTATGAAAAAAATACTCTTAGTAGACGATGAACCAAATATTCTAATGACGTTAGAATATACCTTTAAAAAAAATAACTTTCAAGTTTACATTGCGCGAGACGGACAAGAAGCGCTAGAAATATTGAAAGACCAACTTCCGGATGTCATCATTCTAGACGTGATGATGCCTCTAGTAGATGGATATGACACCCTAGAACAAATAAAAAAAGACCCACGATTAACACATTGCAAAGTGATTTTTTTAACGGCAAAAAACAAAGAAAAGGATATTGAAAAAGGGTTAGCTCTTGGCGCAGATCTCTATGTTTTGAAACCTTTTTCAATAAAAAAATTAATAGAGCAAGTACACGAATTGATTTAAAAAACCAAAAAAATACAACTATGAGTTATTTCAAAATCAACACCTTAGAAGAATACTTTAAACATTATAAAAAATCAATTCGAGAGCCTAAAAAGTTTTGGAACAAAATAGCTAGCGAAAATTTTGTATGGTATCAAGAATGGGAAAAAGTAATCGATTTTAATATGTCTCAAGCCGATATTAAATGGTTTGTAAACGCAAAAGTGAATATTACAAAAAATTGCATCGATCGTCATTTAGCAAAAAATGGTACTCGTACCGCTATTATTTTTGAGCCAAAAGATCCAAATGAGTCGGCGTTACATATTAGCTATAACGAGCTTTCTGAAAGAGTAAACAAGATGGCTAATGTGTTACAAAGTCAAGGAATTCAAAAAGGAGATCGCGTATGTATCTACCTCCCAATGATTCCTGAATTGGCGGTTGCTGTATTAGCATGTGCCCGAATTGGCGCCATACATTCTGTTGTTTTCGCAGGTTTTTCAGATTCAGCTGTCGCCGCAAGAATCAATGATAGTGAATGCAAAATGGTTATCACTTCTGATGGAGGATATCGCGGCAACAAAACCATTGACTTGAAAGGAATTATTGACGAAGCCTTAAAAAAATGTCCCTCTGTAACCAAGGTCTTGGTAGCCAAAAGAACAAACACACAAATTACTATGCAAGAAGGGCGAGACTTATGGCTACAACCTTTATTAGACAAAGCCTCGGATAATAATGTGGCTGAAATTATGGATGCTGAAGATCCCTTATTTATATTATACACTTCAGGTTCTACCGGAAAACCAAAAGGGATGGTACACACAACGGCTGGCTACATGGTTTATACCGCCTATACGTTCAAAAATGTATTCAATTACCAAGACAATGATGTGTTTTGGTGTACTGCCGATATAGGATGGATTACGGGACATTCTTATATTTTGTATGGGCCTTTGTTAAATGGAGCGACAACCGTTTTGTTTGAAGGCATTCCTTCTTATCCAACTTTTAGTCGCTTTTGGGAAACCATAGAAAAACATCGTGTAACTCATTTTTATACAGCGCCCACCGCCATTCGAGCATTGGCAAAAGAGAAACTAGAGTATGTACAAAAATACCCTTTGGCTTCGCTTAAAGTTATAGGTTCCGTTGGGGAACCTATTAATGAAGAAGCCTGGCATTGGTACAATGACCATGTGGGAGGCAAACGTTGTCCTGTCGTAGATACTTGGTGGCAAACCGAAACGGGAGGAATTTTGATCTCCCCTATAGCCTTTGTAACCCCCACAAAACCCACCTATGCTTCTCTCCCTTTACCAGGTATACAACCCGTTCTTATGGACGATAAAAGAAATGAGATTGAAGACAATCAAATAACGGGAAGTTTGTGTATCAAATTTCCGTGGCCTGGTATCGCACGCACCATTTGGGGGGATCATCAACGCTATAAAGAAACTTATTTTTCCGCATTTCCAGGAAAATACTTCACTGGAGACGGTGCCTTAAGGGATGAAGTTGGTTATTATAGAATCACCGGCCGTGTGGACGATGTGGTAATAGTATCGGGACATAATTTAGGTACAGCTCCAATTGAGGATGCCATAAATGAACATCCAGCTGTCGCAGAATCAGCTATTGTAGGTTTTCCTCATGATATAAAAGGAAATGCTTTATATGGCTTTGTCATTTTAAAAGAAACAGGAGAATATCGCGATCGAGACAATTTGAGTAAAGAAATTAATCAATACATATCAGATCATATCGGACCTATAGCAAAATTGGATAAAATACAATTTGTTAGTGGATTGCCTAAAACACGTTCAGGAAAAATTATGCGTAGAATTCTCCGTAAAATTGCTGAGGGGGATTTCTCTAATTTTGGTGACACGACCACTTTATTAAATCCAGAAATTGTCGATGAAATAAAAAATGAAAAACTTTAGTTTAAAAAAAAACGGTTGTCTCATGACTAATGAAACAACCGTTTTTATGTTTTAAAGTAACAAAGAACACTCAAAATAAATACACTATACTCCTCATGATGGATTGTACTTCTTTTTAAAACAAATTTTTAGCTTTTAATCAACTTCAAGACTTGTGTTTGATTTTTATCATTGTATGCTTTTACTAAATAAAAACCTCTACTCAAATCGTTTATATTAAACTGTTGATCAACAGACTTAATCGCATCAAATTGCTTTACTTTTTGACCTGATATAGAATAAATTTCAACTTTTGTGGTTTCAGTATTCAAGGTAAAATAGTTTGACGCAGGATTAGGATACAATTTTATGGTAGCTTCTTTTTCAAAATCGGCAATGGCCAAAGTAGCTGTTTTATTACCCAAAATTTTATATTCTCCTGGTTGCAAGGTAATCGTTTGATTTACGTCGGTAACATTTAAGGTCGTATTATCCATCAAATCATACCAAGTTCCTGTATAAGGAAAACCAGTGGCTACAGCATTGGCTACCACGCCAAAATTTGAAATAATCAACACGTCTTTTAACTCCGTATTTGCTAGTGCAGCATTGGTAATTTTAATATTTGGGGTAACACTATTTGTGCTAGAAATCGTTACACTGCCCAAAAATACTGGCTCATTGATTTTTAAAGTAATCATTTTTGCCCAGTCGTTATAAATCTTACCACGATCTGATGCACCTAACCAATTACCTGTCCATTGAGGTTGTGGTTTGGTATCTAATTTACAATCGCCAGCTGTAGCATCAGAAGGTGTATTCACAACTCCATTATTACAAGCAAATATGGACTGCTCCCAGCCTAGTTCACCAAAATGCCATATCATTTTTGGCCCTGGAACCAAAAGAGAAACTGCACCCAATGCCGACATTCTTGACAACGCAGTACTCAATGTTTTAACATTATAACTTCCAGCACTGTTTCCAAATTGTAGGTTTTTGTACATCAAACGTTCTTCATCATGACTTTCGGCATAACCCATTAAGCGTTGTCCAGCAAATCCTCTACTACTACTAGACATTCTTGCAATATTCTTGTTAGGCCAGCCCATCGTCAATTCATTGTACTCATCCGTCATTTTACCCCAAGTCATGATTCCTTTACTAATTGGGTCATTGATGCGATAATCCGCCCATTGTCTTTCCTCAGTATCTGTTCCTAAATGTTCGAAAATCACATAATGAGTAGGATCTAAAGACCAAGAATAATCAGCATACTCTTTCAAGACATCAACACGATCTTGCTGATAAGCATTAGTTTGTGTATCTGATCCTTGTGCATTTTGAGTAAACCCTTTGGTTAAATCCCAACGAAAGCCATCAATTTTAAATTCTTCTATCCATTGTTTAATAACACGTTTTACATAGTATTTCGTGCGAGCTTGCTGATGATTAAAATCTTCTCCTACACTATAACTATGTTTAGCCACTGTATTAAAATATGGGTTTTCTGTAGTTGGAGAACCGAACCCATCACCGTCAGGATCATTCATCCACATACGAACCATAGGATTTCTTCCAAAAGCATGATTCAAAGCCACATCTAAAATTACTGCTATTCCGTTTTGATGATATAAGTCAATAAGCTCTTTTAACTTCTCAGGTGTTCCATAAAATTTATCCAAAGCCATATGAAAAGAAGTATTATACCCCCAACTTTCGTTGCCTTCAAATTCCATTACAGGCATCAATTGAATAGCGTTTACCTTTAGATTCTTGAAATAATCAATTTTATCAATTAGGTCTTGATAATTTCTTTTGGCATCAAAATCACGAACCAACACTTCATAAACCACTAATTTTTCTTTAGCTGGTTTCACAAAATTAGTCGTTGCTTGACTCCACACAAAGGGTGTTTGACCTGTTTTAAACCATGTTACTTCTCTTTCTTGTCCAGAAGGATAGGCTGGCAAATTAGGAAAAGAAGCTGATGGAATTCCTGAATCATCATAAGGTGACAAAACCAAGGTAGAATAAGGATCCGCAGCTTTTACTAAACTTGGAGAACCTGCCAAAGGAGTTTGATCCACTACCCAATATTGGTAAGTATAATTAACTCCCGCAGTAAGTCCAGTTAGTTCTAACCAGAATTTAGTCGAACCAGCTGTTGCATCTTTTTTCATTGCATAAGCTGCAGTAGGTTGCCAATTATTAAAGCTACCTGCAACATATACAAAATCTTTTAATGGAGCATCCAACACCAAAGTAGCTTTGGTAGCATCATTCGGATTATAGTTAATTCCGTCTACTAAACCAGCTGGAATTGTCTGAGAAATTGTATTTGGATTTACCACTACAGCAAACCTATTTACAATTGTTGTTGTACCTTGAGTTACTTCTAATTCATAGTTTTGATTTCCAGTAATATTGGTATGATTAAAAGCATAACTAGCTGTAGCCGCAGCAGTATTGATAGATGTCCCATTGGCTTTCAAATTGTAATTCGCAACACCATTAGTATTTGAGGCTGTTATATTCAAACTACCTCCAGAGGCTAAAATAGTAGTACTGTTTTGAGCTGGTGTATTTAATGTTACTTGAAAAGAACCAACTTCAACTAAAATATCTTGGGATTTTTTATCCCCACTACCATCTTTTGCTTTAATTAAAAAACCGATTTTACCAATACCCGTTGCACTGTAATAAGTGGCTGGAGTAATTGTTTTGGTATAGGTATCCGAACCCGCATTATAGGTAAATCTTGCCGATTCATCTGAAGCAGTCCAAGAACCGTTTAATGGTGTTCCTTTAGGTGTAGTATCATTGGTGTCAAAAGCCCAAGCCCACATGTACAAAGCATTTCCTGTAACTCCCCACGCTGCTTCATTAATACTAGACCCATTGATGGTTATCGTAATTGAAGTAGTTTCTTCAAAAGTGGCAGGAGTAATAGTATACGAAACGTTTTGTTGCTGTGAAAAAGCAATACTACCTAGCAGGATGAACCCTAAAAGTAAAATTTTTCTCATTCTATTTGAATTTATAAAAAATTAATGAAAAAAAGGGTTGCCATAGAGACAACCCTTTTTATAACTACTATTATTTTATTGTTTTACTAAAGTGTAAGTGTAAGCTCTAGATTTACTTAAATCAAGAGTAATCTTATATGTACCAGCAGATGGAATTTTAATATTAGCACCATCACCTTCTAATATGTTATCGCCTCCATTATCACCAAAGTTACCAGGCCAGTCATTGTTTGGTCTAAATTTCAACTCATTTGCAGTTAAAGTAGCTGTAATTTCCCATGTATTAGTAGCTTTATCAAAAGTCATAGGAGTACTAGTACCCCATCCACCTGGTGTTGCATCTCCGATGATTCCCCAATCTTGTTTCAAAAGACTATAAGTTAATTTTTGAGTGTCAGCTTTCACATAATAATAACCAGCAGCAGCAGTAACATCTCCACCTTTAGCATCAAGAACTCCAGATCCACCACTTCCATATGCTACGTTAGCCCAATCAAATTTCAAGTTATCATCAGCTTCTAAAAATTTAAATCCACCATCTAAATAAGCATAACCTTCAAAGTCAGAATTACCTTTAGCAGAAGGTTTCATTTGATAAGCACTTGTCAATCCAGCTGGATTCCATCCTTGATGATTACCAACAAGACCTAATAATGGAGCAACTTTGAATGGGTTCACAGCAATCTCAATTGGATCTGAACCAATAACTTGTGTACCAACAACCGCTTTTACACGAGCAAGTACAGTTGTAGGAACGAATGGTGTCAATCCTAAATCAATGGCTGCTTTGTTTAAGTTATCACCAGTTACAGCAACATTATTAGTTTTAGAAGATTGAACTAGTTGAGGTTTTGTAAACTCTTTATCAGTCAATTTTGCAATTTCAACTTGGTAAGTAACAACTACATCAGCATTAAAATTTGCTGGTGCCCAAGCAAAACGATCCAATAATTTATCAGAAGTTGCTGGAGTAATTACATAACTAGAACCTGTTGTAGGAGCTGTTATTACAGGAGCGTCACTTGCTTCAATTACAGGACGATCTTGTACATCCTCAACACTACATGAGAACATCACTAGTGCAAATAAAGCTAAAATTAGTTTCGATATATTTTTCATTGTTTTAATTTTTTTTGTTAGTTAAATTAATATCCAGGGTTTTGTTTTAGTTTAGGATTTGCCGCAATTGAATTAGCAGGTATTGGAAATACATTTCTGAAAGAAGGAGTAGCAGTTCCAGTAGCAATACCACCTTTCCAAGGCCACAAGTAAGCACCGCCAGTAAATTTACCAAAACGGATTAAGTCTGTTCTACGATGTCCTTCCCAGTGTAATTCTCTTGCTCTTTCATCTAAAATAAAATCAAGATTCATTTCACCAAGAGAAATAGTTGGAGCATTAGATCTTGTTCTTAATGCATTTATATATTGTAAAGCAGTTGTATTGACACCACCTGCGCCTCTTAAATTACATTCAGCATACATTAAATAAGCATCAGCTAAACGGAAAATTGGAAAATCTGTATCCACGAAATCACCCGCCTTATCAGAACCTTGAACGCCAGCTTTGGTCAAATTACTAAACTTTTGAATAGCATAACCATCTTTAAAGTTACCAATTTCTTTGATTTCCTTAGATTGTCCATTTGTAAAGAAATTGCCTCTAACATCACCAGAAGTGCCATTAAATTTATTTACAAAAGCGGAAGTAGTTCTAATACCAGCCCATCCACCGTTAACTCCATAATTTTCTGGCTTCATATCTCCTCCAACAGAAGCATGAACCAAGAAGGTAGTACCTCCATAAGTTTTAGTATTCAAACCATCAAAAGCAATAGCAAAAATAAATTCATTTTGAGCACCATTGCTATCATTGTCTGCTAAAAACAAATCTTTGTAACTTGGATTAATTGAATAACCCGTAGCTATAACTTTATTAATTAGAGGCAGTGCTTCAGCGTATTTATCTGTTCCTATGTATGCTTTTGAATTCATATACAATTTTGCTTGCAACATCCAAGCTGCAGCCTGTCCAACACGATTTAATTCATTGGTCTTAGGCGCTTTTAAATCAGGTGTAAAAGCAGTAATCTCATCATCAATAAATTTAAAAATCTCTGCACTAGAAGCATAATCTGGATAGTAAAAAGTTGTTGGTGCGTTTTCTGTAACAATTGAACCTCCACCAAACGCATCTAATAAATGCCAGTAGGTCAAGGCTCTCAAAAAGCGAGCCTCTGCTCTATAAGTTTTAATTTCAGCAATTGTTGCTGCGTCTATTCCTCTAGTTGCTAATTTTTCATCTGTAGTTTGTCTCAAAAACTCGTTACAGTTTACAATTTGAAAAGAGAAACGAGCAAAAGTTGCAGCAATAAATGTATCCAATGAAGACCAGCTTTGGTTATGAAAATCATGTATTGTTCCATCATTCCAAGCAATAACTGCTTCATCAGTAGTTAATTCTTGCATTAACCAAAAACCTCTGATGTATTGACTGGCTCCTTCATCAATACCAGCAATATCACCTGATCCAGCTGGACCTTGTTGACCAGTTGTGGCATATCCTGCATATAATTTTGCTAAAAATTGTTTATAAGAAGTTGGATTCTTAAAAAATTCCTCTCCATTTACAGCATCATTATTGCCCTCAGGGGATTGATTTAAATCATTAGTACATGATGGAAATAAAACAACCATCATCACCAACATCAATCCTAATAATTTTATTGAGTTTTTCATTTTTCTTAAATTTGGATTAGAAATTAACGTTTAAACCTAACGTAAAAGTGATAGGTCTTGGGTATAAATTATTATCAATACCACCAGCTATCTCTGGATCAAGCCCTTCATATTTTGTAATTACAAATACATTCTGAGCTGCTAAAGTCAATTTTACCAATGACTTAGAATCTGGTTTTTGATTAAAAGTGTACCCGACACTAACATTATCCAAACGCAAGAATGCAGCATCTTGGATATAATAATCAGATTCATATCGTTTAGTATCATTAGTTGTGAAACCAGTTTCAAGTACATTTACTACTGAGTTAGATAAATCAGTATTTCTAATAAATACATTAGCTAAAGAACCTTGACTTGAATCTACATTATTGTACATATAATTACCCCATGAGCCTCTAAAAGCCGCAGTAAAATCCCAGTTTTTGTATGTCAAATTAGTATTAAATCCATAAAATACATCGGCTGCAGGTTTGTGGAAACGATATTTATCTTGTTCGTTTATTACACCATCTTGATTTCTATCAATAAATACTCCATCAAGAGGTTTTCCATCAGCTCCATACGCTTGTTCGTAAACGTAAAATGAAGATGGAGCATACCCAATTTGATGATTTTGAATAGTATTACCAGTTCCACCATCATACCCTCCTACATTATAGCCTGGAGAATTAGGATCATTGCTAGCCAATTTTGTTATTTCTGAATTTTGGAAAGTAATATTTCCTCCAATTGACCATTCTAAATCATCAGTTTTAACAGGAATAACACTTCCCGAAATTTCTATACCTCTATTTCTAATTGATCCAACATTGTAATTATCGTAGTTTGAAAAGCCAAAGAAAGGAGGATTTTGAGTGTATAACAGCAAATCTTTAGTATCTCTTTGATAAACATCAATTGTTCCAGTAATTCTGTTACTAAAGAATCCGAAATCAATACCAGCATTAATCGTTGTAGTTTGTTCCCATTTCAAATTACTGTTATAAGGCTGAGGCCTGAACGTTGCATAAAATACATTACCAAATTGGTATTGTGCTTGCGGATTAGATCCTAAATATAATGGTATAGAAGGATAACTCACACCTATATCTTGTTGACCTGTTATACCCCAACCTGCTCTTAATTTAAGTGTTGAAACAGCCTCTACTTCTTTTAGAAAATTTTCATCACTCATTTTCCATGCTAATGCAAATGCAGGAAAATTACTCCAACGGTTTTCTTTTGTAAATCTAGAGGTACCATCACGTCTTAATGAAGCGGTCAAAATATATTTATCCGCAACAGTAAAGTTGGCTCTCGCAAAGAAAGATTGTAAATTTACTCTTGAAGGTACAGAAATGTTTGGTGTATTCTGATTATTTTGAAAGTTTATCGAAAAACCTCCATTGTTATCTCTAAAGTCTTGATAAGAATAACCTCCTGTAACATCAAATTGAGTATTAATAGCTTCTACTTTTTTGTTATAATTAAAGTACAAATCCATTAACTTATTATTCCTTTTAGAAAAGTTTAAATAAGAATTTTTAAACCCTGACCCTGGTAATCCATTAAGGTAATTTGCGTCTGTATCTCCAAAAGAACGACCACTCAATTCATCATAACCAAAATTTGCTACTGCCTTTAATTCAGGTAAAAAATGTAATTTATAATCAATTTGTAAGTTACCAATACTTCTAAATGAAGTTCCATAATTATTTTGCTGTTCTATTAAAGAAACAGGGTTTTTTCCAGCCAAAGTATTAATTTGCGTTGGAGATAATAACCATTGAAAATAGGTTCCATCAGCATTCTTAATCGATTGCGTTGGATCAAAACGCACAGCTGATCCAATAGCACCTCTGTTACTATAGTCACTGTCCATAATTGAAGTGTTGTTTGATACTTGAATTTTCAAATGCTTATCAAAAAAATCACCAACCAATGCAGTTGAGATTGTTGATCTTTGCAGATTATCCTTTAACAAAATCCCATTCAAATTAGCATAACCAACAGAAGCTCTATAGGTAATATTATCAGCACCTCCACTTACAGATACGTTGTGATCTGTTCCTAAAGCCGTTCTATAAATCTCTTTTTGCCAATCCGTATTTGATGTACCCATCAAAGCAATTTGTGATGTATTACCTCTAGTATTTACCAAATCTCTAAATTGAGTTGGAGACAAAGCATCTACCGTTTTTGTAACTTCTGAAACTTGAAAAGTTGCATTATAATTCACTTGCAAATCACCAGCTTTCCCTTTTTTAGTAGTGATAATAATAACTCCATTTGATGCTCTAGAACCATAAATAGCGGTTGCCGAAGCATCTTTCAAAACAGTAATAGATTCAATGTTATTTTGATTAATTGTAGTCAATGGATTCCTCCCTCCACTAACTCCTCCTGCCGCTACTGGTACACCATCAATTACATACAAAGGGTCATTGTTTGCATTTAAAGAAGATCCACTTCGAATACGAATGGTTGCTCCTTCACCAGGAGAACCTCCTCCATTAGTAATTTGTAGACCCGCAACCTTACCTTGAATCATTTGGTCAGCTGAAGTAACTGGCCCCTTATTAAAGTCTTTTGCACCTAAAACAGTTACAGATCCTGTCGCATCTTTCTTTTTAACAGAACCGTACCCTACTTGAACTACAACCTCTTTCAATTCGTTTGCATCTTCTTCTAAAGAAGCATTCAATGCTGCTTGTCCATCATAAGTTAAAACAACATTTCTAAATCCTATGAAAGAAAATACAATCTTATCCCCTTTTTTAACATTGGATAATTTAAATTTACCATCAAAGTCGGTAGAAACACCATTTGCAGCTCCTTGTATATTTACATTGGCTCCTGGTATTGGTTGTCCTGTTGCTTTTTCAACAACAGACCCCGTAACAGTATTCTGAGCCAGAAGACTGAAAGGAAGGAGTAACAATAAAAATAACAACTTTTTATAAATTGTTTTCATACTTTTTGTTTAAATTAATGTTTAATTTTGGTTTTTAATTAAGCTTTTCTTTTACTTCGAATTTCAAAATTAACAGAATAATAACACCAACAACATGACAAAAATCAGATACGGTTACGAAAACGTGATAGTGTTGAAAACTTTGAAATATATTTATTATTTTTAACTAAATTTTACTATAAATAAATAAAAAACCTACTCTAAAATAGAATATCATTTTTTTAGAAAAACAACCGATGAAAAAAAAAGTAACATTAAAACAAATTGCGAAAGAACTGGATGTATCTATTTCAACTGTATCAAAATCACTGCGTAATAGTTTAGAAATTGGTGAAGAAACCCGTTTAAAAGTCCAAGCCTTTGCAAAGTTTTACAATTATAAACCCAACAATATTGCTTTAAGTTTAAAAAACAGAAGAACCAAAACTATAGGTATTATTATACCGGAAATTGTACATTACTTTTTCTCAACAGTAATTAATGGTATCGAACAAGTTGCCAACGAAAAAGGATACAGTGTTATCATTTGTCTATCTGATGATTCTTTTGATAAAGAAGTAATGAATATGGAATTATTGGCACACGGAAGTACTGACGGGTTTATTATGTCATTATCCAAAGAAACCCAATTCAAAAAAGATTTTCATCACATCACCGAAGTCATTGACCAAGGAATGCCTGTAGTGATGTTTGATAGAATAACCGATGAAGTACATTGCGACAAAGTCATCATAGACGACAAAAAAGCAGCCTATGAAGCGGTTGAATATCTGATTAAACTAGGAAGAAAAAGAATTGCACTAGTAACCACTGTAGATTATGTAAGCGTTGGTAAACTAAGAACTGATGGATATACCAAAGCTTTATTAGACAATTCGATACCTTTTGACGAACAACTCATCATTAAAATAGAAGATGTTGATACTTCCGAAATCACTATTGGCAAATTATTAGAAGACAAAGCCATAGATGCTGTATTTGCGGTTAATGAACTTTTTGCGGTTACTATTTTAAAAACTGCACATAAAATTGGACTCAACGTTCCAAAAGACCTAGCCATTATTGCTTTTACTGACGGAATTATATCCAAATACTCTACCCCAACCATTACTACCGTGAGTCAAAGTGGGGCCAAAATGGGTAAAAAAGCAGCCGAAATGCTCATTCAAAGACTAGAGTCTGAAGAACATGATGATGAAGATGAAATCTACAAAACCGAAATAATAGAAACTCATTTGATCGAAAGAGAATCTACTGATTAAATTGATGATTTATCAACAAAAAACGTTGGAGTACTAATTATTTACTTGAGAACTAAACCCTCAAGTAAATAATTCTCTATATTTACACTTGTCAAAACTTTTTCTTTTACTTCGAAAATTAAGTAAAGTTTTGTTCTTTATTGTTTCCTTCCACATTGATTATATTTTAAATCAATTCTCTTCGGAAACATTTCCTAATCAACCAAACCTTGCTTAACAAAAGCAAAACAAACTTATTTTTTTGTAACTTTCAAATTTCTAATTAATTAGGAAAGATACTGAATAAATTTGACTGAAAGAATACTTTGGTATAGGTATGAATTCTAATGGTACTCAAAATTTTCAATACTTCTATAATCTATAATTGATAGATTTTTAGACTAGTTTTTTAAAATTAAGCACCCCATTAAAAAAGAAATAATATTACCAAACTATGCCTTCAAGTTTAAAACGAATAAGCTTGTGCAAAAACAGCATTAGACCTAAACAAACACGATAGCGTTTGTAATATTTAACTTTTAAAATGGATCATATGGAAAAACCAAAATTAAGTTTTTGGCAAATTTGGAATCTAAGTTTTGGCTTTTTGGGAGTACAAATTGGGTACTCACTTCAAAATGGAAATACCAGTAGAATTTTAGAAGCTCTTGGAGCAGATGTTCACAGTATTGGATATTTTTGGTTAGCAGCCCCATTGGCGGGACTAATTGTTCAGCCAATCATTGGACTTTCGAGCGATAAAACTTGGACCAAACTTGGACGAAGAATCCCATTTATATTTTTTGGAGCAATAGTATCGGCACTAGCTATGTTTTTTATGCCTAATGCTGAGTATTTTGCTTATTTGTTACCTCCATTGTTTTTTGGAGGATTAATGTTATTATTGATGGACACATCCTTTAATGTGACTATGCAACCTTTTAGAGCCTTGGTGGGCGACATGGTTAATGATGACCAACGCAACTTAGGGTATTCGCTCCAAAGTGCTTTAATTAATTTTGGAGCAGTATTTGGCTCTTTACTTCCATGGATTTTAACCAAATCAGGAATTGCAAATGTTCCTGCTCCAGGTGAAAAAGTAGCCGACTCTGTAATTTGGTCGTTTTATATTGGAGGCACTATTTTATTATTGAGTGTGCTTTGGACAGTATTCAAAACCAAAGAATATGCCCCAAAAGAACATGCGCTTTACAACAAAATTGACTTGGATGCTGAGGTTAAAAAAGAAAAAACAAACATTATCAAACTTATTACTACTGCCCCAAAAATCTTTTGGCAGCTAGGGTTCGTACAATTTTTTTCTTGGTTTGCTTTGTTTTTAATGTGGGTATATACTACGCGAGCTATTGCCAATCAGGTTTGGGGTCCCGATGCACTCGATGCAAAATCAGTAGGATTTAATGAAGCAGGAGATTGGACAGGTGTTTTATTTGCCTTTTACAGTGCAGTAGCCGCTATTTATTCGCTACTTATACCTTCTATTGCAAAATCTATTGGGCGTAAAAAAACATATTCTTTCTCTCTAATATTAGGAGGCTTAGGATTAATATCCATGTTTTTAATAGAAGACAAAAATACATTACTATTATCTATGGTTGGCGTTGGATTAGCTTGGGCAGCTATTTTAGCTATGCCCTATGCCATGCTTTCTGGATCATTACCCGCAGATAAAATGGGAGTTTATATGGGATTATTCAATGCCACGATTACTTTACCACAAATTGCAGCAGGATTATTAGGAAGTACTTTGATTGCCCTTTTTGGAGGTTTCCCAATGGCCATTATTGTTATTGCTGGAACTTCAATGTTGATTGCAGGCTTAGGAGTTATTTTCATTAAAGAGAAAAACACAGGCCACTAAAATATATTTTAAAATGAAAAAGAAAAAAGGATTTATTTTCGATTTAGATGGTGTAATTGTAGATACTGCAAAATACCATTATTTAGCTTGGAAGAAAATTGCCGACAGCTTAAATATCGAATTTACACACGAACATAATGAATTATTAAAAGGAGTTAGCCGAGTACGATCACTAGACATTATATTAGAACTAGGAGACGTACAAACTACTCAGGAACAAAAAGAGCTATGGTTGGTTCAAAAAAATGAAGAGTACCTTTCTTACCTAGTAGACATGGACGAAAGCGAGATTCTTCCCGGAGTATTGCCTGTTTTGAACTACCTCAAAGAAAACAAACAATTTATTGCATTGGGATCGGCCAGTAAAAACGCTAGACCTATTCTAGAAAAAACAGGAATACTATCCTACTTTGATGCCATTGTAGACGGAAATGATGTCTCGAATGCAAAACCAGATCCCGAAGTGTTTTTGATTGCAGCAAAATTATTAAATACTTCTCCTTCAGAAGCTATTGTTTTCGAAGATTCTGTAGCGGGAGTTCAAGCTGCTAATATTGCTAACATGACGAGTATTGGAATTGGCGATGATACTATTTTGTATGAAGCGCAACACAACTTTAAAGACTTTACCTTTATTGGAACTCCATTTTTGAGCGAGCTAATCGAAAAATAAAGAGTTTTTTAATCTTTAAAAGCCTACAGTAAATAACAATAGAAATTAAAATAAATTAAAATGAACCAAGATTATATAAAACCAGACAATTGGTCCATCATTGAAGAAGAATTTGATGTCGAAAGAGTAAAATCATCCGAAAGTCTTTTCAGTATAGGAAATGGCGCTATGGGACAAAGAGCGAATTTTGAAGAAAGTTACTCCGGACCAACTTTTCAAGGAAGTTATATTGCTGGAATTTACTACCCAGATAAAACTAAAGTGGGGTGGTGGAAAAACGGATACCCAAAATACTTTGCCAAAGTATTAAATGCCCCAAACTGGATTGGAATTGATATAGAAATTAATGGTGAAAATTTTGATTTATTTACTTGTTCTCAAGTTAAAAATTTCAAAAGAGAATTAAACATGAAAGAAGGATGGTACAACCGTTCCTTCGAAGCTACTTTGGCCAACGGAACTGAGATTGCTGTAAATGTGCGTCGTTTTTTAAGTTTAAATTTAGACGAAGCAGGATTCATTAATTACGAAATCACTCCACTAAACAAAGACGCAAAAATAGTTTACAAACCCTATATTGATGCAGGAATAACCAATGAGGATGCCAATTGGGAAGAAAAATTTTGGGAACCATTAGAAGTTAAAAAAGCGACTCATGATGCTTTTGTAACCGCTCAAACTTTCAAAACACATTTTAAGGTCACCACTTTTATGCACAATACCATTTTGATTAATGGTGTTGCTTCTCACATTTCTGCTTCATCTATTGAATCTACAAACGACAAAGTACAGTACACATATGATACATTGGTGGCTAAAGGAGAAGTATCTTCTATCCAAAAAATTGGTGGTTATACCGTTTCTTTAAACCATGACAATACATTAGCGGCTGCCGAAAAAGTAATCCAAACGGCTTTAACTAAAGGATACGAGTTGTTGTTACAAGAACAAATTGAAGCTTGGGCTAAAATTTGGGAAATGTCGGACATCACTATCGCAGGTGATGTAAAAGCACAACAAGGTATTCGTTTTAATATTTTCCAACTGAATCAAACCTATCTAGGAAAAGATTCTCGCTTAAACATTGGGCCAAAAGGATTTACCGGAGAAAAATATGGTGGATCAACGTACTGGGATACTGAAGCCTATTGCATTCCGTTTTACATGGCGACCAAAGACCAAGAAGTAGCGCGCAACTTATTGACGTATCGCTATAATCAATTGGACAAAGCCATCGAAAATGCTAAAGATAATTTAGGATTCAAAAACGGAGCTGCTTTATACCCAATGGTTACCATGAATGGAGAAGAGTGCCACAACGAATGGGAAATTACGCATGAAGAAATTCACCGTAATGGAGCTATCGCTTTTGCCATTTTTAATTACTACCGCTTTACAGGAGATTATTCTTATATCCCTGAAAAAGGATTAGAAGTTTTGATTGGAATCGCTCGTTTCTGGCACCAAAGAGCTTCTTTCTCAAAAGACAAAAACCAATTTGTTATTCTAGGAGTAACTGGACCTAACGAATATGAGAACAACATTAATAATAACTTCTACACCAATTATATTGCTAAATGGTGTATTGATTATACTTACGAACAAATCCAAAAAGTAGCGACTGAGTACCCATCAGACCACAAACGTGTGATTGAAAAAGTAACTCTATCGGATGCTGAATTACAAGATTGGAAAAAAGTTGCTGGCAATATATATTTTCCAAAATCAGAAGAATTAGGGATTTACTTGCAGCAAGATGGTTTCTTAGACAAAGATTTGGTTCCAGTAAAAGACCTAGACAAATCACAACGACCAATCAATCAAAAATGGTCTTGGGATAGAGTATTGCGTTCACCATACATCAAGCAAGCGGACGTTCTTCAAGGATTCTATTTCTTCGAAGATCATTTTACTACCGAAGAATTAAGAAAGAATTTTGAATTTTATGAATCATTTACAGTTCACGAAAGTTCTCTTTCGCCATGTGTTCACTCTATCCAAGCGGCTAAATTAGACAAAATGGATATGGCTTATGCTTTCTATCTAAGAACTTCTCGTCTAGATTTAGATGACTACAACAAAGAAGTGGAAGAAGGCTGCCACATCACCTCTATGGCAGGAACATGGATGAGTATTGTAGAAGGTTTTGGAGGAATGCGTATCAAAAATGACGCCTTACATTTTGCTCCAAAAATCCCAAAAGAATGGGAAGGTTATTCCTTTAAAATTAACTTCAGACACCAAATAGTAAAAATTGATGTTAGTCATACTGAAACTCAATTTTCATTAGAAGGTGACAAAGAACTTACTGTTTTTGTAAACGGAAACGCCATTGTGGTTCAACCCAATCAGTTAGTAAAAAACTAGACGGTTCAAAAACAAATACTAACCCTTTCAGAGTTTACTTTGAAAGGGTTTAAAATTTATATAAAAATGAAAAAAATACTCCTATTTTGTCTTATCATGACTAGTCCATTATTCGCTCAAATTAGTAGAGTGGAACCCCCATTTTGGTATACTGGAATGCATAAATCAGAAGTTCAAATCTTATTTTATGGCAAAAATATTGCCGAAAATGAGGTTTCAGTTTCGAATAACATTCCCATAAAAGAAATCAAAAAAACTGAAAATCCTAATTATCTTTTTGTCACTATTGACACCAAAAACATTCCTGCTCAAGAACTTCTCTTCACATTCAGCAAAAACAAAAAAACAAGTTTTACAAAAAAATATAGTATTAAAGAAAGAAAAACAAATTCTTCACAACGCAAAGGTTTTGATGCCTCAGATGTCGTTTACCTTATCATGTCGGATCGTTTTGCAAATGGTAACCCAAAAAATGATAGCGATCCAACTGTTACTGAAAAATACGACCGAACTAAACCAGGCGGGAGACATGGAGGCGATATCGCAGGGATGATTCAGCATTTAGACTATATCAAAGAACTTGGGGCTACAGCAATATGGCCAACTCCTCTTTGTGAAGACAATGACAAAGCTTATTCGTATCATACCTATGGTCAATCTGATGTATACAAAATTGACCCAAGATTTGGCACCAATGAAGAATATGTTCAACTGGCGGCAGAATTACACAAACGAGACATGAAATTAATCATGGACTACGTGACCAATCACTGGGGAGCCGAACACTGGATGATCAAAGATTTACCAACTTATGATTGGTTACATCAATTTCCGGGTTACGCACAAACCAATTATAAAATGACCACTCAATTTGACAGCAATGCATCAAAAATAGACGCCAAAATGTGTATGGATGGCTGGTTTGTAAAATCAATGCCAGATTTAAATCAATCCAATCCTCTAGTTTTAAACTATCTTATTCAAAATGCAATTTGGTGGATAGAATATGCCGATTTAGATGGTTTTAGAGTAGATACATACTCCTACTGCGACAAAGAAGGGATCTCCAAATGGACCAAAGCCATTACAGACGAATACCCCAACTTCAACATTGTGGGCGAAGTTTGGATGCACCAACAAGCGCAAATGGCATATTGGCAAAAAGACAGTAAAATAGGTGCGATACAAAATTACAATTCGTACTTACCCTCAGTAATGGATTTTACTTTACATGATGCCGTGAGTACTGTATTCAACGAAAACGAGGCATCTTGGGACAAAGGAATAGTGAAAGTATATGATAATTTTACTAACGATTTTCTGTATCCAAACATCAATAACATTCTAACTTTTGTAGAAAATCACGATACGATGCGTTTCAATGAAATCTACAAAAATGATTTTAAAAAGTACCAAATGGCTATGACGCTATTAGCTACCAGTAGAGGGATTCCACAACTTTATTATGGTTCTGAAATTGGAATGGCAGGAAATAAAGACAAAGATGGTGATGCAGCTATTCGTCAGGACTTCCCGGGAGGCTGGAAAGGAGATACAAATAATGCTTTCTCAGCTTCAGGAAGAACGCCAGAACAAGAAAAATTCTTTGTGTTTACTTCCAAATTATTCCAATG
Organism: Flavobacterium polysaccharolyticum; assembly: GCF_038739875.1. NCBI lineage: Bacteria > Pseudomonadati > Bacteroidota > Flavobacteriia > Flavobacteriales > Flavobacteriaceae > Flavobacterium > Flavobacterium polysaccharolyticum. Next base: position 172,947 of record NZ_JBCGDP010000004.1, read on the forward strand.
GCGAAAAACCAATGACGCCATTCATTTTGGCAAAACAACCCACTACATCCCAGAAAACAATGTCTATGTCTATTTTAGACACACGGACAAAAAAACAGTTATGGTTGTTTTGAACAATAACAGCAAATCTCAAACAATAAATTTAGCCCGTTTTAAAGAAAACCTTCAAAACACCACTTCCGGAAAATCAGTGTTAGACAACAAAACAATCGATTTGACCAAAGAACTTACTCTCGAAGGAGAAACCGCTATCATTTTAGAACTCAATTAAAAAGGAGCTTCTTTATTATTTTAAATGAAATACCATGAAGAAAATAATTCTATTTCTTTTAATCTCTAGTATCGCATTGGCACAAAATGCCAATAGAAAATTCGAGAGTTACAAGAAAAACAATCAAATACTAGAGATCACAACTTCGGATGGAGTCTATTTTATTCAGCCTTATTCGGATAAAATTATAGCAACCTCTTTTGTGCCCAACGGAGAAAAACAAAATCCTGTTTCTCACGCAGTAGTAGTAAAGCCCGAAAAAGGGATTGGAAAAATCAACGAAACAACTACCGAATTACAATTGGCAACAAAAGGAATTAAAGTCATTATTCAAAAATCTCCTTTCAAAATAAGTTATTGGTTCAACAACAAAGAACTGATTTCGGAAAAAACAGGCTATTTCAAAAAAGAAAACAATGAAATTCTAGATTTCAACTTAGACGCTACCGAGGTTTTATATGGAGGAGGCGCAAGAGTTTTAGGAATGAACCGTCGTGGCAATCGCCTTCAGTTGTACAACAGAGCGCATTATGGTTATGAAACACGTTCTGAATTGATGAATTTCACTATGCCTTTGGTCCTTTCATCCAAAATATATGCGGTTCATTTTGACAATGCACCAATCGGCTATTTGGATTTGGACAGCCAAAAAAACAACACTCTAGCTTACGAAACCATTTCTGGAAGAAAGACCTATCAAGTAATTGCAGGGGACAATTGGATAGATTTGATTGACAACTACACCAACTTGACAGGAAAACAACCATTACCTGCTCGTTGGACTTTGGGTAATTTTTCTAGCCGTTTTGGTTACCATACCGAAGACGAAGTCAATAAAACCATCGACAAATACATCAAAGACGAAATTCCAGTAGATGCCATTATTTTGGATTTATATTGGTTTGGAAAAACCGTGCAAGGAACGATGGGAAATTTAGATTGGGACAAAGACAATTTTCCTAATCCCACTAAAATGATGGACGATTTAAATAAAAAAGGAGTTAAAACAGTAGTAATAACCGAACCATTTATTTTAACGACTTCGTCAAAATGGAAAGAAGCCACAGACAAAAAAGTCTTAGCCGTTGACAAAGAAGGAAAACCATTTACGTATGATTTTTATTTTGGCAACACTGGAATAGTCGATATTTTTAAACCTGAAGGAAAACAATGGTTTTGGAATATTTACAAAACGTTGATCAATCAAGGAGTTGGTGGTTTGTGGGGCGATTTGGGCGAACCCGAAGTTTTCCCATCTGCCGCAATTACAAGCGGCGGTTCGGCAGATGAAGTACATAATATTTACGGACACAATTGGGCCCAACTCATTGCAGAAGGGTATCAAAAAGAATTCACTAACACTAGACCTTTTATCTTAATGCGTGCTGGATATTCAGGCTCACAACGTTTTGGTATGATCCCTTGGTCTGGAGATGTAAGCCGTTCTTGGGGAGGATTAAAACCTCAAACCGAAATTTCTTTACAAATGGGAATGCAAGGAATGGGCTATATGCATTCGGATTTAGGCGGTTTTGCAGGAGATTATTTTGACAATGAATTGTATACTAGATGGCTACAATACGGTGTTTTCCAACCTATTTTCAGACCTCACGCGCAAGAAGATGTGGCTTCTGAACCTGTTTTTAAAGATATTGTAACCAAAGCCAATGCTAAAAAACAAGTGGAATTGAGATACCAATTGCTGCCTTACAATTACACTTTGGCTTTCGAGAATAACCAAAAAGGAACACCATTGATGCGTCCTTTATTCTTTGAAGAACCCGATAATCAACAATTACAAACTACAGCTAACACGTATTTATGGGGGAATGATTTCTTAGTGCAACCCATAACTGATTCTGGAAAAACATCGGCTACGGTGTACTTTCCAAAAAACAACAATTGGTTCGATTTTTACAACGACAGCAAATACATTGGCGGTTCCTTTGCCGAAGTAGCTACTGCCACAGATCATATTCTAGTTTTTGTTCGCGGAGGCGCTTTTATTCCAAGAATAAAAACCATTCAAAATACCACAAAATATAGTTTGGACACTTTTGACTTGCATTATTTTATGGATGAGAAAACACCAAACAGCGAAGGCAAGCTCTACAACGACGACGGATTAACGGCGAATGCTTTTGAAAAAGGGAATTATGAAATACTCAATTTCAAAGCCAACTCTAAAGACAAAGTGACTACCATTACCGTAGCAACACAAGTTGGAAAAACCTATAGTTCAAAAGACAAAAAAGCGAATCTGGTGTTGCACAACGCTACTACTACCACTCAAATAAAAGTAAACGGAGTCGTAACACCATTTACAAAAGAATCGAACACCATCACTGTTTCGATTCCTGTAACCAAAGACAAATCAACCATCATTCAAATTCAATAAATAATGAAAAAACAAGCTTTAGCCATAACACTCGCCCTATCCTCATTATTCTGCGGATATACTAATGCTCAAAAAAAGGGTTCTTCAAAAAAAGAAACTACTCCCTTTGTTTGGGAAGGTGCCAATTTGTATTTCCTACTAACCGACCGTTTTAATGACGATAACAATAAGAAAGAAATTTATTTTGACCGAACCAAAACTACGGGAAAACTACGCGGATTTGAGGGAGGAAATATTAAAGGAATCACCAAAAAAATAGAAGAAGGCTACTTTACTAAACTAGGAATTAATGCCATTTGGTTGACACCAATTGTAGAACAAATTCACGATGGTGTAGACGAAGGAACGGGTTTAAGCTATGGTTTCCACGGGTATTGGGCCAAAGATTGGACGGCTTTAGATCCTAATTTTGGAACCAAAAAAGACTTAGCAGATTTAGTTAAAAAAGCGCACGCCAAAGGAATCCGAATTGTATTAGACGGCGTAATTAACCACACCGGACCTGTAACAGCAAATGATCCCGTATGGCCAAGCGAGTGGGTTAGAACTTCTCCTCAATGCGATTACAAAACTTTCGAAGGAACTACCGCTTGTACGCTAGTAGCCAATCTTCCAGACGTAAAAACCGAAAGCGAAAAAGAAGTAGCCCTTCCTACTTTCTTAATTCAAAAATGGAAAAAAGAAGGCCGTTACGAAAAAGAAATGGCTTCATTAGATGCTTTTTTCAAAAGAACCGGCTATCCAAGAGCGCCAAAATACTACATCATCAAATGGTTGACAGATTATATCGTTGAATTTGGAATTGATGGCTACCGTGCCGATACCGTAAAACATACAGACGAAAAAGTATGGGCAGCCTTCCAAAAAGAATGCAATTATGCTTTTGAGGTTTGGAAGAAAAACAACCCGTCAAAAGTATTAGACAACAACTCTTTTTACACCATTGCCGAGGTATATAACTACGGTATTAGTGGTGGACAAGATTTTGATTTTGGAGACAAAAAAATCAATTACTTCCAAAATGGCTTCAACAATATGATCAATTTTGAGTTCAAATGGGATGCTCAAAAAGACTATGAATTCATTTTTTCTAAATACTCTTCCAAGCTGAACAACGAGTTGCAAGGGTATAGCGTGCTGAATTATTTATCCTCTCACGACGATGGTGGTCCATTCGATGCCAAAAGAGAAAAAACCATCGAAAGCGGGACAAAACTATTGCTTTCTCCCGGAATTTCTCAAGTGTATTATGGTGATGAATCTGGGCGTTCCTTGGTAATCGAAGGTACACAAGGCGATGCCACTTTACGCTCGTTTATGAATTGGAAAGCCATCAAAACCAATCCCGAAACCCAAAAAACATTGGCGCATTGGCAAAAACTAGGACAGTTCAGAAAAAACCATCCTGCAATCGGAGCTGGAGTTCACAAACAAATCTCGGCTACTCCTTATACCTTTAGCCGTTATTTTTCAAATGGAAACTTCACCGACCAAGTGGTCATTGCTTTAGATGTGAATCTTGGAACCAAAGAAATACCCGTAGGCACAATTTTCGCAGAGGGAACCCTTCTTCGCGATGCTTATTCTAATCAAGAAGCAAAAGTGACCAATGGAAAAGTAACGATCAATTCTACTTTTACTTTTGTGCTTTTAGAGGCCAAAAAATAGAAATTTCATAAAAGTTTAAACACCGCAAATTCGCAAATTCATTTCCCAAGTAGGGAGTATAATTTGCGAATTTGTGGTGTTTTTTTTTACCAAGAAGAAACAAGAAGCAATGCTTTTGTACTTTGCGTTCCTTGCGTAAATCTTTGCGAACCTTGCGGTTAATTTTACAAAAAACATAAAACAATGATAACCTCGTATTTAATCAAGAAGTAATTGCTTTTTCCTATTTTAGACCAAAAGAAAAAAATGAAACTTCAACCGTATCTTTGGCTTATTTTTATTGGATTAACCAGTTGTACTACTATGCACAAACCACTCAACATAGGCCATAGAGGCGCTATGGGACACGAAACCCAAAACACCATTCCCGCGATTAAAAAAGCATTAGCGATGGGCGTCGACCGCATCGAAATTGATGTATTTGTCATCAAAACAGGAGAAGTTATGGTCTTTCACGATGATATTTTGGATAGCCTCACCAATGCAAAAGGTCCGATAGAAAACTACACCTTCGAAGCCTTGCAAAAAGTAATCGTAAAAGGCGGACATCACATTCCAACGCTAGAAGAAATCATCACCACCATCGACCGAAAAGTCCCTTTGAATATCGAATTAAAAGGCAAAAATACCGCCGAAGCTACACATAAAATTGTTTCTGCTTTTGGCAAAAAAGGTTGGAATAAAACCGATTTCATCATCTCCAGTTTCCTTTGGAACGAATTAGAAACCTATCGAAAACTCGATTCCAAAATAGCCATTGACGTCTTAACAGAAGAAAATCCGCTAGACGCACTCCCAATGGCACGGCAATTAAAGGCACAATCCATCAATCCGTGGTTCAAAACCCTCACACCCGAAAATGTAAAACGCATTCACCAAGAAGGATTTAAAATCAATACGTACACCGTCAACGAACCTGAAGACATTAAAAAAGTAATCGCATTGGGTGTCGATGGAATTTTTTGTAATTTTCCCGAAAGATTACGATGATGTACAACTGTTTAATTGTGGGAGGTGGCGCTGCAGGTTTTTTTACTGCCATCAACATTGTAGAAAGAAATCCAAAAGCCAAAGTAGCCATTTTAGAACGTGGCGCCGAAGTGCTAGGCAAAGTACGCATTTCAGGTGGCGGTCGTTGCAATGTGACCCACGCTTGTTTTGAACCTAACGAACTCGTAAAATTTTATCCAAGAGGCGAAAAAGAATTGCGAGGTCCTTTCCATCAATTTTGCTCTGGGGACACTATCGAGTGGTTTGAACGCCACGGTGTAGCCCTCAAAATTGAAGACGACGGCCGAATGTTTCCCGTTTCGAACTCTTCTCAAACCATCATTGATTGTTTTCTAAAAGCCACCCAACAGTTGGGCATCAAAGTCCTCACAGGTCAGAGTGTGCAATCTATTTTCAAAAAAGATAACTACTGGAAAATTGACACCCAAAATCAAAATTATCAAGCCGAAAATTTGATTTTAGCTACGGGAAGTAACCCGAAAATTTGGGAGATGCTACAGGAATTTGGCCACGCCATCATTCCACCCGTGCCCTCTTTATTCACTTTTAACACCAAAGACCCCCGAATCAAAGAATTGCCAGGTGTTTCAGCAAAAGTAACCGTAAGAGTGAAGGACACCAAACTCGAAGCTACTGGACCACTTTTAATTACCCATTGGGGAATGAGTGGCCCCGCTATTTTGAAACTATCCGCTTGGGGTGCGCGCATTTTGCACGACAAAAACTATCAATTTACGCTTTTGGTGAATTGGCTCAATACTATCGATACCGAAGAAGCCATCGCGCAATTGAAAACTCTAAAACAAGAACAAGCTAAAAAAACAGTCGCCAAAAAATCACCGTTTGAACTCACCAACCGCTTATGGGAAAGTTTGGTGCTTGCCGCTGGTATCAGCAATGAAACCAAATGGGCCGATTTGTCCAAAACCCAGTTGCAACACTTGGCACAACAGCTCACTAATAGTGTTTTCCCCATCAATGGTAAAAGTACTTTCAAAGAAGAATTCGTTACTGCTGGTGGTATTGATTTAAAGGAAATCAACTTTAAAACTATGGAAAGTAAAATTCACCCCAACCTTTATTTTGCAGGCGAAATTGTCAATATCGACGCCATCACAGGCGGATTCAATTTCCAAAATGCTTGGACGAGTGGGTTTATTGTGGCGAATGCGGTGGGTTAAATTTAAAAAAACTATTTGTTCAACCACCAAATACTTATATTTAATACCGTAGCAAAACTTACCCAAGCAAAATAAGGCAACAATAAATAGCCTGCAATTTTATTGATTTTAGCAAACTGAAGATAGGTTTCATAAATCATCAACCACAATAAGACAATCTCGATTCCCGCTAAAAAAGGATTATGCAAACCAAAAAACAAATACGACCACAAGGCATTCAACGCTAATTGTATCGCGAAAAGCGTCAAAGCCTTTTTGATAATCGGTCGATTCCATTCGATTTTATCCCAAACCAAACCCGCGGCAACACCCATCATCACATACAACAAACTCCAAACAGGCGCAAAAACCCAATTCGGTGGATTAAAAGAAGGTTTTACAAGCGTAGGATACCAATCCAATATAGCCTGACGTGTAACCATTCCAGAAAAATAGCCTATTGCAAGACAAGTAACAACTACGGTAAGGATTCGAGTAATTTTATTCATTTGAAGACTATAAAGAAATTTCTCCAAATGTATAAATTGTAAAATAAATAGCAGACTATTACTTAAGAAAAAACCCTTAGCGAGTTCCCATTTAATGTGGTATTGTACACTGTCAAGTTTCTGGTAGCTGGACCCGATGTCACTACGCCTGTACTACTAAATTCAGATCCATGAGTAGGACAAACAAATTTATTACCACTAGCGCTATAATTTACATTGGTAGCTGCATGGGTACATGAAGCTGAAACCGCAAGAAAATCACCAGTCAAAGTACGAGCAATTACAATTTCTTTGGTAACCATAAATCCACCATTAGTCGCTAATGAGCCAGTACTCACATCGACCAAAAAATCAACTCCTGTTGGTGGAGGATTACCCCCAATCGAATTATCACTGGAACAACTTGTAGCTATACCTGTTATACAAACTGGAACTAATACAGCTGCAGCACCAAAACCTACACGAGCAAAAAATTCTTTTCTAGTCATACTTCCTGTTTTTAAATTTAAAACTAAATGAATGCAAAAAACCAAAAGAGATAAACAGCAATAAATCAACAGCCTAAATTACAAATAAATAGTATCGAATTAAAATTGATTATTTACAAAATAAAAATAGCAAGAAGAAAGTTATAAAAAATAATTTTAAAGTACTATAAATCAAAAAAAGTATCTTTGCTCAAATTTATTTTTCATGACTACAACCAACGCTTTTATTCCAACATCGGCCTATACACACAACATAGAAAAAGGCATTTTTCAATGGAGTGCACCAAGTAATATTGCTTTAGTCAAATACTGGGGAAAAAGAGACGATTTGGGACATCAAATACCAGCCAATCCTTCTATCAGTTTTACACTAAATAACTGTAAAACCATTACTAGTGTAGCTTTTGAAAAGAAAGACCTTTCGACTTCTATCAACGAAACCAATCCAATCGATTACTCTTTTGACTTGCTTTTTGAAGGTCAGCCCAAAGAGGAATTTAAGCCAAAGATTCAGAAATTTTTAGAGCGAATTGCTCCATTTATGCCCTTTTTAAAAGACTATCATTTTACAATCAATACACAAAATACCTTTCCGCACAGTTCTGGAATTGCTTCTTCGGCTTCGGGGATGGCGGCTTTGGCTATGAATTTTATGAGTATTGAAAAAGCATTAAACCCTGAAATGACCGAAGATTATTTTTATCAAAAAGCTTCTTTTCTGGCACGTTTAGGTTCAGGAAGTGCTTGCAGAAGCGTGAAAGGAAATTTGGTAGTTTGGGGAAACCAAGCCAATATTGAAGGAAGTTCGAACCTTTTTGGTGTACCTTTTTCAGGAAAAGTACATTCGGTTTTTGAAAACTACCAAGACACTATTTTGTTAGTTGACAAAGGCGAAAAACAAGTATCGAGTACAGTGGGTCATGATTTAATGCACAATCATCCTTTCGCTGCACGTCGTTTTGAACAAGCACATGAGAATATTGACCAATTAATTCCAATTTTCGAGAATGGTGATTTGGAGGCTTTCATCAAAATTGTAGAAAGCGAGGCGTTGACCTTGCACGCGATGATGATGACTTCGATGCCGTATTTCATTCTAATGAAACCTAACACGCTACAGATTATCAACGCCATTTGGAAATTCAGAGCGGCCACCAAAATACCTGTCTGCTTTACCTTAGATGCAGGGGCAAATGTACACGTTTTGTACCCTGAAAACGTAAAAGAATCTGTTTTACAATTTATTCAAAGTGAATTAGTTGGCTATTGTCAAAATGGTCAGTACCTTTGTGACCAAATTGGGTTTGGTGCTGCAACATTGTAAACTGTTTTTTGCTATCTTTGACACCTATCTCTAATGAAACGGTTATGGATATTGAATTAGAAAAACTGGAATTAATAAAATTATTGGAAGCAACGCAAGATGTAACTATTGTTGCCGCCATTAAAAAGATTTTCAATGCTTCGAAAAAAGATTTTTGGGAAGAACTGACACAAGAGCAACAGTTTGAAATCAATGAGTCATTGAAAGAATATGAAAATGGAGAATTCGTTTCGTTTGATGAATTTATCAAACCTTATTTGAAGTAATGAAAAGAACGGTTGTAATCACTCCAAAGGCTCAATTGGAGATGATAACTATTTTTGATTATTTACAATCAAGATGGAATGAAAACACGAAAATAAAATTTGCAAATAAAATAAATGATACCTTACAACTACTAGTTGAGAATCCAGAATTATTTCCTATTTCGCGTCTTAATAAAAAAATCCGAAAAGGAGTAATTACCAAACAAACTAGTCTTTTTTATCATTTTAACCAAAAGCATATCGTTGTCGTGGCTGTGTTTGACACTAGACAAGACCCAACAAAAATTAAGAAAATAAAATAATAGCACTATACGTATGAAAGGACCTTTATTTTACTCCAAAATATTACTTTTCGGAGAGTACGGAATCATTCAAGATTCCAAAGGATTATCGATTCCTTATAACTTTTACAATGGTGCCCTTAAAAAAGAGGACAATCCTTCGCAAGAGGCGATAGCGTCCAATGGTCACTTGAAACGATTTGTAAGCTATTTAGAGTCCTTACAAACAGAGCAACCTGATTTGGTACAATTTGACATTGCTACTTTACAAAAAGACGTGAACGAGGGAATGTTTTTTGATTCTAGCATTCCACAAGGCTATGGTGTGGGAAGTAGTGGAGCTTTGGTAGCTGCTATTTATGACAAATACGCACAACATAAAATCACTGTTTTAGAAAACTTAACGCGTGAGAAATTATTAGCTTTAAAAACTATTTTCTCTCAAATGGAAAGCTTTTTTCACGGAAAAAGTTCTGGTTTAGACCCGTTGAATAGCTACTTAAGCATTCCGATTTTAATCAATTCTAAAGATAATATTGAAGCCACAGGTATTCCAACTCAAAGTTTTGACGGTAAAGGCGCTGTGTTTTTACTAGATTCTGGGATTGTAGGAGAAACAGCTCCTATGGTAAATATCTTTATGGAAAACCTAAAAGACCAAGGGTTCAGAACTATGCTAAAAACACAGTTTGTAAAATACACAGATGCTTGTGTAGAAAATTTCTTAGGTGGCGACATCAAATCCTTGTTTACCAACACTAAAAAATTATCTAAAGTAGTGTTGAGTCATTTTAAACCAATGATTCCAGAAGAATTTCATGGTATTTGGCAAAAAGGAATTGAGACGAATGACTATTACTTAAAACTTTGCGGTTCTGGAGGCGGCGGTTACATTCTTGGTTTTACTCAAGACTTGGAACGTGCCAAAGCATCTTTAAAAGACTACAAACTTGAAGTAGTGTACCAATTCTAAAAAAACTTTCAGAAGCCATTCATGATGCAACGAGAGCAAAAGCTATTGTTATCAAAAATCGTTAGTTTGTTCTCTGTTATTCGAGGGTACAACATTCCAATCATAATTATTGCGCAATATTTGTCAGCTATTTTTATTATGGCGCCAGAGCAACGTGCACTCAGTATTTTATTGGATTTTAATATCTTTATTTTAGTATTTGCTTCAGCAATTGCCATAGCCTCAGGATACATCATCAATAACTTTTATGACAGTCAAAAGGACTTAATCAACCGACCTAACAAATCGATGTTGGATCGTTTGGTGAGTCAGAAAACGAAACTTCAAGTGTATTTTGCCTTGAATTTCATCGTAGCATTAATGGCACTATTCATTTCTTGGCGCGCCTTTTTATTCTTTTCACTTTACATTTTTTTGATTTGGTTTTATTCACATAAGCTGAAGAAAATTGTCTTTGCCGGAAATTTATCAGCGGCCTTGCTGGCGGTTTGGCCGTTTTTCGCCATTCTTTTGTATTATTATCAACCCACTTCGATTGAAGACTTGGAAAGTCACAAAGATCATTTTGCAGTAATCTTCGCCCACGCTTCCTTTTTATTTTTATTGATTTTGATTCGGGAACTGATAAAAGATTTAGAAAATTTGAAAGGCGATTTGGCTAATAATTATCACACTATTCCTGTTTTTTATGGAGAAAATTGGTCCAAAAAAATCAGTACGGGATTAACGCTATTGACGTTGGTTCCTGTATATATTTTGATAGAGCTGTATGATGTGGGGTATATGGATATTTACTTTTATAGCTGTTTAATTGTACTGTTATTTTTTCTGCTTTTATTGTGGCAATCAAACAACAAACCGCACTACATTAGATTGCACAACATCTTGAAATTTTTGATTGTAGCGGGAGTTTTTTGTATTGTTTTGATTAACCCAAGTGTACTTTGGCACGGCAAAAATTGGTTATTGAAGCAGTAACTTCTTTGATCCAAAACCTTATTTATTGCAGGATTCCCTAGCCCTGATGGGAACGGCATCCTTTACTGCCGGGGTTCGGCAGTAAAGATATAGTGGACAGCAGGAAACAGCTCCTAAAACAAATCTCCTTACTAAAAAATCCTACTTAACTACTATAAATTAGTTAGTTATCGTTTTCTAATTATCGAAAATCGTTTCACAAGGATATAAATAGTATCTTTGCACCAAATTAGAGATTATTATGAATAATAAGGAAGGCAACAACAAACGAGGCGGAGCAAGGCCAGCAGGTTCAAGACCCAATTCGAATAAGCCAAAACCTGCGATGCAAAAAAGGGCACAAGGGCCTAAAAAAGCAAAACCTACTGCTAAAATTGAAGAAGCAGACAAAGTGGTTAAAAAACCCAATCAAGTAGCTAAAAGACTTAAAGAAAAAGACGAAATTCGTTTGAATAAATACATCTCTAACTCAGGCGTTTGTTCGAGACGTGATGCGGATATTTACATTCAATCTGGTAATGTAAAGGTAAATGGTGTTCCCGTAACCGAAATGGGATACCTAGTAAAACCAACAGATGTAGTGAACTTTGACGGAAAAGTTTTAACGCCAGAGAAGAAAGTGTACATCTTATTGAACAAACCTAAAAACTTTACCACTGCACTTGATGAAGGTCAAGAATACCGTAATGTTTTGGAATTGGTAAAAGGTTCTACTACAGCCAAAATTGCACCGATTGGCAGAATGGACAAAAATACTACAGGCTTGTTATTATTTACCAATGACACCGATATGATTCGAAAATTCACTTTACCGAATCAGAAATCCTCCAAAATATACCAAGTTTCCTTAGATAAAAACTTGAAATTTGAAGATTTAGAAAAAATCAACAAAGGTTTGGTTATTGATGGACACCGTGTTTTTGTAGAAGATGTTAGCTACATAGAAAACGAGGCAAAAAGCGAAGTGGGTTTAAAACTACGTTCTGCCAATGTAAAAGTAGTACGTTCTATTTTTGAACAATTCAGTTATGATGTGTTACGCATCGATCGTGTTTCGTTTGCTGGTTTGACCAAGAAAAATTTGCCAAGAGGGAATTGGCGATTACTAACGGATCAAGAAATCATCAATTTGAAAAACGTTTAACAAAAATAAATACTAAACAATCCCATTACAATCCAATTGCAATGGGATTTTTTAATTCAAAACTTATGAGTCCAGAAAAATTAAACTCTATTGCTTTCAAATGGTTTGACTGTTTTAATAATAAAGAGTTAGAAAAATTGTTGTCGCTTTATGATGACGAAGCCATACACTTTAGTCCAAAACTCAAAGTACGTCAACCTGAAACCCAAGGTCTAATATCCGGAAAACATGCCTTAAGAGCATGGTGGCAGGAGGCTTTTGAAAGACTTCCGAGTTTGCACTACAAAGTAACCTCGCTTACTGCTAATGGCGATCGAGTATTTATGGAATACATTCGAATGGTCGACAATGAAGACAATATGCTTGTAGCCGAAGTTTTAGAAGTTAAAAACGAAAAAATTATAGCTTCGAGAGTCTATCACGGATAAAATTAACAAAAAAATAAAGTAGCTTTACTGTTGTTTTAAACTAATCAAAATGAGAAAAAACCTATTCCTATTAACTTTTGCGCTATCTATACTTTTTATTAGCTGCAAAAAAGAAGCGAATGCTACTGATTTTACTGCACTAACCAAGAGTTACTTTGATGACAAAAATGTTTTAAATCCACTTGGCGCCACACAAAATGGTCAAAACGAATACAATGACCAATTGCAATTTGAAATGACCGATTCGTTCCGAAAAAAACAAGAAGCTTTTTATGAAAAATACGAAAAAGCGTTGAACGAAATAGATACCACCTCACTCTCAGAGGAAGAGCTTAACAGTTTTGAGATTATAAAATGGGAAATTGCTATGGGCAAAGAGATGTTAGAATACCCAACTAATTTAATACCTATCAGCCAGTTTGAAGGCACGCATTTAACAATCGGACAAATGGCTGGTGGTACTGGAGCTCAACCTTTTAAAACCGAAAAAGACTATAACAACTTCTTAAAAAGAATGGAATTATATAGTCAATGGATTGATTCAGCAATGGTCTACATGAAAAAAGGCATCAAAGAAGGAGTAGTGTTACCCAAAGCTTTAACACAGAAAATGATTCCTCAATTTGAACAAATGCCTACCGCGAAAGTTGAGGATAATTTATTTTATTCAGCGGTAAAACTAATACCATCTACCTTCTCTGCTAGTACAAAACAAGATATTGCCAACAAATACAATTCGGTAATTACCACAAAACTGATTCCACAGTATCAAAAAATGACTGCTTTTTTAAAAACTAAATACCTACCCGCTTCAAGGACTACGAGTGGAATAGGCAGTCTGCGATTTGGTAAGCAATTATACGCAAGCTATGCCAAACAGTGGACTACAACTACCACCACTCCAGAAGCCATTCACGAATTGGGTATGAAAGAAGTAGCGCGAATTCGAGGAGAAATGGAGAAAGTAAAAGCACAAGTGGGATTCAAAGGAAGCTTATTAGCCTTTTTTGATGAAGTGAGAAACAAAAAAGAATTGATGCCTTTTAATCAACCTGAAGAAGTAATTGCTAATTTCAATCGCATTCATAAAATTATTGAACCAAAAGTCAATCAGTTATTTTCACTACAACCCAAAACTAAATTTGAAGTAAGAAGAACCGAAGCCTTTCGAGAAAAAACTGCTAGTGCCGAATATAATCAAGGCACAGCAGATGGTAGCCGTCCGGGAATTTTTTACGTCCCAATTCCAGATGTTAAAAACTACAATGTGTATGGTGATGAAGATTTGTTTTTACATGAAGCCATCCCAGGGCATCATTTTCAAGTATCGTTACAACAAGAAAATTCTAATTTACCTGATTTCAGAAAATACAATTGGTTTGGCGCGTATGGAGAAGGCTGGGCATTATATACAGAAAGTTTAGGCAAAGAATTGGGATTATATAAAGACCCATATCAATATTTTGGGATGTTAGGCAACGAAATGCATCGCGCCATCCGTTTGGTGGTCGATACAGGACTTCACAGCAAAGGCTGGACCAGAGAGCAAGCCATCAAATATTCACTAGAAAACGAAGCCGAGAACGAAGCTAGCATAATTGCAGAAATAGAACGTTACATGGCTATACCAGGTCAAGCTCTTTCATATAAAATGGGACAGCTCAAAATAAAAGAGCTTCGAGAAAGTGCAAAAACCAAAATGAGAAATGAATTTGATATTAAAAAATATCATGAAAAAGTATTAGAATCGGGTTGCTTGCCCTTAGCCTTACTAGAAACAAAAATTAATAATTGGATTGAAAAAAAATAATTTTTTACATATAAAAAAAGGGATATTGAAGTAATCAATATCCCTTTAATGGCTACTATAATTAACTATAAATTAGAAATCTATATAAAAAAACACTACTTTCTTAAACGAAAAAATGAGAAACCAAAAAGGGTGGATTCTTTTTCAAAAGAGGAATTTGGAGTATACTCTTCATTTGGCAAACCAAGAATAAGCTTAACACCTCTTGGCAGAAACCTATATAAATTTTCGGTTTGAGACTCTAAAAGCGGAAGTAAATTTTTCGGTGGATCTTTCTTTAAATTATTTATAACTAAAATAGATGCCAAATTCAAAATAGCTCGAGCTGTTTCACTCTTTACACAAATTTCATTAGAAATCATCTCTGAAATTCTTTCTTTTTTGGATGGAAAAAGTTTTTCTAAATACACTAGTCCAGAGGAAAACAAATTTTCTTTTGAATAACAGTCATTTAATTGATGTTCAAAAGCAGTATCTAGTTCATTCAATGAAAGTAAAAAACTATCAAAATCTTTAGTCTTCATGATTCCAACTAAAACAGTACAAATGCTAGCTTCAATGGTTTTTCTTAGCTGAGAATCTCTTTCATCCAAGTAAATCGACAATTTCAAAAACAAATCGTTTGAGATTAAATTTTTAAAATGATTTACCAGATTCGTCATGGAAACGTCAGTTAAAAGCAGGGCTAGTTATGTAAATTTGTTTTAAATAATCGACAAAGTGTGATATTTTATCGTTGAAGTGCTAAATGTACTGTTTTTTTATTTGAACAAAAAATAAATTGAATCATAATAAACAAAAATAGATGGTTTATTAATCAAAATATATGTAATATTGAATTATAGTTTGTACAATATTAACAAAAAACAAAATCGACATCCATGAAACCAAATGCACTAATTTGTTTATTTATTATTATTAGCAACTTTTCTTTCGCTCAAACTTTAGGTGGTACCGATCAAAACATTGCACCAATCTACTATAATTTAAGCGTAATACAAGCCAATAAAGATTATAGAGCGACTTTCTTTAAAGATATAGAAGGTACTCCTTACATCTACAAAGAATTCGTTCCTTCTGAAATAGAGGGAGTAAAATCAAAAATGAATTTACGATACAATGCTTTTGACGATGTAATCGAAGTAGAAAAAAATCCTAATGAAATATACACTGTATCAAAAGATCCTGCTTATGGTGTTATATACATGAATTATGATCGTAAAAAACTTAGATTAATTACCATAGTAGATAAAAAAAGTGAGGAGGCTTTGGCTTATGCTTTTGAGTTAATAAACAACAACAAGTTGGCTTTGTTACGACGTGATAAAATCGATTTTAAAGAAGGTAAAGTAGCAAAAACCTCTTTTGAATTGAACAGCAAACCACAATTTACCTCAATTAAAAGCACTTATCTATTGGAGCAAAAAGACAAAAAAATTATTGAATTTCCTTCGTCAAAATCAAAATTACTTGCTTTATACCCTTCACATACCAATGAAATCAAATCCTATTTAAAAGACAATAAAATTGATTTATCTGATGAAAGTGACATGATAAAAACCACTCATTTTTTGAGCACACTTTAAAACATAAAAAAAGCTTCTCAAATGAGAAGCTTTTTTGTGCGGATAATAGGACTCGAACCTACACGCCTTGCGGCACCAGATCCTAAGTCTGGCACGTCTACCAATTTCGCCATATCCGCGATTACATAACTAAACTTTTATTTTAAAGAGGCGTTCGGTGAACTACTGTTTGTGGGTGCAAATATAAGCATAAGTTCCAATTTTCAAAGTAAATTTTGTAAAAAATTAATAATCTATTTTTTGTACTTTTGAATTGATAAAATTAATCATCCAAATGGAAAACAGAACAAGTTACGTTCAAGAAAATAAAGAACGCTTTATCAATGAGTTAGTCGAATTATTAAGAATTCCATCAGTTAGTGCTGATACCGCTTTTTCTCAAGATGTACTAGACACAGCAGAAGCAGTAAAAATTAGTTTAGAAAAAGCAGGCTGTGATTTCGTTGAAATTTGCGAAACAGCAGGTTATCCTATTGTTTATGGTGAAAAGATCATTGACACTAATTTACCAACGGTTTTAGTTTACGGACACTACGATGTACAACCCGCAGATCCTATTGAATTGTGGACATCTCCTCCTTTCGAACCCGTAATTAAACCCACTACTATTCACCCAGAAGGGGCTATTTTTGCTCGTGGCTCTTGCGATGACAAAGGCCAAATGTATATGCACGTGAAAGCTTTTGAATACATGGTTCAAAGCAATACATTACCTTGTAATGTCAAATTTATGATAGAAGGTGAAGAAGAAGTAGGTAGCGTCAACTTGAAAACGTTTGTAGAAAACAATACCGAGAAATTAAAAAATGATGTGATTTTAATTTCAGATACGGGAATGATTTCTAATCAGCAACCATCCATCACTACAGGATTACGCGGATTGAGTTATGTAGAAGTCGAAGTGACTGGTCCAAACCGTGATTTACATTCTGGTTTATACGGTGGAGCTGTAGCCAACCCAATCAACATCTTATCCAAAATGATTGCTTCGCTTCACGACGAAAACAATCATATCACCATTCCAGGTTTCTATGATAATGTAGAAGAATTATCTCTGGAAGAAAGAGCCGAAATGGGCAAAGCACCTTTTAGCTTAGAAAACTACAAAAAAGCACTTGACATTAACGATGTATATGGCGAAACAGGCTACACAACAAATGAGCGTAATTCAATCCGTCCCACTCTAGATGTAAATGGAATCTGGGGAGGTTATACAGGAGAAGGCGCCAAAACGGTCATTGCTAGCAAAGCTTATGCGAAAATCTCGATGCGTTTAGTACCTAATCAAGATTGGGAAGTGATTACCGATTTGTTCACGAAACACTTTATAAGTATTGCTCCAGCTGGAGTTAGCGTAGTGGTTAAACCTCATCACGGTGGTCAAGGTTATGTGACTCCTATCGACAGCATTGGATATCAAGCCGCTAATAAAGCCTACACCGAAACCTTTGGTGTACCAGCCATTCCTGTTCGTTCTGGAGGTAGTATTCCAATTGTAGCCTTGTTTGAGAAAGAATTGAAAAGCAAAACTATCCTGATGGGATTTGGTTTAGACTCCGATGCGATTCATTCACCAAACGAACATTTCGGAATTTTCAATTACCTTAAAGGAATCGAAACCATTCCACTTTTCTATAAATATTTTGTAGAGTTAAGCAAATAAACACTCTTTTTACATAAACATCCGCTCGTTCTCCAGAATGAGCGGATGTTTTTTTTTGGGCGTAACCCGCAGAAAAAGCGGGTCGGGTCATCCGCTATATCTTTTTGGCCCTCGCCGAAAAAGCGAGTCCCAAAAAGGATGCCGCTCCTACCCCTTACGCAAAACCGTTTATAAACCACTCATTTAAAAAAAGTTAATCATTTTGTTGCACATATTATTTTTTATTCTACATTTGTAGAGCAATGTATTATTCTGTAGAGCAATGACAAAACCAATCTTACTATTTGTACTGTTTCTTTTATGTAGTTGCCAAGTACAACACATCAATCAAAAGAAAGACAAGAAAATGCACGGCAAATGGATCGAAGAGTATACTTTGGACACTATTCGATACAAATCCATTGGAAGATATAAAGAAGGAGAGCCAGTCAAAAAATGGAAATATTATGCCAATGGCAAAATCATCAAAAAAGAAACCTATAAGAAAGAGTATTGCAAAGTCCTCCATTACCATCCGAATGGAGCGCTTCAAGCCAAAGGAATTACAAAATTGATTGAAAAAGACAAAGACATTCATTGGTTTTACTCCGGCCAATGGGAGTATTTCGACACCAAGAAAAATTTAATCATGACCCGCTTGTATGACCATGGAGAACTTATCTCAGAAAAAGAAATAAAAAACACAAAACAATAAACTATGCAACAACTCACCAACGCCGAAGAACAAGTGATGCAGCATTTGTGGCAACTCGAAAAAGCCTTTATGAAAGACCTACTTGAAGCCTACCCAGAACCAAAACCTGCTACAACAACGATTGCTACCTTATTAAAAAGAATGATTGACAAGCAGTTTGTAGCTTACAGAGAATATGGCAACTCTAGAGAGTATTACCCATTGATTGACAAAAACGATTATTTCTCTAAACACGTCAATGGCCTAATTAGTAATTTCTTCAATAATTCAGCTTCTCAATTTGCTTCGTTTTTTACCAAAGAAACGAACCTAACCGCCAGAGAACTTGAGGAATTAAAAAAAATCATCGATAACGAAATCCAAAAAAAGAAATCATGATACAGTACTTGCTAACTTCAACTATCGCTGCGACTATCCTATTGGTAGTATATCAGCTTTTTCTAGAAAAAGAAAAGATGCACCACTTCAATCGGTTTTACCTATTAACTAGTTTACTTTTTTCACTTCTAATTCCTTTTATTTCGATTGAAATTATTGAAGAAATCACTACTCCTGTTGCTGCTCCAATTCCAATGAGCTTTTCAGGTGGAACTATGATACTTGCTGAAGAAACAAGCTATCTAGAACAAACACTATGGGGTATTTATGTCTTAGTAACTGCGATTCTGATATTTAGATTTACTCGAAATATTATCACTTTTTATCAATTAAAAAAGAATAACGCAACACTATCGTTTCAAAACGCAACTTTAGTATTGCTTCAAGAACCCGTATTACCACATACTTTTATGAATTCCATTTTCATCAATGAAGCGGAATACCAAGAACGTAAAATTGAAAAAGAATTGTTTGCACACGAAATGACCCATGTCAATCAAAAGCACACCTTAGACGTTCTATTTATAGAATTGATAAAAACTATCTTTTGGTTCAATCCCTTGTTTATTTTATACAAAAAAGCCATACAACTCAATCATGAATTCCTAGCTGATGAAAAAGTGGTGCAATCGTACAAAAACATTCCATTTTATCAATCGCTATTGTTATCCAAAGCGAGTTGCAACCCTCCTTTGTATCTAGCCAGTAATTTAAATTTTCAAGTCACCAAAAAACGCTTTCTAATGATGAGTCGAAATTCTTCGAAACGAATAATACTAGGCAAACAGCTGGCGCTATTACCAATTTTTACGGCACTTTTCTGCTATTTCTGCATTGATAGTGTAGCACAAGTACAAACGAAAAAACAAAACCAAAAAGAGAAAACAATCAAAGGAAATGAAAAGACAAAAGAACCGAAAAACAATTTGATTCAAAAAAGTAGTAACAAATCAAATAAAGCTACCATAAAAAAAGTAATTCCTAAAGCACCAATAACAAGAATTCTAAACACCACACAGGTAACTGAAAAACCCAATTTCCCGGGAGGCATGGAGAAGTTTTACCAATTTGTTGGACAAAATTACAACCTACCAGATGGTTTCAAAGGCAGTGGAAAAATATACACAACATTTATAGTCGAAAAAGATGGAACTATCACTAATGTAAATATCGTGAGAGATATGGGATTTGGCACTGGAGAAGAAGCTGCTCGTGTAATCAAACTTTCTCCAAAATGGATTCCTGCTAAAAAAGCTGGTGTTCCTGTTCGTGTTGAATACAGTTTACCAATAGCAATACAAGAATAATTTAAGATACCTATATACTTGAATGTACCAACACAGCACATCCTTAAAACATAGGTTTTGTTTTTAGTATATATTCATTCTCAAAAATACTCAAAATAGCGTTTACCTCGCGTTTATAACAAAAAATCCAGCTCACTTCGAGCTGGATTTTTTGTTTTACATCATTTTAAAATCAAATAAAAACACATTAAACGCTACAAAACCAGCTCATTACGAACTGGTTTTCAAACTTTTCAAAACTGAATTAAAATTTTTGACAATGTAGTTCAATTGGTTGAATTATTAAATCAATTAAACTATGCGCAATTACATTTCCGCTGTGAGACAGCAAATCGAAAATCAATTGAAAACCTTATTCAATCTGATTAAGTCAAATTGGAAAACCATTCTTTTTAAACACATGCCTCAAGCTTTACTTTCAATAATCTTGGAGTATTTACTAAGTCTAATTTTCTAATTGTTTTTGAAAACCAACTTACCTGGCAGTAAGTTGGTTTTTCAATTATAAGAAATTAAACAACATCATTGAGTTAAGCCTCAGATTTACAGTACTTTGATTTCGAAATCTGTTAACAAGTTGTAGTGCGATTTGTACACGCTTAATCAATATTTATTAATTTTAATAAAACATAAATGACCCATATAATTGATAATGAATTAGATAATGCAAAGGTTTTTAAATCTATGATGCATATGATTGACGAACTGAATACTGAAACTGCATGTCGAGAATTTTTAGAAAAACTAAGATGGCAATACGAACCAGTTTGCCCTCATTGCGGAAGCAAAAACGAATATCACTACAAATTAAAAACAAGAGGAGTATTCAAAGGACTTTACAAATGTAAAGATTGTAGATCAAGATTTACTGTAAGAGTTGGAACAATGTTTGAAAGTTCACATATATCATTGCGTAAATGGTTTATGGCTATTTACATATTCACTTCACATAAGAAAGGAATTAGCAGTTTACAGTTACATCGTGATTTAGACGTTACACAAAAGACAGCTTGGTATATGTTAAGTAGAATACGTAATTCTTTCATAGACACTATTGTAGTTCCTTTTGATGGGCTTACACAAATTGATGAAACTTATGTTGGAGGTAAAAATAAAAGCAAAAAGAAAAGAGTAAAAAACACACAAGGTAGAAGTCTTAAAACAAAAGTTCCTGTATTTGGTATGATTTGTAATGGTCTTGTATATACGAAGGTTGTACCAAATACTAAAGGCAAGACATTAAAACCAATAATTAGAGCAATGGTTACAGAAGGCTCAATTGTTGTAACTGATGGATGGTTAGCTTACAATGGTCTTTCAAAAGATTACAAACACAAAGTTATTAAACATAACAAAGGTGTATATAAAATGGGACCATACCATACTAATACTATAGAAGGATTCTGGAGTCATTTAAAAAGAGGTATTATTGGAGTTTATCATGTAACAAGCCCGAAACACCTACATAGATATTGTGATGAATTTGCATATCGATATAATACACGTAAGATCACAGATGGTGAAAGATTTAATTTATCCTTATTAAATGCAAATGAACGTTTAATGTATAAGCAGTTAATTGCTTAGTAAATGATGAAGATTTATATAAAAATATATAGTAATAACTCGCATGATTGTTAACAATTATGTTGATAACAATTCTAAAACATTAGAAAGCAAAAAAGTGCACGAAAACGAATGAAAACGAATACTATATTGCATTAGGGGGTGCAATTAAAGTGCATTTTTTCGTAATTATTACATCGTTTTTAGCATTATGCATGCATTAGATTTTTCTCTAATAATAGGGTATATTTGTAATGCAGACGAGTAAGTCATCTGAAGCCATAAAAAAACCAAAAGCTTGCGACTTTTGGTTTTAAAGTTGGAATTATAAATCCCTTTTATTTTCGGTCTTATGAAAATACTATATGCAATGTGTGGGTCTTTGATATTATCTCAGGTCACCCACCTTGTCAAGGAAATTAGAAAATTAGTCCTTGCATTTAAAAAGTAATTAACTTTTAAACCACTAGACCTGTTTGCAGGCTCTGGTGGTTTCTTTACAAAAGTAATTAAAAGTAGCAAAATATGCTACATAGTAATACAATATATTACTATGTAGCATATTTTATTACATCAATGTAACAATTACCACCTCGAATTCCTTCAGGTCATAACAGTGATATTTGTTTAATTATATATAAACTATAATTTTAAACAAATATACCATGAAAAATCTTTCAGATCATATCCAAGAAAGCTTTGCTACTAAAGAAGAGGAACAAACAGTTATAGAGAATCTAATTGACAACAATGAAGAAGTTGTTAATGAGAATGAAACTGTAGAAAAAGAAAAACCGTCTGAGTAAAGGCGGTTTTTTTTATAATTGAAAATTTTTCTTTAGAATATTACAATTTATTAACAATAATCAGGTGTCTATATTGTTTTTATTGTTAATATTTTCTTATTTATTATATCTTTACAAATAACATTTAAGTACTTTTAAAAATTATATTTGTTTTTTATGAAAGATATAGATAAGGGTAATCCTCACGATGAATTAGCTAATTTTGATGATCAGTTAGAAATCCCACCAAACGACAGGGATAGATTATTACAAGAATTAGAAAAATTCAATAAATGGTTAATTAATGAAAAAGTTACAGAATCTTTATTTAATATTAAAGATGTAACCATAGAACCACCAGGCTCAGGAGATTGGATTATGAAAGTTTATAATAGTGATGGGGCTCAAAAAGTTTCATTCAATCCTCTTAATCTTAATGCTTGGGGATATGATTTCTTTGAGGTTGTAATTTTACATGAATACTTTCATCTCGTTGTTCAAAAAGTACCAAATAAAGACGATGCTGTAAAAATTAAAGATTATTTTGGATCAGATTTTATGAGTTTGATAGATATCGAAGCAGATTTTTACGTAGCTTTATATTTAAAAGAGATTAAAGACTATGATATAGATACATATTGGGAATTAAATTTTAAAGGTTCAACTGCTTTTTCCGATGAATGGATTAGAGCTAAAAAATTTGAACGCTTTTTAGGGTCATTACTTTCTGTTAATAAAATGTTTTTAAGTTCAACAAAAATTTTTGATTTATATTTGCCGTCAATTTCACCTGTGTACACAGAAGATCATATGAAAATTTTGGTATTGAAACGTGAACATATCTATTTTGAAGAAATAAATGCTTCATATCAAGATTTTATTGATATAAAGAAAATATATAAACAACCTAGTCATCATAGTTTGGAAGGTTACAAAACAACAATCAAAAAATTCACTGCGAAAGCTTTGAATATTACAATAGAGTAAGAGTATTAACATTTTAAATAAAAATGTATGAATAGTATAGAGGAAAAAAAAGTTGTAGTTGAAAAATGGTTAGGTAAAAACGGTTTTTCTAATGTCAAATTTACTGACAATAATTATTTCGTCAAGGCTGATGGTAGAGATCATAAAATGTTTATTGCTATAAAAGACAACTTTGATTTAGATAGAGACGAATTAAAAAAATTTGCCACTAAAAATTATAGACATGCATGGATTGCAGATGTTAAAAACGAAAATACTGCATCCATAGATTGGGAATTAATTTAACTTATTAAAACAAAAACTCCCGCTCATTGAGCGGGAGTTTTTGTTTTAATAACATCTACTCGTGCTATTATAAAAATTCGAAATGCTGTAAGACTTGACAGCTTCTGCATCAGATGCTTTCTCATTATAAAATGATAAATTATCTCGTTCACTTTCTAACACTCTAATCTTTTCTAATTTCGCTTTTAAGGAATCCAGATTCTGATTAAAGCTTCCTTTTTCTTGTTTCGAGAATTTATCCGAATCATATCTTTTTTGACCTATACGATTCAAGTAAGTATATTTTTTAATGATGGCATTGCAAGAATTTACATTTGTTTGTGCTGATTGCAATAAACTCAAATATTTACTTTTCCATGTTTTATATTCATCTGTATTTCCAAGATTTTTAAATTTTATTTCATTAAGTACAATTTCTAATTGTCCAATGAATTTATCGGACATAACATAAAACATTTCATCAGTATCTAACTTTTTAATAATCGGAAATCTGTCAAAGCTTCCTCTTAATTTAGTGTAATTATCATGTTTTTCTGTGATAAGTTCGTTTTTTATAAATGTGTTTGCAACTTCTTTATCAACAAGCATATAATTGTCAGGTAATTTTGTGAAATCCCCTGATAAAGCTGTTACATCAACAGAGTTTTCTTCAATAAGATATACTAATTTCTTGGAAAGTTTGTCTGATAATATCTTTCCCGTTTCAGTTTTTTGAATTGTAGATAATTCTTTTTGTGAATCTAAATACCATCTATAATTATTGGTTATCTCAGGCTCCGATATTTTGATTTTTTGAATTTCTGTTTTAAAGGCTCTTAAATCAGTCTTGTTTGCTCGCTTGCCTTTTTCATAAAGATGGATAAATCGCATTGATTGTTTCTGAAATCCTGCAGTTGGAGTATTAATAAAACTACTAAGCTTCATCCTGTCATCAACAACTTCAACTTTTATATCATATTTGTCGGCTAATGTTTGAGAATCAATCAGCAACCTTTCTTTAACATCATATTTTTCATTAGAAGATAAAAACGTATCAATATTTTGTGATATAGTTTTGATAGCTTGCTCCTTTTCTAAATTTGCTTTTAAAGCATTGTTGTATTCATCAAATGCGGGTTTGTATTGTTCAAGTTTCCGTAACTCATTTTTATATTCATTTGTTGCAATCTCTCCATCAACATACGAATAATATTCAATTTTTTTTGTTACAACCGGGTAAATCTTAAACGGCTCTATTTTATACTTTTCTACAATTTGTTTTGTCATTTCGGGAGTGATGGCTAGTTTTTCCTGAGCTGATACCCGTGTAGTAAATAAAAATGAGGAAGTTGAAATAATGGTGCATGCCAAATGCATGCAGTACTTTTGATAGTGCTTTTTCATTGTGTGGTAATTAGGATTTATAAATGTTTAGTTCAAAAAATAGGCGTGGACATTGCACCACACTAAATCCAGGATTACCACACCCTTAAACAAGCAATGATACAAGCCACGCCATGACGGCGTACCTCATATACATTATTTGCTTGTTAAATCGAGAAGCCGTTGGGCTTCAGAGTGGTAATTCGGATTTAGCAATAACGTAATTAAGCACGAATATTTTTACAATACAAAAATAAATAAAAAGAACGAGGCAGAACAATGAAAGTATAGAATGTTTTTCCTCTTATAAATAAAAGTTTCATTTGTGACAAACTTGCTATTTTACATTATGAATAACATAAACAAGAGGGCAAAAAAAATATAGAATTTAGATTGCAATAAATAATCTGTAATAGTAATAAAAATAGCCACTCAATGAGTGGCTATTTTTATTACTTTAAAAAAATAAATTATTTTTCTGTTGAGATGGTAATGTATTCTTAAACCTATCTTCTTTTGGTTTTTCAAATTGTCTTTTAGAATTTTCGATCTTAATTCTGAAGCCAGCATTCGGATCTTCATACAAAGCTTTTTTTAAAGCAGAGGTATCAGTTGGTGGGATCATTTTTCTTTCCATTGTGATTGATTTTTTTAGTAGTAGCTTTTTTGGAGATTATTTTATCTTTAGATTGCTGTTGTTCAACAGTTTCATGATCTAATCCGTTATTTAATAATTCTTTAGGAATCGGTAGTATTTTTTCTTCTTCTTCTTTTTCTTTTTCTTCTTTGATTACAAAACCTATAAAGGTAAAATCTTCAAGCGTTATTAATTCTGTAGAAATTTCTGTTAGTAGACTCTCATAAACTATGCCTAATTCATTGGATTTTAATACATTTGTTAAAAACTGTGAGATTAAGTTATAATCAATAACATATCCATGATCAGGGCATCCATTTACTAAATAATCAATTAAATAAGTTTTGTTTCTTTCTGGCAATGTAGGATAATAAGTAGAAAGTATCCTGTCTGCATAATGATGACCTATTTCCAACATTCTCTTTTTTCTTCCTAAATGGTAAGGATTAATTTGACTCAACAAAGGCTTGTAAAAAGAAGCTAAATATTCTAAAAGCTGTTTTGATAATTCGATTTTATTTATTTTGATGTCATTACTAGAATATAAATTTGTAAACATCTGATAATATAATTCTTGTGATCTCGCTTCAATTCTTCTTACTGAATATTCATCATTTAGCGCACTTTCTCTATCAATTTCAGGACTATCATCTCTCTCGACAGCAATTTGAATATCTAACGGTCCAAATTCTCCAAATTCATCCATTATTATCTTAGTAGCACCTAAACTAAGTAAGGTTGCAGCACTTTTAGCCCAAAAAGGAACTATTACATTTACTGTTTCAAAATTATTTCTTAAGGTTCTTATAATCCTATACGCATCTGCAGGTTGTCCACCTGGAGAATTAATTATAAAATCTATTTCATTTGTATCAGGAAATTCTTTTTTATAGGAAAGTATTTCATCTCTAACTTGGATCATAGTGTTTGGATGAATTGCGTCTGCAAATAAGAATTGAGGAATTCCTTCTCTTATTTCCGACAAAGCTTCAATTAAATCTAAAATTTTTAATTTTTTACTCATGCATTTTTTTTACTTAATTAACCTAAAGTACTTAAAAATAACACAATACATTATAAATGTAGCGCAAATATATGATTTATACAATCAAAATAGTTATTTATTTATGATCTGATTGACAATTTAATTATATTAAATTACTATTAATGGTAATAGAACATTCGATGTCTCATATAAATGTAAATATACATATAGTTAATTTAAATAGAACACGTAGTTTTACTTGTTATTTGATTAATAAAATTAAAAATAAATATAAGGATAAAAATTACAGATTAACACATAATCTATTTGTTCTTTGTTGGGCAATTTATAATATATAACTATCCTCCAACCGCAGTATCCACCAAAGACTTCCCGTCTTTCTTCTCAACCTTAGTTGCAGGTGCTGTACGAGTTAAAGCATCCAACTCTTCATCTACAAGCTTTTCATTGAAAGCTTCTTTTAATGATTCATTATTAAGTGTTTCTTGAATATGTTGTGATAGTGGCTTCATAATGTATATTTTTGTATTATATATATATCATTTAAAAACCAATCCTATGTTTTGGGTACTGATTTGGAGTTGGTACACTCAAGTATATAGGTGTCTAATTTAATTTCTAACCTAGAAAGAATAATGCTTCCTACTAGCCCCGGGAGAAGCGGCATCCTTTTTCTTTTTTCTTTAAAAAGAAAAAGATATAGCGGATCACGGGACGATGTTTCCAAAAAAGCAAAATACTACTGCTCCAAAAAAAACCGCTTCTCTTCAAGTACAAGTTTAGAGAAGCGGTTAACAAATTAAATCAAAAAAAATAATTAAAAAGAAAACTAATTGAAAACTTTATCTGGATTGTAGCCCATATAAGGCATGGCTTGTTCATTAAAAACAACGCCGTATAATTCTAATTCGTTAAGGATGGGTTCGTAAACTTCTTTTTGGATAGGAAGCTGGACACCGCTAGTTTGTATTTTACCATTTAAAATTAACAATGCAGCCATTGCAACGGGAAGTCCAACTGTTTTTGCCATAGCCGTGTACATTTGGTCATCGCCTATACACACCATTTTGGAATCGATTTGAGAAGTTATACCATTCAATTCGTAACCAAATTTATGATACATCACAATCATATCTTTATCCTCGGGTTGTAAAGTCCAACTATCAGAAAGAATTTTTTCTAAAATTTGAGCAGGTGTTGCATCCTTCAAACCTACTTTCTTGATACGGCTGAATAAATCCAACTCCACTAGTTTATCCCACATAATATCGTCTTGATCGATTTTGAGAATGTGTCGCATTTTTAGCTCTACTGAATCGGTGGGATGATAAGGCAAAAAGGAATTCACAAACTGTCGATAGGTCATTTCTTCAGAACCTTCCATGATATAGCTATCATCGGTCATTCCTAATTGCACAAACATATTCCATGCCTTGGAAAAACCAACTCTACGTATGGTTCCGCGATACAAAGTCAGCACATCATCTAATCCGTAAACTGAACGATATTTTAAAGAATCTCGATTAGAATAAGCTTCGAATCTGCCGTACCCTTCCACTTCTAAGAATTCGGTTCTACGAAACAAATTGCAATAGGGGATGTATTTGTAAGCGCCTTCTTGAATGAATTTGGCCGCACCACCTTGACCTGCTAACACCACATTTCTTGGTGCCCATGTAAATTTGTAATTCCAAATATTGTCATCCGATTCAGGTGCGACTAATCCACCACAAAAGGATTCGAATAAAAGCATTTTACCTCCTTTTTCTTTGATCTCATCAATAACTTTCATGGCACTCATATGATCGATTCCAGGATCCAAACCAATTTCATTCATAAAAATCAATCCTTTGGCTTTGACTTCTGCATCCAAAGATTGCATCGCCTCGCTAATATAAGATGCGGTAACCATGTGTTTTTGGAACAAAACACAATCTTTGGCAACTTCGATATGCAAATGGGCGGGCAACATAGAGATAACGATAGTGGCTTTTTGAATCGCATCTTGTCGTTGTTGCATATTAAATATATCTAAAGCTATTGGAGTCGCATTGGGATGATTGTTGGTTTTTTTCTGAGCCAATTCTAGCGATAAATCTCCAATAACAAGATGCAATTGCTCTGTTTCTGACTTAGAAAGTAAGTATTGAATCAACGACGAAGCAGATCTACCTGCACCAATAATGAGTATAGTTCTCATAAAAATATATTTATTTAACACAAACATACTATTTTGTTGTATTCACAACAAACAGATTATGTTAAAACATGAAAAATTTAAAAATAAAACAGAAATAACCCTTTTTGTTTGAAATGTAATAAATACTTTTGCAGTAGATTCTAAATAGGAACTATGAGCAAAAAAGTAATTTCGACTGCTGCCCTTTTAGGAATGATAGCCATCATTTTAGGAGCCTTTGGTGCACACGCCTTAAAAAAAGTACTTTCAACTGAAGAACTCGTTACCTTCGAAACAGGTGTTCGCTACCAAATGTATCATGCTTTATTTCTTTTATTTATTGGTCTAAGCTCTTGCTTGTCTATAAAGTCACAAAAAATCATTTATTATCTTACGCTATCTGGAGTACTTTTATTTTCGGGCTCAATCTATTTATTAGCGACAAACTCTTTAACATCCTTCGATTTTAAAAAAATTGGCTTTATTACTCCCATCGGAGGAGTCCTTCTGATTTCAGCTTGGGTCGTTTTACTATTTGACTTTTTAAAAAACAATAAAAGGAAAATTTAAAACAAAAAAAGCTATTTAAAATTAATCTATACTTTTACATCGAAACAAATAAAAACCAACATCAATTTTATGGACACTAACACCCTTTTTACGAAATCGATTTCGTTAGAAAAATTAGGAATTGAGAATGCCAAAATTCAGTATCAATTAACTCCAGATGAATTACACGATTTAACCATTACTTCTGGTCAAGGAATAGAAAACTCTACTGGAGCCTTAGCCATCAACACGGGAAGTTTTACAGGTCGCTCACCACAAGACCGCTTTATCGTAAAAGACAGCATTACAGAAGACAAAGTATGGTGGGGAAAAGTTAATATCCCATTCGAACCAGCAGCATTTGATGCTTTATACCAAAAAGTAACGACTCACTTGTCTAACAAAGAAGTTTTTGTAAGAGATGCTTATGTATGTGCCGATGCTAATTATAAATTGAATGTACGAGTAGTAACCGAAACGCCTTGGGCAAATCTATTTTGCTACAATATGTTTTTGAGACCAACCGAACAAGAATTAGTGAACTTTACTCCTGAATGGACCGTGATTTGTGCACCAAGCTTTGATGCAGATCCAGCGATAGACGGAACACGTCAGAGTAATTTTGCTATTTTAGATTTTACTAAAAAAATTGCACTTATTGGAGGTACAGGGTATACAGGAGAAATGAAAAAAGGAATTTTCTCTGCATTAAACTTTATCTTACCTGTTTACAAAAACACTTTACCTATGCACTGTAGTGCCAATGTGGGCAAAAATGGAGATACTGCTATCTTCTTTGGTCTTTCAGGAACAGGAAAAACAACTTTATCTGCCGATCCAGAAAGAAAACTAATTGGTGATGACGAACATGGTTGGACAAACGAAAATACTGTATTCAACTTTGAAGGAGGTTGTTATGCAAAAGTCATCAACTTGTCAGAAGAAAATGAACCAGATATTTTTAGAGCCATCACAAGAGGAGCTATTTTAGAGAATGTTGTGTTTAAAGCAGGTACTAACGAAGTAGATTTTGATGATGTATCTATTACTCAAAACACTCGAGTAAGCTATCCTATTACGCATATCGACAATATTCAACCAGGGTCTATTGGTGAAAACCCAAAGAATATATTCTTTTTGACAGCTGATTCTTTTGGAATTATTCCTCCAATATCAAAACTTACTCCTGGTCAAGCAGCTTATCACTTTATATCTGGTTATACTGCAAAAGTAGCTGGAACTGAAGCAGGAGTGACAGAACCACAGCCTAATTTCTCAGCTTGTTTTGGTGCTCCATTCATGCCATTACATCCTACTAAATACGCTGAGATGTTAAGCAAAAAAATGAAAGACGCCAATGTTACCGTATGGTTGATCAACACAGGATGGACAGGTGGTGCCTATGGAACAGGAAGCCGAATGAAATTGAAATACACTCGTGCTATGATTACAGCAGCATTAAATGCAGAATTGGATGCGGTTCCGTTTGTAAATCATGACGTATTTGGAATTGCGATACCACAAGAATGTCCAAATGTTCCAGCCGAAATTTTAAATCCTAGAAATACTTGGGAAGACAAAGCGCTATATGACGTAAAAGCGGTAGAACTAGCTCAAAAATTCAAAGCAAACTTTGAGAAATTTGAAGAATTTGCCAACGAAGAAATTTTGGCTGGTGCTCCAAAAGCATAAAAATTACCAAAACTAAACCAAAATAAACTAACCAAAACTAAAAAGAGCTGTTCTTTGCGGAACAGCTCTTTTTTTATTACAAACACAGCCTTCTATTTTTTATTCTTATCAATAGCTTCTTGAATGATTTTCCAATCGTAGAAATGAAACGTTTTTCCGTTACTCATGGCTACAAATAATCCTTTATCGAAAGGTTTACCGAGATTAATAGCCGTAACATCGGCACCATCGCATTCTATGGTAGAAACAGGTATTTCTGCTAATAGTTGATACTCATTAGGATTGCCATTACTTCCTTCTCTTGGATACACCATAAAAGAATTGGCCTGCTGATTAGAAACCAAAATGTATCCCGTAGTAGCAGAAGATTTATAAATAGCCATTCCCTCATGATCGGATTTAAAATCTTTTTGTCCAAACAACGCTAATTCTTGATTGTCATTTAAAGAAGGATCGGCTTTGTATTTTCGAATTCCAAATTGCTCGTCGCAATAATAAACTGCTCCCAATTCGTTATCAACTGCAATAGCTTCGATTTCTTTTTTTCCACTGTAGGCACCAAATTTACGTACCAATGTAGCTTCTACTTTAGCATTCGAAGTACCTTTCAATTCATATTGCCATAAATAAGAACCTGAAGTCCCAGATTTTCTCCCTACAATGGCAAAAACAGCTTTATCTGATGGACGTGTATAGATCGCAATTCCCATTGGATCTCTTTCCAATTCCCCTTCAAAAACAGGAATACCACCGTTATCCAAAGGCTTCAAGTCAGGCAGACTAAAAATGCGAATTTTATTCGTTTCGCGTTCTGTTGTAACTGCTATGTCAGTAAGTACACCATCAATCTGTAAACCATAAGCAATATCCACATTATTAGGTCTCTTGATGGTTTCTGATTTTTTTATGATTTTGCCTTGTAAATTAAACACATACAAACCACCATCAGTATCTTTATCTGTACCAATAACAAGACTTTCTTGAGGGTTTGTTGGATGAATCCAAATGGCTGGATCATCGGTATCATGCAAAACAGTTTCGGTTACTACTGTTGGTTTTAGCCCATCTTTTCGCAAAGGAGCTAATGAACTGGAACAAGAAGTTGCAAAAACCGCAACAACTATCAAACTACTATATTTATTCATTTTATATTTTTTTTATCAATATTAGCTAATCTCTAAAGAAAGTATCTAAATCTAATTTGCACTAACAAAACTTAAAATAAACTTTAGATAAAACAAAAAAACTTATCCTACTTCAATTTAATCCTAATCAACCAATCATATACATCGGATATTAATAATAATGCTCAAAAATAGGAGATAAATTAAAAAAACAAACAGGAAATACTTCCTGTTTGTCTAACAAAACACCTATTGACAACAAACTACAAGTCAAACTTCAAGCCGAAATTATATCGAGCTTGGTAGTACTCAACTTGTTTAGTATTCGCAACCACACCTTGATAATAACGCAATGGTTGGTTGGTTAAATTATTCGCTTCTGCAAAAATTCGCAATTTTGATGTTATCTTAAATGAGGCATTAGCATCTAAGAAGAACTGTTTGTCATAATAACTATCATTGTATGCCTCAGAACCTAACTCGTCTAAATAATCTGAGGTGAAATTAGTAGAAATTCTAGCCGAAAAACGTTTGTTTTCCCAAGACAAAGAACCGTTAAACATATGAGGTGCAGTTCCTGGTAAACTGATATTTTTACGTTCATTTCCATCTTCATCTGCAATTCCTTTGGCTTCTGAATTGGTATAAGTGTAATTCAAGTAGATACCAAATCCTTTCAAGAAATCACCAGGTAAAAAGTCTAGCTGACGTTGAAATGCTACTTCAAAACCAAAAACGTTTACTTTGTCTCCATTTTTTGGCTGAATAAATGACCAATTTTCACCTGTTGGAATTGGATTTACCTGTCCTGGAAAATCTTTTGCAAACTTCTCGGTGGTATATTGATTATCACTAAAATTATAAATGAAATCATCTAACTTTTTATAAAAAACACCTCCAGAAATGATTCCGACAGATTTGAAGTAATTTTCTACCATCAAATCATAATTATTAGAAAAGGTTACATCCAAGTTTGGATTTCCTGCAGCAATTTCTCTATCAGCAGCAATATTATTTACATAAGGCGCTAAAGCATAATAATCAGGTCTTGCCAAAGCAGTAGTAGCGGCCGCTCTAATTACCAAATCTTTGTTGGCTTTGTATTGCAAGGTTAAACTAGGCAAAAGATTAGTATACGAATTAGTATTGTTAATTTGTCCTTCTAAAGTTTCTTCGTCCAATACTCGGTTTCCTGTATAATCAATTTTAGTGTTTTCTACACGAAATCCAAGAACCATCGAAAGTTTATCATTAAAATCCTGATCCCATCTTAAGTAAGTAGCATATATCTTTTCTTTGGCGTTGTAATTTACTGTCAAAAATTCTGCTGGATCTTCTTCTTTATCAAATAATGAAGCATTGTTCAAATCTAATTTTCCTAAGTAAGCAGCTGAAACAAATGTTCCTGGGATGTATTTGGCACCCGGATTGAATCCTTTTCCATCAAAAGTAACCGTGTTAACATCAGTCAAAAGTTCCATGCCACTATTCACTGGCTCGTAAGCGAAAAACTTATTGTCTCTTGATTTCTCTTTTATTCTTAATCTTAAACCTGCTCTAAGTCTTCCTTTTTGAGAAGGAACTACAGTAAACGGTACACGAATATTAACTTTTGCTCCAAACTCACTTTCGCTTGTATCGTCTGTATTTTCCGTAACCGAATCAAATTTAAATTGATCAATAGATTCACCTGAAGTAGTCAATAATGGAAATTTGCTTTCAGAAAAATCTTGAGCCATATCAACCCCTTTTTGGCGATACTCAATATATCGCTCCCCTGGACGGTATTCTCTTGCTTTAGAGTAATTGGCAGACCAATCTAAATCAAGCGAAGATTTAATTAAATGCTCACCTCGTAAAGAATAGTTTTGAACGCGTTGATCCTCTAGTCTTCGGTTATCATTTCTACTATTGTCAACTCCACCTTTGGTTTGGCGTCTTACCCTTCCTTCAAAACCGATAACTTTTTGGGCATCAACAGCATCATAAACCGCTTCAATATCATCATAAGTCGTTCTAAATCTATTTTCTTTATCATCTCTCCAATTGTAAATGGCATTAGCAAAAATAGAGTTGTTATCATCAAACTTATAGTCTAAAGCCAAAGAAGAACTTCTTCTAATTCTTTGCACATCATATTTTCTAATTTCAGCAGCTTGAAGAAATTCATTACCAAATTCATCTTTAACCCATTCGTTTTCGATATTATCAGATCCATAATCCACATTATTATACGAAGCACTTAAAACTGCTCCAAGTTTGGAATCCAAAAAACGATTACCATATACAAAACCAGCAGTGTAACTACCTTTTTCACGAATAGGCAAATAACCACCCGCCAATGTCGCAGAAATACGCTCTTTGTTTGGCGTTGCTCTCGTAATTAAATTTACAGAACCACCAATAGCATCAGCATCCATATCAGAAGTAAGGGTTTTGTTTACCTCGATAGTAGAAATCATATCCGATGGAATTAAATCCATTTGAACATTACGATTGTCTCCTTCGGCAGAAGGAATCCTGTCACCATTCAAACTAACTGAGTTCAAAGAAGGGGCCAAACCTCTAATGATGATATTTCTTGCCTCTCCTTGATCATACTGCATTGTCACACCTGAAACTCTTTTTAAGGCATCTCCAATATTCGCATCTGGAAAACGACCTACTTGGTCAGAGGAAATTATGTTACCAATGTTTTTATTATTCTTTTGTTGGTTTAAAGCCTTTGCTTGTCCTTTTAAGATATCCCCAACCACTACTTCATTCAATTCTGTTCCTGCAGCTTTTAAACTAAAATCAATAACTGCATTTTTTCCTTCGTTAACTTGTACTTCGTTAGTGATAGAAGCATATCCCATGTATTTTATTTGCAAAGAATAATCTCCTGGGGATAAATTCAAAAATTCATAACGCCCGGTATAATCAGTAACCGCATATTTATTCATACCAACTATTTGTACCAATGCTCCGGGCAAAGGCAACTTATCATCAACATCAATCACTTTCCCAGAAATCACACCCTTTTGAGCCTGAGAAAATAGAAAAGTAAATAAAAACAGCAACAGTAATTTTGTTTTCATACAAGTATTTAATGGTTAAAATGCAAAACTAGACTGTTCTATTTAATACAATTTTACGTAGGTTTTAACAATTTGTTATGAATCAATCATACGAAGTGATATTCGTAACAAAACTCTAACATAACTATAACCTAGTTGCAACATAGCCATAACATCCACGTAAAATGCCCAAAAAAACCCTGTTGTAACTAAAATACAATCAGTATTTTATCGTTTGAATCATTTTTGGCGTTAAATTTGTATTCATCAATCAAAAAATCAATCAATCATGTTACAATCCTTTTTTATTTTATGTTCAGGAGCTGACAAAAACCTACTAGAAGGTTGCTCCCAAGGTGAAAAAACCAAATTTGTGGGTATTGGAGCCACCGTTTTTTTTACTGCTGTGATGGCTTTTTTGGCGAGTGCCTATGCCCTATTTACTGTTTTCGATAATGTATATCCAGCAATCGTTTTTGGGGTAGTTTGGAGTTTACTTATTTTTAACTTAGATCGTTTTATAGTATCGACCATCAGAAAAAGAGACCAACTTAGTGCCGAATTTTTGCAAGCCACTCCTCGTATTTTATTAGCAATTATCATTGCAATTGTAATTTCAAAACCTTTAGAAATTAAAATCTTTGAAAAAGAAATCAACACGGTCCTTTTAAAAGAGAAAAATGCGATGGCTCTGAAAAACAAAAAAGAAGTCGCTGATTATTTCAAAACCGATTTGGATAAAAACAAAGCCGAGATTACCAATTTGAAAACCGAAATCAGTAAGAAAGAAAAAGAAGTCAATACGCTTTATGAAACCTATATTGCTGAAGCCGAAGGAACAGCAGGCACCAAAAAACTAGGCAAAGGCCCCGTGTTTAAAGAAAAAATTACCAAACATGATTTGTCTAAAAAAGAATTGGATACCTTACAAAAAACCAATTTGGCTAAAATTGCGGTGCTAGAAAAAGAAAACAAAAAATTGGAAGCCGATTTAGACAAAAAGGTGACTCAAACCCAACCTATTATTGATGGTTTTGATGGGCTAATGGCGAGAATCAATGCTTTGAATAGTTTGCCTTGGTTGCCTTCTTTTTTCATTATGTTGCTGTTTTTAGCCATAGAAACTTCGCCTATTATTGCCAAATTATTATCTCCCAAAGGCGAATATGATTATAAACTAGAAGAGCTCGAAACAGCGCTGAAAGCGACAATAGAACAAGACAAATACCAACGCACTCTTTTGGTACAAACCAGCGCCAGTATGCACGACAAAGTGTATGCGGATATTGCAGAAGATAAAAAATTATATGAGTTGCAACGAAAAAACGCAACAGATCTACTGGAATTACAATCGAATACTTTTGTAGAAAAACAAAAAAGTACTTTATAATCAGATATATTCCCACAAAAAAACATCCTTACGGATGTTTTTTTGTGGGAATAATATAAAACTTTAATTACATCTGACTCAAAATTTCTTTCTTGAAAGCATCGTACTCGCCTTGCAAAATCAAACCGTTGTCTAATAATTTTTTATAATTCTGTAATTTCGCAAACAATTCGTCTTGATTCAAGCCTGCATTAGTAACAGGCTCTGATTCGGTTACAAAACTAGCCTCGATAGTGGTTGTTGCTGGCATAATCTCAGCAAAATTAGTTACTTCCTCAGTTTCTACTTCTTCAATAATTTCAGCTTCGGGAGCAATGACTGCATCGACAATAGGAGTGGCTGCTCCATTTTTCAAACTATCCAATTGTTCTTTGGCGTAAGTATAAATTTTGCGTGCCTGAATTTTTGGAATATAATCGATTGTTACTTGCAATTCTGTTTTGGTGGAAAAAGTAAACTCTGAACCTAAAATATTCTCTTTTACAAAAGCCCCATCTATCTCATCCCAAGTGTAATCAATAAAATGCATCGAAAGTCCTAAGTTTTTGGGTTGGCAAATGATGATTCTTTTATTAGTCAAAACGATACTATCAGGCAAAACGGTTAAAGCTGGTTTCTTTTGCACAGCAATATAGCCTACCTCTTCGTTTGTCATCAAAATATCATTCAACTTTGCCGTTACTTTTTCGATAGCTTTTGGATCTTGTTCTTCGTTCAAAAATTTTTTGATTTGTTCTTTCATTATAATACAATGTTACTAGAATAATTATTTCTTTGTTTATCAAAACCTTATTTAGGGGTATCACTAAAATACCTTAACAAAAGTAATGCCTTAATTGGATTCTTGATTATCCCAAACCATTACTTCACTAAAATATAATAATTATTAAAAGTAGTTGAAAGATTTTTTAAAAACAATTGCTGGTGTCAAAAAATAATCTTACAAAAAAAAACACCATAATATGTTAATTTTTACTAATTTAGACGGTAATTATCCTTAAAAGACATGGAAGAATTAAAAATTTTCATCGTAGAAGACGACCCTTTCTTTGGAGAAACTTTAAAATACCATCTAAAGTTAAATCCTGATTTCAATGTTTTTTTATATGGGTCAGGCAAAGAATGCCTTAACAATTTACACCTAAAACCAGCTATTATTTGTCTGGATTTTGGTCTTCCGGATATTACAGGTGATATATTACTTAAAAAAATAAAAGAAATCAACAACAGTATTCCAATAATAATTATTAGTGGACAAGAAGATATTGAGGTAGCTGTTGATTTTTTAAAATCTGGTGCTACGGACTATATAGTAAAAAGTAATCATACCAAAGATTTGCTGTGGAATTCTATTCTAAAAATAAAAGAAAACCGCAATCTTGTTCAAGAAGTTGAAATCTTAAAAGAAAAGCTTGAACAAAAATTCAGTTTCGAGAAAACTATTATTGGTCAAAGTAGTGCTATAAAAAATGTATTTGCTAAAATAAATAAGGCCCTAAACAACAACATCAACGTTTCTATTACAGGCGAAACTGGAACTGGAAAAGAAGTCGTAGCCAACGCCATACACTATAATTCTGATCGAAAAAACAAACCTTTTATTGCCGTAAACATGGCTGCTATTCCACGAGAGTTAGTAGAAAGCGAATTTTTTGGTCATGAAAAAGGAGCCTTCACTGGTGCAAATGAAAGAAAGATTGGAAAATTTGAACAAGCCGACGGCGGTACTATTTTTCTTGATGAAATAGCCGAATTGGATTTAAACCTACAAAGCAAGCTTCTACGTGTTCTACAAGAAAGAGAAGTCGTTCGGCTTGGTGGTACTACCAAAATAAAATTCAATGCACGACTCATTATTGCTACTCATAGAGACTTGGCACAAGAAGTAAAAAAAGGGAATTTCAGAGAAGATCTCTACTATCGAATTATCGGATTGCCTATAGAACTTCCACCGCTAAGAGAACGAGAGAACGATACCTTGCTTCTCGCCAAACATTTTATTGATTTATTTGTGAAAGAAAACAAAATGTCGTCTCTTTCTTTAACTAAAAATGCCAAAGATAAACTCTTGGAATACGCTTTCCCTGGTAATATTCGAGAGCTAAAATCGGTAATCGATTTGGCTTGCGTAATGTGTGACGGAAATGAAATTTCTGATGATGATTTGAGTTTTATTAGTATCAACTCGAATGATATGTTCCTCTCTCAAGAGAAAACATTAAAGCAATACACGGAAGAAATTATTCTTCATTTTTTGAAAAAAAACAATAATGATGTCCTCAAAACCGCCAAAAAATTAGACATCGGAAAATCTACTATTTATAATCTTTTACAAACCGTTGAACTAAAAAAATAACTAATCATGAAAGTAGCATCCTTTTTGTACGAAAATCAAGATTTTACAAAAGAAATCAACAATGAACAACTGTCTGTAGAAAAGACAAATTTAGTTATTGGTTTTGGTGCCAGAGACTTAGTTGCGGATCAATCTCATTACAATGCCATTAGGGAAAAATTTCCCAACGCTGTTCTAGCCATGGCCTCGTCAGCGGGTGAAATTTTTGACAAAGAAGTTCTTGACAACACGATTTCGCTGGTTGCTATGCAGTTTGACGATACAAAAATCAACACCTCTGAGGTAAATATTGAAGATTATACTAGCAGTTTTGATGCTGGAAAAGCACTAGTAGCACAACTCCCAAAAGCAGAACTTAAACTAATCTTTGTACTCTCAGATGGTGGAAAAGTAAACGGAAGCGAGCTGGTAAAAGGCATTAATGAAGCTACCGAAAGTAAAATTCTAGTTACTGGAGGATTGGCTGGGGACGGTTCTAAATTCGAAAAGACCTATGTAGGATTAAATCAAGTACCCACTTCAGGCAAAATCGCAGCCATAGGTTTTTATGGCGAGAAACTACAAGTATCGCATGGTTCGATTGGTGGGTGGGAAAGCTTTGGATTGGAGCGTACCGTAACCAAATCAGACAAAAACATTCTTTATGAAATTGACAATAAAAGCGCATTAGAGCTATACAAAAACTACTTAGGAAAATACGCTCAAGAATTACCTGGCTCTGCCTTATTATTCCCTCTTTCGATAAAGCTAAACGATAAAGAAGATGTCATTGTACGCACCATTTTGTCTATAGATGAACAAAACCAATCAATGACTTTTGCTGGAGATTTACCTCTTGGCAGCAAAGTACGTTTCATGAAAGCCAATTTTGACAAACTCATCGACGCAGCTAGCGATGCGGCTAATCATTGCTTACGAATGAATACTATGTCACCCAAAGTGGCTTTATTAATAAGTTGCGTAGGAAGAAAAGTAATCCTTAACAATAGAATTGACGAAGAAGTAGAAGCTGTTTCTGATATTTTCAATAACACCACTTTACTAACGGGCTTTTACTCCTATGGAGAAATTTCACCACTTCGCCCTTTTTCGGGTTGTGAATTACACAACCAAACCATGACCATCACTTGTTTAAATGAACTCTGATTTATGACTACTTTTCATAAACTTTTACAAAAGCAAATTAATAAACATCTTTCTCCTGATTGCATACAAAATCCATCAATGGTGACCTTTTTGAATGCTGTAAACGAGTCATATGCCTCCTATGAAAGGGACAGAGATTTAATGAATCACTCTTTTATAGAAAGCGAAAAAGAATACAATGAAATTCATCAAAATCTCAAAAAAGAGTATGAACTTAAGCAGCAATCTATTTCCAATTTATATGATAGTTTAGAAGCTCTAGAAGACGATTATAAGAGTATTAAAGCAGATGATGCTGTGGATGATATTTTATTCATTTCAAAATACTTAAATCAGCAAATAGAAAATAGAAAGAATACTGAAAAAGACCTTTTGAGAACTGTTGAACTCTTAAAAACACTTTTAGCCAACCTCCGATCTGGAATTTTGGTTGAAGATGAAAACAGAACGATTCTTTTTACCAATCATCTATTTTGCAAAATATTTTCGATACCAGTAAGCCCTGACGATATGGTTGGTATAGATTGCACGAACTCTGCAGAACAATCGAAACATTTGTTTAAAGATCCAGACTCGTTTAGCGAAGGAATTGTAACAACACTCTCGAAAAGAGAAGTAGTGACCAATGAACTTTTAGAAATGGTCGACGGTCGTTTCTTTGAGCGCGATTATATCCCCATATTCATCGCCAATGAGTACAAAGGACACCTCTGGAAATATACCAATGTGACCCAACGTATAGAAAATCAAATTTTATTAGAACAAAGCGAGGAGCGTAGTCGAATTGTAATGAATTCTTCTTTGAATGCAATCATTACTGTAGATCATACCGGCAAAATAACATTTTGGAACGAACAGGCTCGGGCAATTTTTGGTTATGAAGCCAAAGAAGTATTAGGCAAAATTTTTACTGAATTCATGATTCCTGAGCGCAACAAA
Source organism: Flavobacterium polysaccharolyticum (assembly GCF_038739875.1). Lineage (NCBI taxonomy): Bacteria > Pseudomonadati > Bacteroidota > Flavobacteriia > Flavobacteriales > Flavobacteriaceae > Flavobacterium > Flavobacterium polysaccharolyticum. The sequence goes on from NZ_JBCGDP010000004.1 coordinate 214,346, forward strand.
ACACAATGGGAACATTCTATTTATCAATATTTAACAGAAGGATATAACGAATTTTTGAATAAAAATGTTGAACTTATTGGGGTTAAAAAATCAGGAGACGAATTCTTAGCTGAAATATCCATCATCCCAATTACTCAAAATGGTGAAACCTTCTTTTGTGCTTTTTTACAAGATATTTCCAAAAGAAAAGAAGCCGAAAACCAACTTTCAGAAAATTTAGTTTTACTAAAAACGCTCTTGGCCAACCTTCAATCGGGTATTATGGTCGAAGATATGGATCGTAAAATTGTGTTTACCAATCAGCTTTTTTGTGACATGCGCAACATTACCCTTTCGCCAAACGAAATGATTGGAAGAGACTGCAGAGAACTAATCAGTAATACCAAACTCCTTTTTAAAAATGAAGAAGAATTTGTAGAACGGGTAAATGAAATTATTACAGCAAAAAAAATTGTGGTTCGAGAATTGATTGAAACCAAAACCAACTTATTTTACGAAAGAGACTACATTCCTATTATCATCGCACAAGAATACAAAGGACATCTCTGGAAATATACCGATGTTACGGAGCGCATTCACAACCAAATACTTTTGGAACAAAGTGAAGAACGCAACCGAAACATCATGAATGCCTCATTGAATGCGATTATCAATATTGATCAAAAAGGGAAAATAACGTTTTGGAACAACCAAGCGGAGGTTATTTTTGGTTGGAAAAAAGAAGAAGTAATGGGCAAACCCCTAACCGAAACTATCATTCCTAAGCAACATCACCAAGGGCATAATAATGGCATGAAACATTATTTAGCCACTGGAGAAGGCCCCGCATTGAATAAAAACATTGAACTCCCTGCCGTTAACCGAGAAGGAAAAGAGTTCCCAGTAGAAATCGCCATTATTCCTTTAAAATTAAATGGGGAATCCTTTTTTTGCTCCTTCATTCAAGATATTTCTGAAAGAAAAAAAGCAGAGAATAAACTAAAATACCAAGAAGAAAAATACCGCAACATTATCTCTAACATGAACCTTGGACTCATAGAAGTTGATAATGAAGAAATTATTCAGTTTGTGAATCATAGTTTTGCAGAAATGTCTGGCTATGATATTGAGGATTTGATAGGCAAAAATCCGTCGGAAATTTTTGTATTTGGTGAGTATTTCGACAAAATGCAACATAAAAAAGAATTACGTACACAAGGCATTTCGGATGTATATCAAATCCCTATAAAAGACAAAAGAGGCGAACTCAAATGGTGGGCCATAAGCGGTGCTCCTAATTATGATGATCAAGGAAATTTGGTAGGTTCAGTGGGAATTCATCTCGATATAACGGATCAAAAACAACTCGAGATCGAACTGAATGAACAAAAACAGAAAGCGGAAGAAGCATCTAAAGCCAAAGAAGTATTCTTAGCCAATATGAGTCATGAAATTCGAACACCACTCAACGCTATTATTGGGTTCTTGAGAGAGTTGGGCAAGCAAGAACTTAGCGATTTACAAAAAAAATACATTGACAATAGCACGATTGCTTCTAGACATTTACTAGCTATACTAAATAACATTTTAGACATTTCTAAAATAGAAGCCGGCGAAATGGAACTCGAAAATGAAGATTTTGTTTTTGAAGAATCGATAGACAAAGTTATCAAAGTATTACATCCTTTAGCCGAACAAAAAGGATTAAAACTTTCGGCTAGTATTGATACAAAAGTTCATCCAGTGTTAAAAGCTGATTCGTTACGCATAGAACAAATTCTATTTAACTTAGTCGGAAATTCAATAAAATTCACCCAAAATGGAAGAATAGATTTGAAATGCGAAGTCATAGCTGATCTAGCTAATTTTCAAAAAATTCAAATCAAAGTTACCGACACCGGAATTGGGATGGATCAAAACTACATCGAAACCATCTTTAGAAAATTCTCCCAAGAAGACAAAGCCATCACTAGAAAGTTTGGCGGAACTGGTTTAGGAATGGCTATAACCAAAGAATTGGTTACATTAATGCATGGCGATATAAAAATAGAAAGCGAAAAAGGTGCAGGTACCACTTTTTTTATTACACTAGCATTAGAAAAAGGAAATCCAGACAAAGTAAAAGAATACCATAAGGAAGTCAATGTAAATATCTCGGGACTTTCGATTTTATTGGTAGAAGACAACAAAATGAACCGCATGGTGATTCAAAATTCTATGTATTATTTTAATTGTTCTGTAACCGAAGCCGAAAACGGAATTGAAGCACTTGAACTTTTAAAACATCAAACTTTTGATATTATCTTAATGGATATACAAATGCCAGAAATGGACGGAATTGAAGCTACGAAAATTATACGAAACGAATTCAAACTCAATACACCTATTATCGCTTTGACCGCAAATGCCTTCAAATCAGAAATTGAAAACTGCAAAAATGCGGGCATGGATGACTATGTAACCAAACCATTTGATGAATTTTTATTGGTAGAAACTATTGCTAAACTCACTGTAAACCGTCCAAAAAATAGTCTTTCTTTAAAAACAACAGACCGCGTTCCTAACATTTATAACCTAACTGTATTGAGAAACTTGAGTAGAGGAAATGAAGATTTTGTCCAAAAAATGATACTCATATTTGTGGAGCAAACTTCTCAAATTTTGATAGATCTGGATATCTCACTACAAGAAAACAACTTTACGAACATCAATCGCTTGATACACAAACTAAAACCAAGTGTAGAAAGTCTAGGAATAAACAGTGCCTTAACAAATATTACAACACTAGAAAAATCAATTAAGACAAAATCAAACCTAAAGGAAGTAACGACTTTACTTTATAACATAAAACTCGTTTTAACACAAGCCATCACACAGCTCCAAGAAAATGAATTAAAACAGTAATTCTATTGGAATAATATTCCAATTTTTGGAAAAAAAGAACAAGCTAAAAAGCACCAATCCCTTTATTTATAAGGGTTGGTGCTTTTTGGCTTGAAATTGGTATAGTCAATATAAAAATTTTATTCTATGGAAAATTCAACTCAATTCAAATTCTTTATTGTAGACGATGATATTTTTTGTGCCAATGTATATGAACAATATTTGTCGAACCTGAACTATACTGATATTACTTATTTCAGCAATGGTAAAGACTGCCTGAGCAATCTTGATCAAAATCCCGACATCATTTTTTTAGACTATAATATGGATGATTTGACAGGATTTGAAGTATTAAAAAAAATCAAACGATACAATCCTAATGTTTATGTCGTGATGGTTTCGGGTCAAGAAAATATCAAAACTGCTGTTGATGCTTTAAAACATGGTGCTTTTGATTATGTAACCAAAAACGCTTTTGTGTGTGAAAAAATCACACAAATAATCAACAAAATTAGTCAAGTAAAAACAGAATTAAACTATTCAAATCCAACAATATTCAAGAAACTCATGGGCTTTTTATAAATGATAACCTTGCAATACAATTATGAAAACATTGATACCATTAACTCTACTACTTATACTCTTAAGCAGTTATAAAACCTATAACATTTTTGAATATAAAGACCAAAAAAAACTAATTGCTCCCGAAATTAAAGCACTCGAATCATTTGCTTGGACAACAAAAACCACCAAAGGACTTCCTCTAGATAAGGACATGTGTCACAAAGCTGAAGTGCTTTCTACTAAATTTTCCGAAAATTTCTCAATAGAAATAGATGGAACATTTGTAAGTATAAAAGGTCTTTATAAGCGCCAAGGTTTTCAATTACTTTCTAAAAAAGAGTGTTTGCTTATTTATAAAGAAAGTATTGTAACCCCTTTTCCTAAAAATGAAGGAAAATTTTTAGCGCAGTTATACTAGTCCATTATTGACTCCCAAAAATATTATGTATAGTGCATTTACGCCACAGCAAATAATCCTCAAAACTGTGACAAAAAATCCTCATAAGAAATCTTAGATTATCTTTTTGAAAACTTTGATTATACAAAGATTAACCCTCACAACTTTACTCGTTTTAACTCAAAGAACAAACAAACTCGACTTATGCTTATCGAAATTATGATTCTAATTAACATTTATTAGCTTACTGAATTAGATGTTTTTTAGTGAAAGCAATTATAACAGACTAAATTTATCAAACAGACAGCTTGTCTATACACTATATAAAAAGCAATACCACCTTACCTCGTTTTAAATACTATTTCACCAAAAAAGAAGATCAGATTGGTCTTTAAAAATTTCCAAAAAATAACTTTTTTCCAAAATATGGAAAAACAATCAGCCCTGAGAACGCTAAAACCCTTGTGAAATCAAGGGTTTTTTGTTTTGGCATAGTTTTTCAAATAGGTATAGAACAAAACACTATGAAGATGAAAACTATTTTAAAATTAACTGGCTACGATTTCTCTCCAAAAAAAATAACTGGAAACGAAGAAAGTATATTACTATCCTATATCGCTAACCGAGATGGTTCGCCAAGATGGATTTGGAACTCCGAGAATAATGAACCTCTTTTCTTAAAATTCTACAATGTAGGTAGCAAAAGTTCTTGGCTTTATGCAAAATTAATTCAAATCGTTTTTGCATTACAATTACAACGTCTTTTTTTCAAGCAAAAAAAATGGTTCTATTCTGTTGACAAAAATCCTCTATTTGATTGCAAAAGCAGTTGGGCGTTATTTACAGGCACAGTAGGCTCAAACAATAAAGCTATTTTATATGCTAATAAGACTTTCTATAAAATTGCTTCTACTGAAAATGCAGCTCAATTAATAGAAAACGAATACAAAGTAATGAAAGAATTGCAACTAACCCCAAAAGGTTTTACAACCCCATTGGTACGTAAAATTAACAAACAAATTATACAACTTTCTGATGTCTCAATAAACGGCAAAAGAAAGACCAAAATTTCAGATAGCCATTTGAAAGTATTGAATGAAATGGCCTTGATAAAAAAACAAACCATTATTGTAGAAAACTGGAATTGGTTCCATCAATTAAAATCTAACTTTTTAGAGATTCAAGACTCAAGAATCCCTCAAAACTTGGTACGCAAAATAGAATTTTTATTAAATACAGTAACCAATAAACAAAGAGTCACAATTGGGTTCTCACAAGGAGATTTCACCCCTTGGAATCAATTTCAACAAGGCGACACTATCGCTTTGTATGATTGGGAATTAGCGCGATTAGATCGTCCATTTGCATTTGATTATTTTCATTTTGTTATTCAACAAGGAGTACTAGTTGATAGCAAAAATTGGTCTAGCATATACAAAGACTTAAAAGAACAATGCGTAGATAGCCAAGGAAACTGTCTTTTCCATAATGATTTAGATACGTTCAAGACACAACTAAAATGGTATTTCTTAACCAACTGTATGCATTACCTAAAAGAATATGCAGCACAAGAAAAATGGCAAAATAAAATCGAAAGGTTATTGAATCTATGGAATGAAGGATTAGATTTATTCTTTGAAGAAGAAAAAGTACCCAGAGAATTAGTAATTATGGAAATCTTTGACAGTATTCAAAACACTGAATATGGTGCCTTAAAGTTCCCAAATTATGTTCCCGAAAAACTTAGTGAAACATCACAAATTGATCTTGTTATTGAAAAAAAAGGAGCTAAAAAATTACTTCACCTCCTGATGAATCATCATTTGGTGAGTCATGTTTCGGTTCAAAAAAAATCGTTCATGTATGCAATTCAAGCTATTCTTATAGATGGAAGTATTTTGGCTTTGGATTTAATTTGGCAAATAAAAGTTCGAGGATTAGAGGTTATGAATGCGCATGAGGTTTATAAAAACAATCCATTGTCCCCTTTTGGAATTAAGCAAGCGCGCACTATAGATTCTGCTAGATTTACAGCTTTATCGTGTTTGTTAAACAACACCAACGTGCCTAGCCGATATAGCCATTATATACCATTACTAGAAAAATCTCAAAACGTATTAGACTTGCAGATTAGCTATTGCATTCAAAACAACAATAGTGACACATCAAGATTATTACAATTCATCAAGAAAAATCCTAAAAACCAATCCTTTTTATATTTCAATAATATGCTTATGTATGTTCTTGATACGTTGAAAAATTATGCCAACAACAGCGGATATGTCATTACTTTTAACGGTATAGATGATACTGAACAATCAACAGCTATTGAACAAATAGCCCAACGTATACAAAAACAGCTTCGTAAACCAGTAGTAGTCTTACGTCAACGCCCCTCAATACTACCATTGTTAAGTAAATGGAACCTATCAAAAGAAGTAACACAATTAGCAACTATAAATATTCCTTCTAGTCAAGAAAAAAACAAAACTACTATTGATTCGTTGCTTCCATTTTCTTATTACTATTTGAATTACATCATTGGCCAATTTGTGATTTATTTCAAATACATTATTCGTGGATATGTCGTGGTGTATGATCGATACTATTTTGATTTTATCAATGACCACAAACAAAGTGATATCCTTTTGCCAAAAAAACTGACCGTCTTTGGTTATGATTTTTTAATGCTACCTGATTTTAATTTCTTTCTTTTTTCAGATGCTTCTACCATTATGAAAAAAAAACAAGAACCTATTAAAAATGCTATTGAGGAACTTACTTCAGATTACAAACAGTTGTTCGAAAGACAACAAAAAAGAAGGAGTTTAAGTATATATCAATCTATCAATATCGTAGACTCTGATATCACTATGAATCAAGTATTAAAAACGCTAACCATAATGAACTAATGACATCGTAACAAGATAAAATTATTCGATTTAATAAATACGCATTTTAATTTAATCCTGATAAATACCGCTGCCTTACATCAGTCCCTTTGGAATAAATTGGGTTAATTTATTTGTTACAGAAAAATCCAGTTTCTATTTATAAATCCAAAGGGGATGTTGTTTGGTAAAATGACATGCAAACTCGAATTTCTTTATAATCAGCATAATGACAACCGTTGATTAAATTGGTTTACAGAATACTATCGAAATCCTTTCAAGGGAGCACTACAACTTAGTGAAGTAATCACCAAAATACTAACAACCCGAAACTATGTCAATCAAAACAATTTTAGTCACTTGTTATGCCGTAAACCCTTATAAAAGATTAGAAGACGGAATGGAATGGAACTTTATCCTTCAAATTGCACGCTATCAAAAAGTCATTGCCATAACTAGGAAAAACAATCAAGCCGCCATAGAAAAGTACCTTAGCGAGAATATAAATCCAATATTCAGCAATATCACTTTCTTATATTTTGACTTACCCTATTGGATGCGTTTTTGTAAAAAAGGAGAAAAAGGAGGCTTGTTACATTATTATATGTGGCAGCGTGGCATTGTATCTTTCATAAAAAGGCAAACGCTTTGTTATGATATTGTACACAACCTCAACTTTCATAATGACTGGATGCCTGTTTTTCTATGGAAATTGAAAAAACCTATGGTTTGGGGGCCCGTTGGACACCCCCAACGTATTCCAAAGCAATATCTAAAACTTTATTCCAAAAAGCAACATTTGACCAATGAATTGAGTTGGTTAATAAAAAAAACATACTGGAAATACTCTTGGGATTTGCATAAAACAATTGATAATAGCGCACATATTTGGTGCTTGAATCATAGTGTCCCAGCAACATTAGGACTAAAAGGAAATAATTACTCCATCTATCCCTCAGTAGCATCAAAAGATTTTTACACTGAGAAAAAAGATACGAATAATTACTTTCGTGTTTTAAGTGTGGGGCGCTTTGTAGCGACAAATGGTTTTGACTTAGCGTTACATTCTTTTATTGGATTTGTAAAATCTTTACCTATTACAGAACAAAAACTATGTAAACTCACTCTTGTAGGAACGGGTCCAGAAAGAAAATTATACCAAAGAATCATTCAAGAAAATCAAGCCGATGATTTCGTTGAAATGACCGAATGGATGGATCATCAATCGTTGATGAAACAATACCAAGAAGCAACAGTATTCCTGTTCCCATCCCATGAAGCTTCTGGAATGGTTGTCGCAGAAGCGCTTTCGTTTGGGTTACCAATTATCTGCTTAGAGAATGAGGGACTTGGACATTACATTGACGAATCATTAGGCATTAGTGTCCCAGAACAAAACTACGCTGATACAATAATCGCTTTAAAACAAGCACTGCTCAAACTTTACAAAATTCCACATCTTACAAATATAATGAGCGATCGAGCACGAAAACACTATGAAAACAAATTCAGTTGGGAAAGTAGAGAATCTTATTTACACAACATCTACAATCAAATTGAAGAATAGTAAACGAAGCATGAGTTGCTGTAAACACTTCTAATATGAAGAGACTTGTCTATCTGCACCAGTAAGCGAAGCATTATAAAAAGCTGCGTTCAATAATTTAAGCTGTTTTTAACTATAATGTTAGAAAGAAAACTCCCTCTCTTCGAATAGATTATTCCCACTTATTTATCAAATTCATTCTAAAAGTAAAACTAATTTAATTTTTTCCAATTACCATTCTATAATCCAAAATTTGGAATTTTTTTAGTGCCAAAAAAAAGGAACCCCCAGTGTTTACTGGTTTTTATAACTCTAGCATAATTCTTGGCATAGCTAAAAAGAACAATGGCATAAAACCATTACAAGTAACTAAGAGAAAAAACTATTTACATAACATTAATATCAAAACTACATTATGAAAATTATAGCCATACATTTATTAAACGATTTTAGTGAAAGTTCAAAAGTTTTGAAACAATTAGTAAAAGGTTGGACCAAAAACAATATCAATACCGAACTTTACATGGGAAGAGGCAGAAAAGGTTTATTGTCAAATACACCTCAATCTACTACACATCATTACTGGTATTCATCCTTTAAAAATCCAATTTTTAGATTGATCTCTATTATTATTAGTCAATTTATACTGTTTTTTAAACTTCTTTTTAATTTAAAAAAAACCGATATTCTTTATATCAACACTGTGTTGCCTTTTGGAGCTGCAATCGCAGGAAAAATAAGAGGATGCAAAATCATGTTCCACATACATGATACTAGTATGACTCCAAAAATTTTTAAATTTTTTCTTTTTGAAGTTGTAAAATGGACAGCCAACGAAGTTGTGTATGTTTCAAATTTCTTAGCCAATCAAGAACCATTGAAGATAAAATCCAACGTCATTTACAACGTACTCGAAAAAGACTTTTTGAAACAATGTAAAGGTATTAAACCTAGCCAAAAAATCGATAAAATTGTATTGATGATTTGCTCACTGAAAGCTTACAAAGGCGTGAATGAATTTTTACATCTAGCACATTTGAATCGAAAATACACTTTCAAGTTGGTAGTGAATGCTTCGCAAAAAGAAATTGACAATTATTTTAAAAAAGAAGTACTCCCCGAAAATTTATTCATTTATCCTACTCAAAAAGACACACATTGCTTTTATAAAGAAGCCAGTATTGTACTAAATTTGTCCGATACTAGATTATCGATAGAAACCTTTGGCTTAACAGTTCTAGAAGCTATGGCTTATGGATTACCTACAATTGTACCTCCTGTAGGCGGAGTAGTCGAATTAGTAAAAGAAGGCGAAAATGGCTATTTAATTGATAGCAAAAATATTCCATTGCTGTCTAAAAGATTGAATGAAGTACTTCAAAACAATGCGGTTTACCAAAAAATGAGTGCAACAGCCATAGAATACAGTCGATTTTTTTGCGAAGATTATTTCGAAAACGAGTCTACTAGAATTCTTCTTAATTAAAAAACCAAAAAGAAACCTATTCTCAATACTCAAGCATCACCCTTTTTGCCCCCCATCTACAATCAGGTAAATCCTTCTTTCAAAGCTGAGAAATCGCATTAGCATCATTTCTTACTACGAAGAGGATTAACCCACAAAAACAAAACTATCATTGTGCTTTTCTATTTGGATTTTGGGTTTCTGTTTCGGTTTGGTTAACCATTTTTAAACTTCAATCATTTTCTTTACTAAGCTTGGAGTCTTTATAGTTCATTATTCCATTTTAACTTTTGACCAATACATTACTAGAATGGAAATCAATTCTAAAAAAAACTAGAAATTAATAGCATTTTTTTCTTTAAAAAAAAAACCTCTTCTCTTTTTATTTTTTATTAACCAAATAAATATTTAGCTATATTTGTTTTAAATCAATCTAAGCCACATATGATTCGATTATATCCAAACGAACAAATTAAAGAATTCGACGTACACGAATCCTTGCAATTGCGCTATGCAATTACCAGCCGAGGAAGGCTGATTAGTTTTAAAGACCGAATTGAAGAAGGTCGCGAATTAAAAGGAAGCATGATAGACGGCTACCGTATCTTTCGCTACAAAATCAATTCTGGTGAGAAACCAGTCAACCGACATCTCTTTTTTTACAAACTCATTGCGGAGCATTTTATCCCTAAACATTCCGAAGATCAGGTTCACGTGTTACATTTAGATTATGTGCGTGATAACGATTCTCTTCGAAACTTGAAATGGGCTACACGCGAAGAATTTTTGGAACACAACCGAAAAAGTCCACACGTGATTCAAGCAAGAAAAAATTTGCTTGAACACAACATCAAGTCTGATGGTAGAAAATTGACGGTGACCAAAGTGATGCGTATCAAAAAAATGTTGCAAAATCCTAACAGAAAAACTAGGATTAAAATGATTGCCAAGCAATTTGGTGTCAGTGAAATGCAAATTTTCCGCATTAAATCTGGGGAAAACTGGGGACATATCGTCGTCTAATCATTTGATAAAGCAGTAATTTCAAGCTGCATTTCTCATAAGCTTTTAAAGACCAATCAAACGATTAGTTGGTCTTTAATACTTTGGGCATAGTATCATAGCGTCTTGATTAATCAAGATGTTATGATACTATGCCCATTTATAATTTTAATAAACAAGAAAACTATTTCAAAGATAACTTTGAATCACACTTTAGATTCATCGATATTTTATTTCATTACTTCCTCGAAAGCAGCTTTTGCTTGAATTAGTAAATCTTACTTCTTACAATATTACTTTTTTCCTTTTTGTAATTTCAAAAGCAATTTGGCATAACAATACACCATGAAAAAAATTAATTCGTATTGACGCTTTTAGATAAATTTTAAAAAACGTTTTTCATATTTATTTGACAAAAAGCGTATTTAATTAGTGGTTTAATAGTCAAAAACACATTTTTGATGTGTTTTTGTAATAGTACTAAATCATTTAAAAACACTTCATTCGGTGTATATTTACAATAAAATATATTTATTAACCTAAAACACTGAATTATATTCAGTTGCAACACTTAGTATTATTTTCCCAAATCTAAAACTAACTAATTTATGAAAAATTTTTATCTATCGTTTATCTTTTCCCTTTTGATAGGAGGGCTCTTTGGAAAAGCATCTGCTCAAGGCGGTGCCAACATTGTAAATAGCTTCGGTCGTCTACAAGTTAAAAACGCACATGTTTGTGCTGAAAACGGAACTCAAATCAGTCTAGGAGGCGTTAGTATGTTCTGGAGTGGTTGGTCTACAAAATACTATAACGCCAATACTGTAAATTATTTGGTTGATAATATGAAATCTTCCATCGTACGTGCTGCTTATGGTGTTCCTACCCATGTAGATCCACCAGGATTACCTGGTCCACAAGGTAATGTTCAAGATGTTCGAAACATTATTGAGGCTGCCATTGCTAGAGGTATATATGTAATCATTGATTGGCATAGTGAAGGTGACTTAACTCCTTACAAACAACAGGCAAAATCATTCTTTTCGGATATGATTCGAGATTATGGTCGGTACAACAACGTAATGTACGAAGTATGGAATGAGCCTACAAATTCACCTACATCAACCATTCAAGCATATTGCCAAGAATTAACCAATCATATTCGTAGTGAAGAAGCAAAATACGGTCACACAAGTAAATTAATAATATGTGGCTCTCAAACATGGTCACAATATCCTAACTCATACACTATTAATGACCCTGGCAAAAATGTTGCTTTTACTTTTCATGGTTATTTTGACAACGAACCATCTCATCTAACTCAATTACAAAACAATGTAAAAGCAGCAATGGATATGGGTAATGCAGTGTTTGTTACTGAGTACGGTGCCAAATTTTGCGAAAATACGAATACTTCTACTGCTATCAAATGGTGCCAAGATAATGGTATTAGCATGTGTGCTTGGTCTGCTAATGACAAAGTGGAAGCTTGGTCCATATTTACCAACAATTTGGACGGTTTAACTTGTGTCGGTAATTATTACAAAAGCAAATTATTAAGTTGGCCAACTCCTGTTGTTACAAAAATATATCCAACTTCTGTTTCTATTAGTCCGGCAAATGCAACCATTTTAACTTTAGGAGGAACAACACAATTATCAAAATCTTTTGTACCTGCAAATACTACTGAAACAAATGCAACTTGGTCTTCAAGTAATACAGCAATTGCAACCGTAAATGCGGCAGGTGTTGTAACAGCCATCGGTGTCGGATCAGCCACAATAACTGTAACTTCTAAAGACAAAGACGGAAAAAACATTACAGGCACATCAAACATAACAGTTAAAAACCTAGTAAATATAGCTTTAAACAAACCCGTTACAGTTTCATCCGTTGAAACTGGCGCAACTGTTAGTGTGATTGGTTCAAATGCTGTCGATGGAAATACTTCAACTCGTTGGTCAAGTGTTGCAAATGACCCTCAATCTTTACAAGTAGATCTGGGAGCCTCTTATACAATTTCAAGTATTTCTATCAACTGGGAGGTTGCATCCGCAAAAGAGTATACCATACAAATTTCATCAAATGGAACTAACTGGACTACTATTGCTACTCAAACAAACATGGCAACAGGAGCAAGAATAGATAATCTTGCAATAAATGGAACTTGCCGCTATATTAAAATCAATGGTACTGCAAGAACATCTGTTTATGGATTTTCTATTTATGAATTTGAAGTTTATGGAACTCTTGGTACCGCCATACCTCCAACAAGTGTAAGTATTACTCCAACAACTACCTCTATATTTACAGGCTCGACTACCACATTAATTGCTAATGTTTTACCAACAAACTCAACAGATTTAACTGTAAGTTGGTCCTCAAGCAACACAGCTGTGGCTACAGTAAACACTAGTGGTATTGTAACTGGTATTACACCTGGAACAGCTATAATAACTGCTACAACTACAGATGGTTCATTAAAAGCAACTAGCACTATAACAGTTTTAAATATTCCTTGTACTGGAGTAAACATCAATCCAGGAACTTTAAGTATGATAAAGGGAACAACAAGTCAATTATTAGCAACAATACTCCCTACAAATGCCACTAACAAAAGTGTAACTTATACATCAAGTAATACAGCAATTGTTACTGTAAGTGGAACTGGACTTATAAATGCTATAAATACAGGATCAGCTTACATAACAGCAACTAGTGCAGATGGTAAATGCTATGCAACATGTACCGTAGATGTATCAAATGCTCCCTCTTTCTCTTTGAAAATTGAAGCAGAATCTTATAATTTAAAATCAACAGCCCCAAAATCAGAAGCTTGTTCCGAAGGAGGATTAAATATGGGATGGATTGGCACTGGTGATTGGATGAAATATGCAGTAAACATACCTTCAACAGGTGTTTACACTGTAAATTTCAGAGTGTCTTCTCCAAATAACAATACCCAAGTCCGTTTGGATGCAAATGCAGGCGCAATAGTATTTGGTTCTACCATAATCCCGAATACTTCTGGATGGCAAAATTGGCAAACAGTTAGCGTTCAAATGTCTTTAAATGGAGGATCTTATGATTTAGGTATTAACGCTTTAACTGGAGGTTTTAATATCAACTGGATTGAAATCATAGGAGGAAGTACAACTCCCGTTAACACAACGGGAATTAGCATGGCTCCAACAACCTCATTAGGTGTTGGTGCATCAAGTGCATTAATTCCAACTATTACCCCTAATAACGCCTCTAATAAAAATATAAATTGGATATCAAATAATACTGCTGTCGCCACAGTAAGCAACAATGGGGTTGTAACTGGTATTGCTGTTGGATCTGCAAATATTACTGCTACAACTCAAGACGGTAGTTTCAAAGCAACTTGTACTATTACTGTTACACCTTCTGATTGTCCAACCTGGCAGGCAAATACAAACTATACTATTGGCACGGTTGTAGTATTTAATAACCAAAATTATACTTCGAACAACTCATGGAATAGTTCTGCGGGCGATCCATTTACTGCTACACACTCACAAAGTGGATGGGGATGGGTTATAGGTGGTAAATGTACTGCGAGTCCTATCAGTAGTAGTACTACAAAAACTTATAGTCCGTCTGCTACTACAAACTCAAAAATATCCAGGATATTTGCATATCCAAACCCAGCAAAAAACAATATTGTTACGCTCTCAGGTTCAGATTTTCAAATCCATGAAACCATCAGTATACAGATATATAACCTAACAGGGTTAGTAGTTTACTCCAATCAAATCTTAATAGATGATTCCGGAGCATTTAATCTTCCAATAGCTTCGACAGAAAATTTGAAATCAGGAACTTACATAATAAAAGTTGAAGGTAATGAAGTCAAAAGCACAAAACTAATTATCAACTAGTTTTAAACCCAAAAATGCCATAGTAGTAAAGCTATGGCATTTTTATTTCAATTTTCATGTATGTATTTCATCTAAACCAATCCTTCTTTAATTTTTCTTGTAAGACTTTTATAAACCAAGTCATACGAGTGATCTATTAATGATTTAAGCATAGTATCTGGTACATCTTGATTAATCGCAACGGTGTTCCAATGTATTTTACTCATATGATACCCTTCTTTAATGGCATCATAATTGGCACGCAATTCTAAAGCGCGCTCAGGATCACACTTAAGATTAACCGAAGGCTCTTGCTTTTCCCATTGTTTTAATGAGGACAATGCAAACATTTTGCCTCCTACTTTGAATACTAGTGTTTCCTCATCAAAAGGGAAATGCTCTGTTACTGCTTTTTTTGACAAGCAGTATTCATAAAATGTTTCTAAATTCATCGCTATTTATTTTTCAATTTCTCCTAAGTGCGTATACTTGAATCCCTTTTCATACTTCAACCCATATCCTAACATCCTATCCATAGCAGAATGAGCAAATAGAATCACTGCCAAAAGCTGCAAAATAGTAGTAGAAGTATATATCCCTACAAAATACAATACAATTGCAATACCTCTGTGATGTGCAATGTTGTAACAAATCGCCCCTATCCTATTTCCAAACAAATAGCCAATCATCGAAAAATCAGGCGCTAAAATCAACACCAAAAACCACCACCACGCATACTCCAACTGATTGAATAAATAAATTCCAAGGAGCAATAACCCCAACTCTTCTAGTTTTATAATCTTTTCCATTACTATATTTTTTCCATCATTTTTTCCATCATTTTTTCAGGATGAGCTAAGGATGTAAATCCAAATTTTTGATATAAAAAATGAGCATCTGTCGTGGCCAATCGCCAGATTTTCACTTGTTGCAATTGAGGATCTTCTATCATAGCTTGTATCAAAATCGAAGCATATCCGTTCCCTCGATACTCCTCAGCGATAAAAACATCCATAACATAGGCAAAAACCACATAATCAGTAATTACTCTGGCAAACCCAATTTGGGTATCGTTCTCATAAATACCAAAACACACCGAACTATCAATACATATTTGAACCTCAGCAATTGTTCGACCTGCCGCCCAATAAATATCCTTCAAAAAATTTTGAATAAAAAGAACATCCAACTTTGCTTTATCGGTAGAAACGTGAATCATATTTGGTATAAAATTGGTTTACTTGGACTGGCATCATTTTCAAAAGAAGCGATTTGCAAATTCAACACATAAGCACCATCTAGTACTTCATCGGGCACGTAAATCATTTCGGTGATGGTGCAATTCAATCTTGCATCTGCATTAAGGTTATTCACATCTTTTACATTCCAAAACGCTTTGTGTGCCAATAATTTCCCCTCATCTTTCTCTTTATCTACACTAGGCAAATCGATTAGCAAATGTTGAATGCCGTTTTCACGTATAAAATGCGCCGCTTCTTCCGTCAGATACGGTGGATTGGTATTCGAATAGTTTAGGTGTTTTTTTCGTTTGAAATTGGGCAAAGTCCTAATTATTATAGCTTCTGGCATTGTACCGCCAAGTGCTTTTTTTAGCTGATTTCTAGTAATGACTAAATCTTCGCCCTGCACTTCTGGAACCACAGAAATCAATTCGGCTCGAAAGAAAAACTGTTGCAAACATTGATTCACACTGTAAAATTCACGTGTGATGTGTCCCAAACATTCGGTATGCGTGCCGTGCCCGTGCGGATTGAAAAAGATGTTATTAAAATTGGTCGATGAGCTTCCTTCGGATACTTTCCCTACCCAATCCCCAAAAACCACGGGTTCTATGACGGGTTTTTCGATATACCAAGCAATAGGATTTTCGTCTGTATTGGTCAAAGGAATCGAAATATCAATGGGTTTTGATAGGTCGATTGTATATTCGTTGTTGATGGTTGCTTTCATATTTTTAACCGCAAGGTTCGCAAAGTTTTACGCAAAGTTCGCAAAGTAATTATTTATCTAAAGATTATTTGCCACTCTTTTAATTCCGTTTTTGATTAATACAACATTAAAATTCATAAGTAAACCTAATTTGCAATTCGTTAATTTCAAATAAGTTAGTAATTGAGCAAAATGAACTTCATTTAAGGCGTCCACTGATTTTATTTCTAGTATTAATTTATCTTCAACTACTATATCAATGCGATACCCAACATCTAATTTAACTTCTTCATAAATCAAAGGCAATGGTTTCTGTTTTTGAACGGCTAATCCTGATTTTTTTAATTCATAGAACAAACATTCTTCATAAGCACTTTCCAAAAGTCCTGGGCCTAACGTTTGATGGACTTTTAATGCACAATCAAAAACAACTCTTGATAATTCGTTTTCAGTCATAATTTAGTTATTGTGATTTTTTAACCGCAAAGAACGCAAAGGATTACGCAAAGGTCGCTAAGCTTTGTCTTTGTTGTTTTTAAAATAAATATAAGAAAAAATTTAATCCTTGCTGACCTTGAATAACCCTTTGCGCCCCTTGTGGTTAAGCTTATTCAAATTTAAAAACATCGTCTATAATATTATTTTACCAAAAAAATCCTTGTGAACCTTGCGTAACCCTTTGCGCTCTTTGCGGTTAAACCTCCGAATTTATATAAAACAAATCACTCGCGATTCCATCCGTCAAGAATTTTCCTTTTGGGGTAGGTTTTAGAATGTTGTTTTCAATAGAAAGCAACTCATCCTTTATGAATTTCTCTGACTGTTTAATTAGATAGTCCAAATAATCAAGCCCAAATTCTCTTTCAATTTTATCTAATGCAACGCCCCAAATCGTTCGCAATCCTGTCATAATGTATTCGTTATAACGGTCGGCCGTCGATAAAATTTCAACTTCATTGGGCAATTGATCTTGTTGAATGGCTTTCAAATACAAAGCATTATTCGCCACATTCCAACTTCTCGAAATCCCATCATAACTGTGCGCCGAAGGACCAATTCCGATGTATTTTTTGCCCAACCAATACGCCGAATTGTTCTTCGAGAAATAATTTTCTTTTCCAAAATTGGACAACTCATAATGAATAAAACCATTTTTCTCGAGGGTTTCGATTAGTATTTGGAAATGCGCTTCGGCTACTTCGTCTTTAGGAGCGTCTATTTTACCCTTTTGGATCAGTGTATTCAAAGCAGTTTTGGGCTCTACCGTCAAGGCATAACTCGAAATATGAGGTACACCAAAACGCAAAGCGGTTTCGATATTTTGTTGCCATTGCGCATTACTCATCCCCGGAATACCATAAATCAAATCGATCGAAATATTATCGAAATATTGGGTGGCAAGCTCCAAACATTTTTGGGCTTCTTCCGAATTGTGCGCGCGATTCATCATCGCTAAATCGGCTTCAAAAAAAGACTGAATTCCGATGCTTAATCGGTTAATTCCAATTTTTGAAAGTTCGACCAAATAGTCTTCCGACAAATCATCTGGATTGGCTTCGAGGGTGATTTCGGGATTCTCTGCAACTTTATAGTTTTCATAAATCGAATCCATCTGCATTCTCAAATCTGCTATTTGCAATCTGGTTGGGGTCCCTCCTCCAAAATAAATCGTTTCAATTACTTCGTCTTGAAACTCATTATTACGCAGTTCTATTTCTTTAACCAAAGCCAAAACCATCTCCTCTTTTTTCTTCATTGACGTCGAAAAATGAAAATCGCAATAGTGACAAGCCTGTTTGCAAAAAGGAATGTGGATGTAGATGCCGCTCATAGATTAAGTGTTCAGTGGTCAGGATTTAGTGATCAGTAGTCAGAAAAATGTGGTCAGTATTCGGTAAATAATATTCAGTTTATTCACTGAATATTATTTACCGAATACTGATTACTCTTTTTTTACTCCAAACTTTTCAGGATTTAGTATCATATAATTTATCAATCTTCCAACTTCTTTGGAACTTTCAGTTAAACTATTAAACGACTCTATTGTTATATACTTGCAAGCTAATGCATATTCAAGCCAACCTTGTGTCTCAGAATTTTCGGCATCAGCATCGGTCAATTTGCTATGAAAATATTTAGGATATTCTCTTTTTCGATAGGCTTCAGCAATTGTAATTGTTACGCTTCTCGAACTTCTTCTGATTTGATCTGTTAAAGAATAGGTTTCTTCTTTTGGAAAACTTTTCGATAATTCAAAAACGGCCATAGCAACATCAAACCCTTTTTTATAACTTAATAAATCTTGAAATTTCATCTGTTTTATCTAACTAATTACTTTAAATGAACACTTAAAAACTAATCACTATTTTTTTACATTACACAACCTGAACACTAAAAGCTGAACACTGAACACTACTTCTTAATTCTATCTTCATTATTCTTCACGAAAGCATCCCAACCCGAGTAACTTTTTTCTCCGATTGTTTTTCCAGAATTAAAAAAATGACAAACTGCCGCAGCCAAACCATCGGTTGAGTCGAGGTTTTTGGGCAATTCTTTTAGTCCTAAAAGTTGTTGTAGCATTTTGGCCACTTGTTCTTTGCTGGCGTTTCCGTTGCCTGTGATGGCCATTTTTATCTTTTTGGGTTCGTATTCGGTAATGGGAATATCTCTGGAAAGTCCAGCAGCCATCGCCACACCTTGCGCGCGCCCTAATTTCAACATCGATTGTACGTTTTTGCCAAAGAAAGGCGCTTCAATCGCGATTTCGTCGGGATGGTGCGTTTCAATCAACTCAATAGTGCGCTCAAAAATGACTTTCAATTTTTGGTAATGGTTGTCGTATTTGGACAAAATCAACTCATTGAGCTGAATGAATTCCATTTTCTTGTTGATAACCCGAATCAATCCAAACCCCATTATGGTAGTTCCTGGGTCGATGCCTAATATGATGCGTTCGTTTGACAATTTTTTTGTTTAATTGTTACGCTAAGTTGCTCCAAGCTAACACGAAGATTCACAAAGCTTTCTTTATTGGATAAAATTCAAGATTCTTTGTGAAACTCTGTGTCTCTTTGCGTTTCTTTGCGCAATAGTTTCTACGGTATGATTTCAATTCCACACAAAACTAAACAATTCCTTGTACTTCTAGTCAAACTTTCGATAGTTGGGGGAGCGTTTTATTTTATCTACAACCAACTCGCCAATAATGACCAGCTCGATTGGGAGAAGTTTATCGTGCTGTTTCGCAAAAATCAATCCGTGGGAGGCATTCTTTTCATTCTCTCGTTTAGTGTCTTGAATCGCTATTTCGAAATTTTGAAATGGCAAAACTTAGTCCGTTTTCTGCATCCTATTTCGATAGGCGAATCTACCAAACAAGTATTAGCCGCTTTAACTGCGGGTTTGTTTACCCCAAACGGCGTGGGCGAATACGCTGGAAAAGCCTTGTATTTCGACAAAAAATCAACCAAAAAAATCATATTTTTAAATCTGATTTGCAACGGAATCCAAATGATTTTGAGTATCGTTTTTGGCATTTTCGGCTTGTTGTATTTCAACGCTATTTTCGCCATTATCAAACCCAAAACCGTGCTATTGCTCTTTGGAGGGCTTTTGCTAATCGTACTGATTTTTTTCTTTTCAAAGAAAATCAACATTAAAGGTTACTCCATAGAAAAACTAATTCACAAAATCAACGAAATCCCAAAAGCGATTCATCAAAAAAACATACTGTTAGGTACGTGTCGCTACTTGGTTTTCTCGCATCAATACTATTTTTTGTTTTTGGCTTTTGATGTGGATTTACCCTATTTGACAATGATGGCTGCGATTGCTTCGGTCTATTTTCTGGCTTCGTCTTTACCTACTTTTCAGTTTTTGGATTTTGCGGTAAAAGGAAGTGTGGCGGTTTTTTTCTTTGGAATTTTGGGCGTTAACGAGTGGATTGTGGTTTTCATTTCGACTTTGATGTGGTTTTTGAATGTAGTATTACCAGTAGCCATTGGAAGTTATTTTGTTTTGAAATTTAAAAGCCCCCTAACCCCGGAAGGTGGAAACATTAATCTCAAAGAAAAACAATGATTTTTGTTTTACTAAGCATAGTAATCGTTTATGTGCTGACTATAAGTTGGCTGATTTATGGTTTTACTCAAGTCCCGTTGTATAAAAAACAAGAGGTGACTCCAAAAACCACGTTCTCTATTTTAGTACCTTTTCGCAATGAAACCGAAAATTTGCCGATTTTACTAGAAAGCATTTCCAAACTAAAGTATCCAACGGATTTATTTGAAGTGCTATTGATTGATGATGCATCAGAAGAAAAGTTCTCAGTTCTCAGTTCTCAGTTCTCAGTGAGCATCATCAACACTATTCGACAATCGAATTCACCCAAAAAAGACGCTATTACCACAGGCATTCCTTTGGCCAACAACGAGTGGATAGTGACCACCGATGCCGATTGTATTGTTCCCGAAAATTGGTTACAAACACTGGATGATTATATCCAAAATCATAAAGTTGAAATGATTGCTGGGGCGGTAACTTATGACTGCAAGCCTTCGTTTTTGCATCATTTTCAGCAATTGGATTTGACGAGTTTACAAGGGGCTACCATTGGAAGTTTTGGGATTAACAAAGGTTTTATGTGTAATGGTGCCAATTTTGCTTATACCCAATCACTTTTTCAAAAATTGAATGGATTTGCCGGTAATGACAAAATAGCTAGTGGCGATGATGTTTTCTTATTACAAAAAGCCATAACTAAATTTCCAGAAAAAGTACATTATTTAAAATCGAAGGACACCATTGTCCGAACACAACCTACGGATAGCTGGAAAGCCTTGTTTCATCAGCGCGTGCGATGGGCTTCTAAAACCAGCTCCTACCAGAGTCGGTTTGGAATAGGATTAGGATTAGTCGTTTTTGCAGGTAATCTTAGTTTGATTCTGGTATTGGTATTGGGATTTTTGGGTTGGATTCCTTTTCTCTATGTAGCATTACTTTGGCTTGCTAAATTTATTGTAGACTCGATATTGCTCTACACCACCCATCGTTTTTTGAGTCCTTCCAAAATACGCTATGGATTAGCCAGTAGCTTACTTTATCCTTTTTTCAGCACTAGTGTGGCTTTGTATGCTGTTTTTGGTTCTTACGAATGGAAAGGGAGACGATTTGAAAAATAATCGTTTGGTTACACTCGACTGCCATAGCCCAGATGGGAACGGAATCCTGTGGCTCCGGGGTTCGGAGCGACAGATATAGTGGACAGCTGGAAATAGCTCCTCACTTCGACTTGGCTCAGTACAGTTCAACTCAGGATAAGCTATTATTCTACTTTTAAAATTACTGGCAAAATAAATTGTGTTTTCACAGGAATTCCCCGTTTAATCGCGGGATTTACCTTAGGAAAATCGACCAAACGGGCGCGAAGAATACTATCAATTTTGATGGTATCGTAAGCCACAGAATCCTTGGAAAATTGGGGTTCAAATTTTAGTGTTGAATTGGGAAAAACGGTGACTTTGACTTCGATGGTATCAAGCTCTGGATACAGTACCGCCAAGGTGTCTACACTCAATTTTTCTTGAATCAATTGTGTCAATCGTTCAAAAAAGCACTGCTGTTGTTGCTTCTTGTCGGTCACGCTTTCACAATCTACCAAAGAGGGATATTCGTCAACTTCTTTCCAATTAATGGATTTCAATTCCTTTTGAAGCAATTCCTTTTCAGAGGGAACTTGCTTCTCAAAATATTGACAAGAGGCGAACACCAGCAACAATAGATAACAGTAACTTTTACTCAAAGCAGTTGTTTGGATTGGACTAATATTAAACAAAAATACACTTTATTATAATTAACTTCGACTGTAGTTTGAGTTGTAAATGATTTTATAGTTCTCTACAACCATTTTTTTATACTTAAGAACCGCAATATTGCTCTTAATAAAATTCTTTTTCAAAGAAATTTAATACTTTTACAATACTCCCAAAATACCACAAATCTGATTTCAAAATTACTAAAAATAAATTTATGGACATACTGCTTTTAAGCGTCGGGTTTTTATTTGTTATTTTAGGAATTTTAGGCAGCTTTTTACCATTACTCCCTGGTCCTAGTCTGAGTTTTATAGGCTTACTTTTATTATATTGTACCGATGCAATTCCTGTAAATTATTGGATTTTGAGCATCAGCTTAGGACTTACTTTGCTTTTAACCATTTTAGACTATGTGATTCCAGCCAAGGGAACCAAAAAATTTGGAGGAAGTACCTATGGTATTTGGGGCACCAATATCGGTTTAGTGATTGGATTACTAACACCTATTCCTTTTGGATTCATCATCGGGCCTTTTTTAGGCGCTTTTATTGGCGAAATGCTATATGATAACAAAGATCACCAACGTGCTTTAAAAGCTGCCACTGGTTCTTTTATAGGCTTTCTAGCTTCAAGCTTTCTTAAGTTTATTGTTTGCAGTGTACACTTAGGTGTTTTTGTTTGGATAGTTTGGCAACATAAAGCCAACTTACTGTAAGATTTGAAAAGTTAAGACACGCTTTAGAGAATTTTTTCAAAAACACAAAACACTCTAAAATCAAAAAAGCCATTCGCCGAGGCGAAAAGCTTTTCATTGGTCTAACTACTAAACCGCGCTACGAGTTACAAATTCGCAGCAAACAACACAACTAACTTTAGATACCGTATTTGGGCAAAAAAGCACTTCATCTCTGAAGTGCTTTCCCCAATATTGCGGTCTGGACGGGACTCGAACCCGCGACCCCATGCGTGACAGGCATGTATTCTAACCAACTGAACTACCAAACCTCTGCGTTATTGCGGTGGCAAAGATACAACAGATTTCTAGTTTTCCAAGCGTTTTTGAAAAAAAATTTAAATAAAAATAACGATTATTATCCAAAGTTTTGTTTTTCAATTAAATAGGTCGTTAAAATTTTTTCAAAATTTTCACCCACACTCACCGGAATATACTTAATCTTGTTCTGTGCACACGTCATAACTACTTTTTCGAAGTATTCCTGCATCTTTTTCTCGTAGGATTCTTTAATAGTATCGGCAAAAACAGCAATTTCTTCACCAGATTCTAAATCTACGAATCGTCTTGGAGTCGCATCGAAGTCAAAATTCAGTTCTGTTTTATAATCCATAACATGAAAAAGAACCACTTTATGCTTATTATGCTTCAAATGCTGCAAGGCTGCAAATAACTTCTCATCCGAGGAACTCGCCTCATTTGACTGAAACATGTCCGTAAAAAGCAATATCATCGATCTACGGTGCATTTTTTCTGCAATTTGATGCAAATAAGTAACCGTATCAGTCGTTTTCTTTGGCGTTTGGTTTTCGAGTAAATTTTCGAGCGTATTCAACAACATTCTATGATGACGATCACTACCTTTTTCAGGAGCATAATATTCATACGAATCCGAAAAAACACTCAACCCCACCGCATCACGTTGCTTTTTTAAAATATTCATCAACACCGCCGAAGCTAAAACCGAGAAACCAATCTTATTCTCATAAAACAACTGGCCGCTTGTTAGTTTCGGATAATGCATAGACGACGAATTATCAATAATAATATGACAACGCATATTCGTCTCTTCCTCATACCGCTTAGTATACAAACGATCCGTCTTAGCATACAATTTCCAATCCATGTGCTTAGTGCTTTCGCCAGCATTATACACTTTATGTTCCGAAAACTCTGCCGAAAAACCATGAAACGGACTTTTATGCATACCCGATATAAAGCCCTCTACGACTTGATTGGCCAGCAATTCCAAATGCTGAAACCTACTTATCTTATCTATTTGTGATTCCATCTTCATCTTCCAAATATATCAAAAATCAACGTTAGATTCTTTTTTTGAAGCAGAAACAAAGGCTTTTTTTACCATCATTGTTCCCGCTGTCCGCTATATCTGTGACTCTGAACCCCAGAGTCACAGGATGCCGCTCCCATCGGGGCTAGAGAGAAACATTGTACCCTTTTGGAGCAACGGACACTCATTTTTGGGCATAAAAAAAGGCTTGACTTTCATCAAACCTTTCTATGTTTTAGAATCTCTAGATTACAACAAAGCATCTAAACTATCTGCATACGTTTGTTTTGGAGCAACCCCTACTTGTTTTCCAACTACTTCGCCGTTATGAAAAACCAAAACCGTTGGAATGTTACGAACTCCGTATTTGGCAGCAAATTCTTGATTAGCATCAACGTCTACTTTTCCTACTACAACTTTTCCTTCGTATTCATTGCTTAATTCATCAATGATAGGTCCAACCATTCTACATGGCCCACACCATGCAGCCCAAAAGTCAACCATTACAGGTTTGTCTGATTTCAAAACTACTTCTTCAAAAGTAGCATCTGTTATTGCTAAAGCCATTTTCTATTTGTTTAAGTGACTCCTCCTCTACTGATTTCGGCGTCGGTTGATATTTTTCTTAAATAAGGCTCAAATTTAGGAATTAAAAATCAATCCCAAAGCATCTGTAAATTAGTTTTGGCTATCATTCCATTGTTTGTGCTTATTTGCAAAAAAAGAGCTGCTCTATCCGAGCAACTCTTTTCAATCTTAATAATTCCCTAGTAAGGATTACAAACTGTATTTCAAGCCTAAAGTCAATCCTAAACCACTAATTCCAACATATGAACTTAATTCATCCAATGCTTCATTAGGCCTAGTTGTATCTTTTCTATCAATTACTGTTGCCGTATTAGGATTAAATAAAGGATTATTAGAATTAACATCCAATCTATCTCTATAATTAGTATGTATTTGAGCTTTTGTTCTAGTCGCTAAAGCATCCGCACCATTTACTGTGAACTCGGTAGTCTCTTTTGTTTTTCCGTGAACTGTAAAGTTACGATATTCTAACTCCGCAAAAAGCGATAGATTTTTTCCAATTTTATAAGAAGTTCCCATTACAGCAGAAAAACCAATCGTTGGATTTGGTTTCACTACATCAACACTATGCACATTACCAAAAGCTGTAGGAACACCTGTCGCACTAAACGCAATTGGAGCGTAAGCATCTGAAGTAATTTCTAAATCACCGTGAATAGGAACCAAAATCCCAACTTTTGTATATGGTTCAAATCCTTTGTGCTCACCTAAAAACAACACTAAAGATGGCGCCAAATCAAATGCAGTAATTTGACCTACTGATTTAAAACTATACACACCTTCAGGCGTGATTGGCAAATCAGATTTAGTTTGAGCCATCGTTTTATCTTTGCTAGAGTAATAGTTCACACCCATCTCTACCCCAACACGTTTGTTAAATCTGTATCCAGCTGTTAATCCTGTTCTAAAACCTTCTCCAAAAGACCCAGTTACACTTTCTTCTGAAACTAACTTCCCTCCTTGATAAACCTTACTTAATGGAAGATTACCCCCAACTGTAGGAAATTCAGTAGCCGCAGTTTGCATAAAATAAGACCCGCCTATTTTAAAATACCAGCTCTCACTTTTTTCGGTTTGCGCCATCATAGCAGTAGCGATCAAAACGAAACCAAATAAAAATAAATTCTTTTTCATAATAGTAATTTTGTTTAACGCTGCAAACTTATAATAATTTAAGTCATTTCAAAGAGACCAACAATTCTAGAACCCTCGAAAACGTTTTCTTGATATTTTTATTAAGAAAAGAATTTTTAATCCATTTTTATTATGTTAAATTACATGGCATGTTCTATTTTTTTAACTCTTAAAATTAATTCAATTTGAAGTTGATTTGCATTTTCTCTAATTCAAATAAAAGCTCATTCGAAATTTTAATTTTTACTTTTCGGCTAGGCATAGCTAGTTTGGTCACAACTTTAATTTCCTCTATTTCCTCTACTTTTGTCGCAGTACTTGACACAGGATTCTCAAGATTCTCTCCTTCTTCAGTCTCATTACCATCAACAAAATCAGCATCCTCTATTCCCTCAATGGCAGTCGTTCTTTCTACCATTCTGCGCACTCGTTCCAACTCCATTACTTCAAAGGTTACCGTATGCTCTCCTTTATTTTGTAAAAACAACTGATTGAGCCTATAAATAAACTCAGTCTCTATATCCTTAATATTTAAAAGTAAGACTAATTTCTTAGCATACGCCTCTAATACATCTTGCAATTGTTTTACCTCAACAAACTGAATTCTAGGGTCGGCTCGTTTACCTGTTTCTTGATTGACCCAACCTTCTTTAACTAGTATCTTTATATAAGTGAAATTGTTTTGGATAAAGAAATGACGAAACTTCAAGTATTCTTCTCCAAAGATTCGGAACTCAAAATTTTCATCATAACCTTCGAGCGTAAACATTCCCCATCCTTTTCCATTTTTGGCTACTCGATGCTGGACGTTATTAATAATACCACCAAACGTCAAGTTTTTTCCAACATGTTGCTCTAAATTTTTAAGAGCCTCTAACCTAACATTGCAGAAGTACTTCATCTCAAATTTATAATCATCTAATGGATGACCTGAAATGTAGATACCAACTACTTCTTTCTCTTTGGCTAATTTCTCCATCGTGCTCCAATCTTCGCATGGCGGCACAACTGGTTCAGCAATTTGCACTTCGCTGGTTTCACCAAACAAACTCACTTGCGAAGAATTTTCATTCTCTTGGTATTTCGCCCCATAACGCATTGCTTTTTCATAAAAGGTAATACCATCACCATCGTCATGAAAATATTGTGCTCGTGTGGTACCTTCAAACGAATCGAATCCTCCTGCCAAAGCCAAATTCTCGATGGCCTTTTTATTCGCCGCTCTCAAATCGATACGTTTGGCTAAATCAAAAATAGATTTGTATTTACCGTCTTTCCTGTTTTCAACAATTGTTGCCACAGCACCTGAACCAACGCCCTTGATGGCTCCCATTCCAAAACGAACGGCATATTCTTCATTTACGGTAAACTTATAGAAAGACTCATTCACGTCAGGTCCTAAAACCTGCAATCCCATACGCTTACATTCTTCCATAAAGAACGAAACTTGTTTGATATCACTCATATTATTCGAAAGTACTGCGGCCATGTATTCAGCAGGGTAATGCGCTTTCAAATAAGCCGTTTGGTACGCAATCCAAGCATAACAAGTTGAGTGCGATTTATTAAAAGCATAACTCGCAAAAGCTTCCCAGTCTTTCCAGATTTTTTCTAAAACCGTTGCATCATGACCTTTGGCAGCTGCTTGTTCCACAAACTTCGGCTTCATTTTGTCCAATACGTCTTTTTGTTTTTTACCCATTGCCTTACGCAAAACGTCGGCCTCACCTTTGGTAAAACCAGCCAAAGATTGAGACAAAAGCATCACCTGCTCTTGGTATACCGTAATTCCGTAGGTTTCAGACAAATATTCAGCACAAGCCTCTAAATCGTATTTGATTTCTTCTTCGCCATTTTTTCTTCGAACGAAAGACGGAATATACTCTAACGGCCCTGGACGATACAAGGCATTCATCGCAATCAAATCCCCAAAAACAGTAGGCTTCAAGTCCTTCATGTATTTTTGCATTCCGGGTGACTCGTATTGGAATATCCCTACTGTTTCTCCTCTTTGGAACAGCTCATAGGTTTTGACATCATCAATAGGAAACGTATCGGGGTCGAGCTGAATTCCTGTTCGGTATTTGACCAACTTAACCGTGTCCTTTATCAATGTTAGGGTTTTCAACCCCAAGAAGTCCATTTTCAACAATCCTGCACTTTCAGCCACCGAGTTGTCGAACTGGGTAACATACAAATCCGAATCTTTAGCTGTTGTTACTGGAACGTAATTGGTAATATCTGATGGCGTAATAATCACCCCACAAGCGTGAATACCCGTGTTTCGCATCGAACCTTCCAATATCTTGGCTTGCTGAATGGTTTCTCCAGCCAAATCTCCTCCATTGGCAATGGCAATCAATTCTTTTACACTATCAAACTCATCCGAACGCAACGCTTTTTTTACGTCCTCTTCTTTTTCAGAAATAAAACGCGCCAAATTCCATTTTGATGGCATCATCCCTGGAATTAGCTTCGCAATTCTATCCGCTTCAAACAAAGGCAAATCCAAAACACGAGCCGTATCTCGAATAGCCGACTTCGTAGCCATTTTACCGTAGGTAATAATTTGCGCTACTTGATTGGCACCATATTTATTGATAACATAATCCATTACACGACCACGGCCCTCGTCATCAAAATCGATATCAATATCGGGCATGGACACACGATCCGGATTTAGGAAACGCTCAAAAAGCAAATCGTATTTAATGGGGTCAATATTGGTAATTCCTAAACAATACGCTACCGCCGAACCCGCTGCCGAACCACGACCAGGTCCCACAGAAACGTCCATTTTTCGTGCTTCGGCGATAAAATCTTGTACAATTAAGAAATAACCTGGATAACCCGAATTGGAAATGGTCAATAATTCAAAATCCAATCGTTCTTGAATCGACTCCGTGATTTCGCCATAACGTCGCTTTGCTCCTTCCATCGTAAGGTGTCGCAAATAGGCATTTTCACCTCTAACGCCACCATCAGCTTCATCTTCTGCCACCACAAATTCTTGTGGAATATCGTATTTAGGCAACAGTACGTCACGGTACAAGGAGTAAATTTCAACTTTATCTACAATTTCTTGAATGTTGATAATCGCATCAGGCAAATCGGCAAAGAGTTTTTTCATTTCCTCACCTGACTTATAATAATATTCCTGATTTGGCAATCCATAACGATAGCCTCGCCCTCTACCAATGGGCGTAGCTTGTTTTTCACCATCTTTTACACACAACAAAATATCGTGTGCATTGGCATCTTCTTTATTTAAATAATAGGTATTGTTGGTGGCAATAAGCTTGACTTGATGTTTTTTAGAGAATTCAATGAGTGTTTTATTCACCCTATTTTCATCTTCTTGATTGTGGCGCATGATTTCGAGATACAAATCGTCTCCAAATTGTGCTTTCCACCAAAGCAATGCATCCTCTGCTTGGTTCTCCCCTACATTCAGAATTTTACTTGGAATTTCTCCGTATAAATTTCCAGACAACACCATAATGTCTTCTTTGTACTGTTCGACTATAGTTCTGTCAATTCTTGGGACATAATAAAAACCAGCGGTGTAAGCAATAGAAGCCATTTTGGCAAGATTGTGATAGCCTTTTTTATTCTTTGCTAATAAAACTACTTGATAGCCATTGTCTTTTTTGGTTTTATCCAAATGGTTGTCACAGATATTAAATTCACAACCTACAATGGGTTTTATTTCGGTTTCAGTAGGCTCTTCTCCACTTTCTACCAATGCTTTATTTTTAGCCGACGCCGATTTGTTGTAATTCATAACGGCACTCACAAAATGAAAAGCACCCATCATATTACCCGTATCCGTCATGGCTATTGCAGGAAACTTATTTTTGGCTGTAGCCGCCACCAAACCACCAATCGCAATGGTGGATTGCAAAACAGAAAACTGTGTGTGATTATGCAAATGAGCAAAAGCTGCTGCCGAAAAATCTTTCTTTTCTGTTTCGGTTAAAATTGGTGCATCGGTAACAACACCTGAGGCTTTAAGTTGTTCCCGAATCGCATCAGAAGCCTTCTTAAGATTGATGTGCTTTAATCCAATTAGCGGAAAAGGGTCTGGATTTTTACTTTGGAATTCCTTGAAGTAAATGGGTTCCACCTCCAACTCTTCTTTGGTAAAAACTTCTTTTCTAATTAATTCTAGAAAACATCTTGTGGTTGCCTCAACGTCGGCAGTAGCGTTGTGTGCTTCTGCAAACGGTTGGTCAAACAAATACTGATGCAACTCGGTAAGCGTCGGTAATTTGAATTTACCTCCTCGACCTCCAGGCAATTTTAGTAAGGAAGCGGTTACTTCTGTACACGTGTCTAGAATCAGCATCTCCCCCATAGGCGAAGCTACACCCAAACGATAGAACTCGCAACCCATAATATTGACATCAAAACCTACATTTTGACCTACAATAAATTTGGCTTTGCCTAAAGCTATATTGAACTTCTCTAATACTTCCGCCAATGGAATTCCCTCTGCTTGCGCCAATTCGGTAGAAATTCCGTGGATTCGCTCAGCGTCATAAGGAATATTAAACCCTTCTGGCTGCACCAAATAATCTTGATGCTCCACCAAATTCCCCATGTCATCATGCAACTGCCAAGCGATTTGTATACATCTTGGCCAGTTATCTGTGTCAGATAAGGGTGCGCCCCAACGCTTGGGTAATCCGGTGGTTTCGGTATCGAATATTAAGTACATAAGTTAAAATAACAAAGATTAAAAATTCCAAAATCCAATTTTGAAACTCCTTAAAACATTGGTTTTATGGAGTATAAAAAACAGTACAATAC
This sequence comes from Flavobacterium polysaccharolyticum, assembly GCF_038739875.1. NCBI lineage: Bacteria > Pseudomonadati > Bacteroidota > Flavobacteriia > Flavobacteriales > Flavobacteriaceae > Flavobacterium > Flavobacterium polysaccharolyticum. Next base: position 245,281 of record NZ_JBCGDP010000004.1, read on the forward strand.
AAATTGGCGGAAGTTCAAATTTAGTTTTTTTTTAAAGAAACTAGAGGCAATTTGTTTTTTTATTCCAATCTAAATCAAGGTTAAAATTTTAGCACCAAAGCCAAATAAATCTACACCATTTTCATTAAAAAAACAGCAAATCTCATTTTTGGATGTCGTAGTTTTCAATTAAAAAAAAAGTGTTTTAAAGAACTCATTTTATCGATTTTACTTCTAAATAGCACCACTTTCACTTAGCACAAAAACAGCACTTTGCTGACTGTTTTTAATCAAAAAACGAGATTTAGATAGAAAAAACGCAGTGAAATCATTGAAAAAACGGTTTGTTTTAAAAATAACACAACAAAAATCCCATATCTAAAAAGGATTTTAATTTTAAAAAAAGACGTTTCCTTTTTTCAAATCAATAGTAAAACCAATCCAATTTTTTCCTTAAAAAAGAAAGTTATTAATTCTAATCTGCCGTAGAAAAAGAATTTGGGTATCGTATATAATGAAATTTCAAAATTGACACTTTTTATTCGTTTGCTACATTTGCCTTCCAAGTTATACTTTTTGGGTAGCAACCCAACAAAAAAGACCAATACACTTAAAAAAATAGTTAACAATGAGTACTACATTATTCGACAAAGTATGGGATTCGCACGTGGTGCGTAAAATTGAGGATGGACCAGATGTGTTTTTTATTGACCGTCATTTCATTCACGAAGTGACTAGTCCCGTTGCTTTTTTAGGTTTAAAAGCTAGAGGCGTTAAGGTATTATATCCAGAACGTACTTTTGCCACTGCCGATCACAACACCCCGACAATAAACCAACATTTACCAGTAGAAGATCCTCTATCGGCTAATCAATTGAAAGCATTAGAAGATAACGCTGCAGAATACGGTATTTCCCATTGGGGTTTAGGACACCAAAAAAATGGAATTGTTCACGTGGTAGGACCTGAAAACGGAATTACTTTACCAGGTGCTACTATTGTTTGTGGTGACTCACATACTTCAACTCACGGTGCATTTGGAGCCATTGCCTTTGGAATCGGAACTTCGGAGGTAGAAATGGTACTTTCTACGCAATGCATTATGCAACCGAAACCCAAAAAAATGCGTATCAACGTAAACGGAACTTTGAGCAAAGGTGTGGGACCAAAAGACGTGGCTTTGTACATCATTTCAAAACTAACAACTTCTGGAGGAACCGGTTACTTTGTTGAATATGCTGGAAATGTTTTTGAAGAAATGTCAATGGAAGGCCGTATGACAGTTTGTAATCTAAGTATAGAAATGGGTGCTCGTGGAGGTATGATTGCTCCCGATCAAAAAACATTTGATTTCTTGGAAGGCAGATTATATGCCCCAAAAGGAGAAGCTTGGACTAAAGCAGTTGAATACTGGAAAACTTTGAAAACGGATGCCGATGCAGTTTTCGATGCAGAATTAACTATTGATGCTGCTGATATTGAACCAATGATTACTTATGGAACCAATCCTGGAATGGGAATTGGAATTTCAGCATCTATTCCAAGTGCAGATCAAGTAGAAGGTGGCGAGGAAACCTACAAAAAATCTTTGGCCTATATGGGCTTCAATGAAGCTGATACTATGATTGGCAAAACAATCGATTACGTTTTCTTAGGAAGCTGCACCAACGGTCGTATTGAAGATTTTAGAGCTTTTACAGAAATTGTTAAAGGCCGCAAAAAAGCAGATAATGTTACGGCTTGGTTAGTACCTGGCTCACATGTTGTTGAAGCACAAATAAAAGAAGAAGGACTTTTAGACATTCTAACAGAAGCTGGTTTTGTATTGCGTCAGCCAGGCTGTTCGGCTTGTTTAGCAATGAACGATGATAAAGTTCCAGCTGGAAAATATGCCGTAAGTACTTCTAACAGAAACTTTGAAGGCCGTCAGGGTCCTGGATCAAGAACAATGTTAGCCTCTCCAATAATGGCCGCTGCTGCAGCTGTGACAGGAAAACTAACAGATCCACGGGAATTGATGTAATTTTTCACCGCAAAGGGAAATTACCAAAGAACTAAAAATATTTTACAACAACATAAGTCCTCTTACTACTCCCATTCGGAAATTGAGGGCTAAACCAAAATAAAGTCAAATGGCATACGATAAATTTACCATCCTTACCAGTAGTGCAGTGCCACTACCGATAGAAAACGTAGACACAGATCAAATCATACCTGCTCGTTTCTTGAAAGCCACAAAACGTGAAGGTTTTGGAGACAACCTATTTCGTGACTGGAGATATAATGGAGACGACACACCAAAAGCCGATTTCGTTTTAAATGATTCTACTTATTCTGGAAAGATCTTAATTGGAGGAAAAAACTTCGGTTCTGGGTCTTCAAGAGAGCACGCTGCTTGGGCAGTTTATGATTACGGATTTAGAGCGGTCGTTTCAAGTTTCTTTGCAGACATTTTCAAGGGAAACTGTTTAAATATTGGAGTTTTACCAGTACAAGTAAGCCCAGAATTTGCTGATACTATTTTTAAAGCAATAGAAGCAGATCCAAAAACAGCGCTAGAAATCAATTTACCTGAACAAACCATTACTTTATTGTCTACTGGTCAAAAAGAATCTTTTGACATCAACGGATACAAAAAGAACAACATGATTAATGGTTTTGATGACATCGATTATCTAAACAATATCAAAGAAGAAATTGTTGATTTTGCCAGTAAACAATTGATATAGAACCTTAAGTTACTTACAACCCAATAGTGCTGTCCTATATCGTTTCTAAAATGATATAGGATTCGCTTTAAATAAAAAAAAGGATACTTTAATCCGAAAATAATTCCCCAATGGAACAGAAAAAGATTGAAATAATGGATACGACCTTACGCGACGGAGAACAAACTTCGGGCGTATCGTTTTCGGCTGCAGAAAAACTAACCATTGCTCAATTATTATTAGAAGAATTACACATTGACCGCATCGAAATTGCTTCGGCACGTGTGAGTGAAGGAGAATTTCAAGGGGTAAAAGGTATTATGGACTGGGCTATTAACAAGGGATATACTGACAGAATAGAAGTTTTATCATTTGTTGATGGAGGGATTTCTATTGAATGGATGAAAAAAGCAGGGGCCAAAGTTCAAAATCTTTTAACCAAAGGTTCTTTGAACCACTTAACCCACCAATTAAAAAAAACACCTGAACAGCATTTTGCAGAAATTGCACAAGCAATCGAACTCGCGAATCAAAACGGAATTGCCACCAATGTTTACCTCGAAGATTGGAGTAACGGTATGCGCAATTCTCCTGATTATGTATTTCAATACTTGGATTTTATCACTCAACAACCCGTTAAAAGAATTTTATTACCCGATACACTAGGTGTTTTAATTCCTTCGGATACTTTTGAATTCATTTCTAAAATAACACAAAAATACCCTGACATTCACTTTGATTTTCACGCTCACAACGATTATGACCTTAGTGTAGCCAATGTTATGGAAGCCATAAAAGCAGGAATCAGCGGTTTACACGTAACTGTAAATGGAATGGGAGAACGCGCCGGAAATGCTCCTTTGGAGAGTACCGTTGCCGTTATCAATGATTTTTTACCTCAAGTAAAAATCAATATCAAAGAAACTTCTCTATACTCAGTTAGCAAACTTGTAGAAACTTTTACTGGATATAGAATTCCGGCGAACAAACCCATTGTTGGAGATAATGTTTTTACTCAAACCGCTGGTATTCATGCTGATGGAGACAACAAAAACAATCTGTATTTCAACGACTTATTACCAGAGCGTTTTGGAAGAAAACGAAAATATGCGCTTGGAAAAACATCAGGCAAAGCCAATATCGAAAAAAACCTTCAAGAGCTTGGACTACAACTCAATGCCGAAGATTTAAAACTCGTTACACAACGCATCATTGAATTGGGCGACAAAAAAGAAACGGTCACCAAAGAAGACCTACCTTATATCATTTCCGATGTTTTGGACAGTCAGTCCTATCAAGAACGTGTTGTGGTGCAATCCTATGTTTTGGTTCATGCTAAAGGAATGCGCCCTTCAACTACACTTTGTCTTAAAATTGATGGAGAAATAATCGAAGAAAACGCACAAGGAGACGGACAATTTGATGCTTTTATGAATGCTCTGAACAAAATTTACAAAAGCAAAAAAATGACTTTACCTAAGCTCGTTGATTACGCCGTTAGAATCCCTCCAGGAAGTAGCTCCGATGCTTTGTGTGAAACGGTTATCACCTGGACAGCAAACGGAAAGGAATTCAAAACACGAGGATTAGACTCCGACCAAACTGTAGCAGCCATTGTAGCTACGCAAAAAATGCTTAATGTTGTAACCGTATAAATTTCAAAAATAAAACTCCAAATCTCAACCATTTGGATTCATTACATAACTATCACAATTTCCAACACATGAAATTAAATATTGCCCTTTTAGCCGGAGACGGCATCGGACCAGAAGTCATTAACGAAGCCGTAAAAGTAGCTGATGCTATTGCCAAAAAATTTAACCACGACATCACTTGGACACCAGCCTTAACAGGTGCTTGTGCCATAGATGCTGTTGGCGTTCCTTACCCAGACGAAACACACGAAATATGCATGAAAGCCGATGCGGTTTTGTTTGGCGCTATTGGACACCCAAAATACGATAATGACCCAAGCGCACCCGTTCGTCCTGAGCAAGGTTTGCTTTTAATGCGTAAAAAACTAGGTTTATTTGCCAATGTACGTCCAACATTTACTTTTCCTTCATTGATTGACAATTCTCCTTTAAAAAGAGAGCGTATCGAAGGAACAGATTTAGTTTTCTTAAGAGAACTTACTGGTGGAATTTATTTTGGTGAAAAAGGAAGAAGAGATGATGGAGAAACTGCTTTTGACAATTGTGTGTACACAAGAGCTGAAGTACAACGTTTGGCTAAAAAAGGTTTCGAATTAGCGATGACACGTTCTAAGAAATTATGCTGTGTAGATAAAGCCAATGTTTTAGAAACCTCTCGCCTTTGGAGAGAAACGGTTCAAACTATGGCCAAAGATTATCCAGAAGTAGAAGTGAGTTATGAATTTGTTGATGCTGTCGCTATGCGTTTGGTGCAATGGCCTAACTCTTATGATGTATTGATTACCGAAAATCTATTTGGAGACATATTAACCGATGAAGCTTCTGTAATTTCAGGTTCTATGGGATTAATGCCTTCAGCTTCTGTTGGAGAACACACTTCATTATACGAGCCCATTCACGGGTCGTACCCACAAGCAACAGGACTAAACATTGCAAACCCATTGGCTACTATTTTATCTGCCGCAATGATGTTCGAAGACGCCTTTGGATTAAAAGAAGAAGCACAAGCCATAAGAGCCGTAGTCAACAAATCTTTGGAAGAAGGTATTGTCACCGAAGACTTAGCTGCCAAAGGAAGTAAAGCCTATAAAACAAGCGAAGTGGGTGATTGGTTAGTGGCCAATTTATAAATCGCTTTCAATCGAAAGAAAAGTAAATAACAAAAAAGGGAACAATTTTTCAATTGTTCCCTTTTTTTATACTAGAAAAAAATATTAATATCTTCCTCCTCTGTCACCACCACCGCGGTTGTTTCCGTAACCTCCGCGTGAATCACCACCACGGTTGTTGTTGAAACTTCTTCTTTCGCCTTCTGGTTTTGGCTCAGATTTGTTTACCACAATTGCACGTCCTTGAACGGTAGCACCGTTTAATTCGTCAATTGCTTTTTGAGCTTCCGCGTCATTTGGCATCTCTACGAAACCAAAACCTTTACTTCTACCAGTAAATTTATCCGTTATAATTTTAACTGAATCTACTGCTCCGTAAGCTTCGAAAGACTCTCTTAAATCTGCTTCCTCAATACTGAATGGAAGGCTTCCAACAAAAATGTTCATATGTACTTATTTATAATAATGCAACAAATGTAGTCTTATTTTATTCTAATCTACTATCTATTATAAGATTTATGTAATAATTATGAAAAAAAAACAATTTCATTAGTATCGTAACAAATTAATAACTAGACTATTTGACCAAAGTCACCACTTCTGGAGATACTGGAACTTTGTAAAAAACACCTTGCGAAAAATAAAATTCTTTAACTTCTTGCGTTCCTGTTACAGGAGTAGTGATTACAAAAGTAAAAGTTCCAGTAATTGTTTTATTTACTTCATCGTATTCTGAAACAATGACCTTCCCTTTTCCCATTCCATTTTTAGAGGTGAGTGAAATCTCGGGCGAAGACTCTCTAGAAGTATACGTAACATAATCCACAGCACTATTGTCCAATAAATACGTTTTTTCTTGAACAGAAGAAAGATGCAAAGTTAAATTTTCCTTCAATGTTACAGCTTCAATTGCAACTGTACCATCATTAGACACAACCGCTTTGCTTTGTAAAGCACGCCAAAAAACATTGTCCTTCAAACCTTGAACAGAAGGATTATTGAAAACCACATCGTCTGAGCAAGAACTCATAACTAAAGCTAAAGCAACAAAAAAAAGTATTTTTTTCATTCTATTAATTAGTGAATTTGATTCGGTACAAATCTATAGTTTTTTTATTTCAAACAATAAAAAAAGACACAAGTAGCCCTTATTAAAAATCTAAATATGAATATTATAGCCCACTATAGTTTTTTTAAATAAAAAATGTATCTTTGCACCCTTAATTAATCGAGGTCGTGTACCTCAAAATTTAATCACAAGATTATGTCAGTAAAAATTAGATTACAAAGACACGGTAAAAAACAAAAACCTTTTTACTGGGTTGTAGCAGCAGATGCTCGCTCAAAAAGAGATGGTAAATACTTAGAGAAAATCGGTACTTACAATCCAAACACTAACCCAGCAACTATCGAATTAAATTTGGATAGTGCAGTGAAATGGTTGCACAATGGTGCTCAACCAACCGATACTGCTAAAGCAATTCTTTCTTACAAAGGTGCTTTATTGAAACACCACCTTGATGGAGGTGTTCGCAAAGGAGCTTTGACTCAAGAACAAGCAGATGCTAAATTGGCAGCTTGGTTAGAGGAAAAAGCAAACAAAGTTGTTGCTAAAAAAGAAGGTTTGACTAAAGCTCAAGCTGCTGATAAAGCAAAAGCTTTGAAAGCAGAACAAGAAGTTAACGCGAAACGTTTAGCTGCACAAGCTGAAGCTGAAGCTGCTGCTATTGCTGCTGCAACTCCTGCTGAAGAAGTTGCTGAAGTTGAAGCTGAAGAAGCTCCAGCTGCAGAAGAGAATAACGAAACAACTGAGGCTTAATTTTAACAAGCGACAATGCGTAAAGAGGACTGTTTCTATTTAGGTAAAATCGCTAAAAAATTTAGTTTCAAAGGGGAAGTCCTAGCTTATCTAGACACGGACGAACCTGAGTTATACGAAAACTTGGAATCAGTGTTTGTTGATCACAACAAACACTTGGTTCCTTTTTTTATTGAAAGTAGTTCCCTTCACAAAAACGACTTTCTACGCATCCGTTTTGAAGACATCGCTACCGAAGAACAAGCCGATGCACTTATTGGATGCGACCTTTATCTTCCCTTAAAAATGTTGCCCAAATTAAGCGGCAACAAATTCTATTTTCACGAAGTAATTGGTTTTGAAGTAGAAGACCAACGCTTAGGCTATGTTGGAGAAATTCAATCTATCAACGACACCACTGCACAACCTTTATTTGAAGTACTAAAAGGCGACGCCGAAATCTTAATCCCAATGATTGACCATTTCTTGGTAAAAGTAGACCGTGAAAATAAAAAAATCATTATGGATTTGCCTGAGGGATTGATTGAGATGTACCTTTAATCGAAGTACTCAGTCTACAGTTTTTAGTATTCAGTAGTTCAAAAATCTGAAATCGTTATGTCTAAATTCCAATTCAAAAACTTTTTTGTTGAACAAGACCGTTGCGCTATGAAAATTGGTACCGATGGTGTTTTATTGGGCGCTTGGGCTCCTATTGACAATCATCCTTTCAGCGTTTTAGACATTGGCACTGGAACTGGAATTGTCGCTTTGATGTTGGCACAAAGAAGCGCAGCACAGCAAATTGACGCTTTAGAAATTGACGAAGCTGCTTACGAGCAAGCAACCGATAATTTTGAAAATTCACCTTGGAACGATCGTTTGTTCTGTTTTCATGCCGGTTTAGACGAATTCATAGAAGAACCTGAAGACGAATATGATTTGATTGTCTCCAATCCTCCTTTCTATTCCGAAGATTACAAAACCGAAAACGAATCACGAGATTTAGCCCGATTTCAAGACGCCATGCCTTTTGAGCAATTACTAGAAGCGGCAGATTTATTACTTTCTGAAAACGGAATATTCGCCGTAATCATTCCTTTTAAAGAAGAAGAAAACTTTATTGCTTTGGCCAACGAATTCGAATTATATCCTTTGAAAATTACTCGTATCAAAGGAACGCCAACTACGAAAATCAAACGTAGCTTACTGGCTTTTAGCCGAAATGAAACAACTGACTTGGCAATTGATGAATTGACTATCGAAGCCGCAAGACACGTCTACACCCCAGAATATATTAAACTAACTAAGGATTTTTATTTGAAGATGTAGGTATTTCACTTTGCCTATTAAACACATCTCTAAACTGATACAACAAACGTTCAATTAATCTCAAATCTTCGGTCACGATATCTGCTGACCCCTTCATTTCTTGCTGAAAAGGGATTTGCTTTTTATAAGAAGACTCCAATCCTTTTGGCAGAGACACATCTATTAGTAAATTACCATCTTTGTCTGGTACCAGAGAAATATTACTTACTTTACCGCTCAAAACACCAAATTCCCTATCTGGAAAGTTAAACAAGCGAATATTTACTTTTTGCCCTACTTTAATTTTACCAGAATTTAATGAAGCTGCTTTTACTTTACCAACATAACCTTCTTTTATTGTGGGTATAACAGAAAACACATTATCTCCTGAAACGATAGTCTGATTTTTACTCCAAACTTGCAAAAAAGAAACAGTTCCGCCAACAGAGGATTTTAAAGTGTAAGTCAATTCCCAATCTTTTATTGCTTTTTTTAATTGGTAAAAAGCCTGGGTAACATTACGATCTAGGTTTACAGTTTCTCTTGTTCCATTTATTTGTGAGCTTTGACTTGACCTTGTATTGTCAATCAAGGATGACTTTAATTGAGAAATTGAAGACAATAAGCTCCTATAATTCTTGTCAGCCTGAAGATATCCTAATTTTTTATTTTCAAGATCCTGTGTAGAAACCACTCCTTTGTTATATAGAATTTCATAACGATTGACATCATTTTTTTGAAGCTGTAATTCACTTTCATTAATTGTTTTTTGTTGCTCTAATAATCGTAAACGTTCTTTTATCTGAGCATTCTCTAAACGTTGCGAATTATTCTCCAATTGAAAAGGTTGCAATTGAGAATTCAACTCCTCGGCAATATACTCTTTTTGAAAAATAGCATATGCGTTTTCTACATCTCCTAATTGTGCATTATCTAATAAATGAAAAGGAAATTTTGCAGTCCCGTTTAAATCAAAATGCTCAATACAGTTCTTCAAAACAAATACATCTTTATAATTAGCATTATTCTCAATTATAGCAAGTGTTGCATTCCGTATAATTACCTCTTTATCTTTTACTAAAATAGCCTCGATTCTTCCTGTAGTTTTAGCCACTATCTTCTCAGGCGGAATATTAGTCGTAATTACCACCTCTGTACGAACGATATCTGGATATTTCAAAAACCAAGACACAAAAAAGAGCATCATAATGACAGCAAAAATCAAAACGGTTCCCCAACGAATCATCCAATGTGGAACACGAGTAAGAATATCTTGAACTTCTTCACTTCTTAGTTCGAAAGTAGTATTATTTTCTTCCATGGTTATTAATTTCCTAATTGCAATTGATTTCGAACCAATTCAAAATAATTTCCTTTTTGTTCTACCAATTCAGAATGGCTTCCTACTTCAATGATTTTTCCTTTATCGAGTACTACAATTTGATCTGCATTCATTACGGTACTCAAGCGGTGTGCTATAACCACTACTGTTTTGTTTTTGAAAAAAAGATCTAATTTACTCATAATTACTTTTTCATTATTAGCATCCAAAGCCGAAGTAGCCTCATCAAAAAACAACATTTCTGGGTTTTTGTATACTGCTCTAGCAATAAGCAATCGCTGCTTTTGCCCAGTACTCATTCCTACTCCTTCTGAGCCAATTTTAGTATTGTATCCTAATGGAAGACCATTAATATAATCGCTAATATTAGCCACATCTGCTGCATACACTAAGCGGTCTTTATTGACTTTATCAACACCTACCGCAATATTATTTGCAATAGTATCATTAAAGATAAATCCTTCTTGCATAACCGCTCCAATACAATTTCTCCAAGCCCTCTGAGAAATATTTTTAAGTTGCGCATTACCCACAAGGACTTCTCCTTTCTCTGGTTCATAGAATTTTAAAAGTAATTTCATTAAAGTAGTTTTACCGCTTCCACTAACACCCACAATTGCAGTTACTTTCTTAGCAGGAATCACCAAACTTAAGTCTTCTAGAACAGGCACATCTGAACCTAAATATCTATAAGTTAAATTTTTTATATAAATATCTTGATTACTTGGTACGTCATGCATTTGAAATTCTTCTTGTTGTACCTCATCCTCCTTTTCATGAATCTCTGATAAGCGTGCTAAAGATATTTTAGCATCTTGCAATTCTCTAACAAAACCAATTAATTGGGCTATTGGACCATTTAATGTACCTACGATTCCATTTATTGCTAACATCATCCCGAAAGTCAACTGCCCATCAATAACTAATTTTGCTGAAACAAAAGTAATCATGATATTTTTCAATTCGTTTATAGTAGAAGATCCTATACTTTGAGTTTGTTCAAGCACTAAACCTTTCATAGAAACTTTAAACAACCTTGCTTGAACATGTTCCCAACCCCACCTTTTTTGTTTTTCAGCGTTATGCAATTTTATTTCCTGCATACCGTTAATAAGCTCCATAACTTTACTTTGCTCCTGACTCACTTCTGAAAACCGCTTATAATCCAAGGCTTCTCTACGTTTTAAAAACAAAGTAATCCAGATAAAATACAATAAACTACCTACAAAAAATATAAAGAAAATCTGAAGATTATAATAGGCCAAAACCCCACCCATGACAATCATGTTAATGACAGAAAAAATCACATTTAGTGATGAAGTAGTCAAAATTCTTTCAATTCTACGATGGTCATTGATACGCTGCATGATATCTCCTGTCATTCGCACATCAAAAAACGAAATTGGCAAATTCATCAGCTTAATGAAAAAATCAGAAATTAACGATATGTTAATTCTTGTAGATAAATGTAGTAGAATCCAACTTCGTATGAGTTCGATTCCTGTTCTCCCTACAAATAAAAAAATTTGCGCAAAGAGAATAAGATATACAAAACCCATGTTTTGATTTTGGATACCTATATCAACCAAACTCTGATTTAGAAATGGAAAAACTAATTGTAATAAAGTTCCTGCTAGTAAGCCAATACTTAACTGCACTAAAAAGGATTTATATTTCCATAAATATTGATAAAGAATACCAAAACCTAAAGCTTTCTTTTCTTCCTTATCAAAATCAGTTTCAAAAAATTTGGGTGTAGTTTCTAACAATAAAGCAACTCCTTCCTGAGTTTTGTCATCAGCATTGTTACCAATCCAAAATTTCAAGAATTCATTTTCATTATACTCTATTAACCCAAAACCTGGATCTGATATACGAAATTGCCCTTTTTTAATATCATACAAAACCACATAATGCTCTTTATTCCAATGAAGCACACATGGCAAAGGCGCCTCTTTAAGACTTTCTAAATCAAGTTTTACTCCTAAAGTTCTAAAGCCCACACGATCTGCGGCATCGCTCAAAAAAAGCAAATTACTACCTTCTCGGGTAGTTTCAGAATAATCGCGTAATTGCTGAATATTAATTGTTCTACCATAGTATTTCGAAACTATTTTTAAACAGGTAGGTCCACAATCTTTTGCATCCGCTTGAATGTATGATGGAAACTTTTTCAAAAAATTTTGGTTTGTTTGTTATATACAAATGTAGCTAAATATTAAAATCGAATAACAAGGAAAGAGAAACAAAAGTTTCTCTTTCCTTACAAAATTATGGTACAAAAATTTCGATTGGATCTACTGGAGAACAAAAAAATGCTCTACAAGTCCCTGACATGTAAGAGTAATTAAATCCCCCTGGATTAGTTACTTTACAGTTTGCTAAACTCCCACCTGACCAGGTTTGATAAGCGCATCCAGAAGGAATACCTCCGTTAATTTCTTTTTGCTCATTATTCGATAATTGTTGAGCGCCTTCTAAGTTTAAAATGTTTTTTAACATGATTTAATAATTTAATGAATTAACAAAGAATAAATTCGAAATTCTCACCTGGCCCTGCTACTGGCTTAGTAATTAAGCATCTATTAGGCGCTGTCCATTTTCCCATCCATTCATCGCATTCAGCTTGACTAAAAACTGTAACTATACACTGATCAGCTCTAATTCCTCCATTGATTGTTTTTTGGTCATTTTTGCTCAATTGTTGAGCTCCTTCTAAGTTTAAAATGTTTTTTAACATGATTATTTATTTAATTGTTTAAATTATTTATAGTTAATGGTAAGTAATCCTAAAGCATTACAACTTCCTCGTATTACAAACTATTCACTTTCATTTATTTATGAAAAAGATATTTCACTTATGGACACGTGTAACACAAATGAATTTCTATCTCTATTTGAAGTGAATCACACCAACAAGTTTCAATTGGATAACCTCCCTTTCCTTTGATCTTTTTTTGTTCACTTTTTGATAAAGTCTGAACGTTCTCTAAATTTAAAATGTCTTTTAACATAATAATTGTTTTTAATAAATAGTTAATACCCGGTTCATTTTAAGACACTTGGGCTTTATGTATTTGCTTATACAGTCTCATTCCCTTATTCTTATTCATTACAAGGACCAGTTCCTAAAAGAGAACATTTAGAACCTCCTAGGTAAATAGGATATAATGATAAATCAGATAAACATTGGCTTTCAGTCATTCTCAATACATGATAGCTACATGACGAATACCTACCCATATCATGAATATAACCACCATTAATACTTTTTTGTTCTTCTTTAGAAATTTCTTGAATTCCATTTAATTTTAAAATGTTTCTTAACATAAAAAAAAATTATTAATTTAATTCATTCTCAATCATTTAAAGACAGTTGAGTCTCTGTCTATTCTTGGCCAAGAATACTTTTATACTATTTTAAGATTTTCACTGTTTTCCTTTACATGCAAGTAATCATTAATAAAATAATTTAAATCACTTAACTCATATTCATTAGGAAAAAGCATGTCATTTACGATTTTTACTGGGGTGTAATTAAAATTATTTGTAATACACCACTCGTATTGTTTTTGAATTTGACCAATAACTAGCATACTATTATTTATGATTGGCCATTTTTCTTTCCATTCATTTAATCCCATTTTTTTAATATGCCAGTCATTTAACGCATCTATAGCGTTTTCTTTATTTGTAAAGTTTAAGGCAAGAATAGTTTCGACTACAGGCAAATATGGGTTTTCGACATTTTCAGGATTAACATTAAATACTATATCTAGACTTATTTTATCGGGATACTTTTCATATATTGATTTTGCATCGTTAAACACTTTATGGCAATGGCCACAACTTGGGCTTAAGAAAAGTTTTATTTTAATAATACTGTCTGAACTCCCAAATTTTATCCCTTTTAAACCTTGAAGACCTTCTAAAACTTCAATCTCTTTCAAAAAGGATGCAAAAACTTTGAAATTTCTTTTGAATCTTTTATGACTATTTAATTCTGCTTTTAATTTTCCATTATTTTCAAACAAAAACTTGAAAAAAAACCACGCGGTTACAACCATAGCGGAAGCGAGAAGATAATTTACAATTGAGACTAAAGTAATTTGGAAAAAAGCTGTATTTATAAATGGAAAAAATCCTGCTTGAATTACAATAATCAATGAAACTAACAAACATAAAAAACACCATTTTTTTATTTTAACTTTTTGAAGCCATATTGAATAAAGTAAAAATGGAATTGCAAGTATACTTAGGAAAGAAATCACAAAACCAGCTGATTCATTATCTAATAAGATTGCGAAGAGATTAATCCCAAAAAACAAAATGGGCAAATCATAAAAACTTATATTTTTATAAATAACACTATTGCTTGAGGTAATTACTGAATCACATGAAGTATTTGTTGAGATATTACATAATTTTGAACCAAGTTCTGTTTTTATCCCAAATTTTTCTTGAAGAATTAATACACTTACCGCAAGACCTACAGCGGTTGTAGTCAAAAGAATCAGCCGTTCTAGAGAAAAACTAGTTAAAAATACTGATAATAAAATAAATGAAATAACAGATAATAAATACAACAACCATTTTGAATATGTTTTTTGAATTTGATAATTATTTAATTTAGAATTAGGTTCAATCAACACTATAACCTGATTCCATTTTTCAAGAAATTCATTAGAAGAAAGGGGTACTGAATTTCCCTTTTCCTTTTCTATCACAACCGAAGAATTGTTTTTTCTTACAAGAACTAATTCTCCTTCGAAGAAAGACAAAAACAAATCTGGCAATTCAACAAATTGCTCTTTTGGAATTTTTGCAGCTATATTGTCAATTGATAAATAATTTAAAGAATCTGTGATTGCATACAGACTTGGATAATTGGGATGGGATAAAAAAGACTCCTCAAATAATTCTTTTTGATCATAGTAATAATTTATGTCCAAATATTTTTTAACTACATTTAGCATAATGCTTGTCTCATTTAAAATTGATTTCTGAGACAAAACTTGGCTTATTTTATATTAAAACAAAACAGACTAGTTTACTATTTGTAAATTATAAGCGATACAATTTATAAATTAACAACGTAAAAAAACAACAAAAACACCTATAAAACAACAACTTAAATCATATCAATCTAACAAGACTTACTCAACCTCAAAACACATCATTTGATTTTATAAATTTGGAATACTCAAAAAGAAACTATTATGAAAAAAAACAAACTGACAATTTATGCATTTGAAAAATACAGTTTAACAAATGCAAATAAGATTAACGTCAAAGGTGGTTTACCTGAAGGTTGGAACGAAACAAATGACCCTAATGACGATATTATTTTAACAGAAGAAGATCCAGAACCAAATAATGGGACAGGTGGACCTAGTTCATCACCACTATCAACTGGTGTTATTAAACTAGCTGTAGAGATAATTAAACCTATTGTAATTAAACCATAAAACTAGATGGAAATATCGTGAGTATCTAATTTTTGCGCAAATTGAACTGGACTAAGTCCAGTTTTTTTTATTAAATGATCTGGCGAATGATGTTGCATTTTTATAGCCTACACTTTCAGCAATTGCTTGCGTAGAATATTTTCTATATTTAGCATTAGATATCATTTCATTTATAACATAATTGATTTTTAACTCATTTGCATACTCACTAAATGATTTTTCAAAATTTTTATTTACAATGTAAGATAAGTAAGTTGTATTTGTTTTAATTTTTTTTGCCACAAATTGAAGTGTAAAATCTTGGTTTAAAAACACTTTCTTTAATTCTATATCCTTAAGTTTTTTTAATATTTCTGCTTCCTTTTCCTCATCTAGCGTTAAACCTTGCGGAATAGATTGTATGGTCTGAGTCTCTTGCTCCAATGTCGCATTCTTCTTTTTAAGTTCCTCAACCCTTTCACGATACTCATTTAAAACCAAACTAAACCTAGCCTCAATTACTTTTTTTGATTTGTAATTTTTAATAATTATATAAATCAAAAATGCTGTTATAAATAATACAAAATAGAAAACGAGTTTCTTTATTAAAATTTGGAATTTGTACTTTTCTTTTAATTCAATCATTTCTTTTTTTAATGATTGATCATTTTGAATATTATTAATAATTTCTTTTTCTTCATTCAGTTTTAACTCATTTTTTTCCAAGTTTTCTAAATAAAGTGAGGCGAATTCAGATGCTTTCTCATAATTTTTAAAATTTTCATAAATTTTAGATTGGAAGTATTTCGACTTGATGTATTCATTAACCTTCGATTTATCATTTTGAAATAGGGAATCAACCTTGTCAAAATAAACAAGAGCCTTATCAAACTTATTTTTTTTAAAAAACGAATACCCTAGATTATAAGAAACCACATAAAAATCATTGTCTAGATGATTCTCTGAGCATTCTACTAAAACATTTTGATAGATTTTGATAGCGTCGTCGTATTTATTTTGTTCTAAATACAATCCAGCAATATTGTTTTGAGCTCTTAATTTATTGATAATTGAAGGTTTAGAATAGGCTATAGCCCTTTTATAACATATCAAAGCTGAATCTAGATAAATCCTATTCTCACTATTGCTTTTATATAAGAATTCGTAGTTCTTTCCTAAATTCAAAAACAAAGCCGATTTAATAAGCAAAGTCTCATCTTCATCAAATAAAAAATTATTCTCTTTAATCATTTTATCTGATTTTTTCAGAGAATTAATTGCTAAGTAGTAATTTTCAATTTCATTATTAATCGTTGCAACATTTATTTCGAGTTTTATGATTTGCTTTATATCTCCTGTTTTTTTAGAGTACTCTATTCCTTTTTGTAGTTTAACTAATGCATCGCTGAGTTTGCGTCTTTGCCAATAAATTAAACCAGTATAATTATTGATATAAGCTAAAGACTGCCATTTTTCCTTTGAATCAGGCATAGTTTTAGACAACAAAACCGCTTCCTCCATTTTTTGATCAGCTATTTTTTGTTCCCCCTTAAGTTGCAAAAAATAAGATATCGTCGCTTTTGCAAATAGCTTTTGCTCAGTTACTTGAGATTTTTCAAGTTTAGAGGCTAGTTTTAAAGCATCATCTACCGTAGACTTTCTTATTTCATTTTGAAGTAATGCGTACTCTTTTGCACTGAAAAAAGATTTTGATTGTGAAAAACCATTAGAAATAATAAAGTTAAAGAATAATAACAGATAGACTTTCATTTGTTGTTTTTTTGAACCAACAAAGGAACTCATTTTTTTAAAAAAAATTACAAGAATTTCATTGGTAATCTATAAAATGAATTAAACATTAAAATATCAAAATACGTAAAATTTCACAATTATTAATTGAAATGTTATATTTCTTTATGTAGATTTGTTGCCATAAAATTTTCGAACCATGAAACCAGACTTATTTCAATCTCCTGATTATTACAATCTTGACGATTTATTAACCGAAGAGCACAAGTTAGTACGTGACGCTGCACGAGCTTGGGTAAAAAGAGAAGTATCCCCTATCATAGAAGACTATGCTCAAAAAGCAGAATTTCCTAAACAAATCATCAAAGGTTTAGGAGAAATTGGAGGTTTTGGCCCCTACATTCCTGTTGAATATGGTGGTGCTGGATTGGATCAAATATCTTACGGACTCATCATGCAAGAGATTGAACGCGGGGATTCTGGCGTTCGTTCTACCTCATCTGTACAATCTTCTTTAGTGATGTATCCAATTTGGAAATACGGCAACGAAGAACAACGCATGAAATATTTACCTAAACTAGCTACTGGAGAATTCATGGGCTGTTTTGGATTGACAGAACCTGACCACGGATCTAATCCCGGCGGAATGACCACCAACTTTAAAGATAAAGGTGATCATTATTTATTAAATGGTGCCAAAATGTGGATTTCTAACGCACCTTTTGCAGATATTGCTGTAGTTTGGGCAAAGAATGAAGAAGGACGAATTCACGGTTTAATCGTAGAGCGTGGCATGGAAGGATTTACCACTCCAGAAACGCATAACAAATGGTCTTTGAGAGCTTCGGCTACAGGAGAATTGATTTTTGATAATGTAAAAGTTCCAAAAGAAAACTTGTTACCAAACAAATCAGGATTAGGCGCACCTCTAGGTTGTCTTGATTCTGCTCGTTACGGAATTGCTTGGGGCGCTATTGGAGCCGCTATGGATTGTTATGATACAGCTTTGCGTTATGCTAAAGAGCGTATTCAATTTGACAAACCTATCGCAGGAACCCAATTGCAACAAAAAAAATTGGCCGAAATGATTACAGAAATCACCAAAGCACAATTGTTAACTTGGCGATTAGGCGTCTTGAGAAATGAAGGCAGAGCGACTTCGGCTCAAATCTCAATGGCCAAAAGAAACAATGTTGATATGGCAATACATATTGCTCGTGAAGCCAGACAAATGCTTGGTGGAATGGGAATCACGGGAGAATATTCTATCATGCGACATATGATGAATTTAGAATCAGTGATTACATACGAAGGTACACATGACATACATCTCCTTATAACAGGGATGGATATCACTGGAATAGCAGCTTTTAAATAAATAAACAAATATTAAAGTATTGATAAAATCAATGATAAAAGCTTCTTGGAAACAGGAAGCTTTTTTAATTTTACAAAAAAATTCCAATGAACATTGACTACATCAATTCAAAAATAGCGACTCAAAAAGAACAGCTTTTAAACCATAGTTTGTATAAAAAAGTACAAACTCTAGAAGATTTACATTGTTTTTTAGAAACCCACGTGTATGCTGTATGGGATTTTATGTCGCTTTTGAAATCCTTACAATCCAAATTAACGTGTACAACAACTCCATGGTTTGCTACTACCAATCCAGAAACACGCTATTTGATTAACGAAATTGTTTTAGCCGAAGAAACCGACCTTAGCATGGACGGAAGACACATAAGCCACTTTGAAATGTACCTAGAAGCCATGCATGCTTGTGGCGCAACTACCACAGGAATTACTACTTTCCTTGAAGAAGTACAATCCATACAGAACATTTTTGTAGCCATTAAAAAAAGTCAACTATACCCGAATACGAAATCATTTTTAGATTTTACTTTTCAGGTAATTGAACATGGCAAAGCACATGAAATAGCCGCTGCATTCACCTTCGGAAGAGAAGATTTAATTCCTAGTATGTTCACAGAAATCCTTCAAAACTTCCAAAAAAACTTCCCAGAAACGGATTTAAAACAATTGATTTACTATTTCGAAAGACATATCGAATTGGATGCAGACGAACACGGACCAATGGCAATGCAAATGATTACCGAGCTTTGCGGCAATGACCCAAAAAAATGGGAAGAGGTAGAAAACATATCCATCTTAGCCTTAGAAAAAAGAATAGGACTTTGGAATGGTATTGAAGAACAATTGAGTTTTAAGATGGAAACTGCTTAAAAACATATAATGGGACACTTTTTGAAACATATAAAAACAGTACTACAGCTCTTTATTTTGGTGGTCGTAGTGCTGTTTTCCAGCCAATGTTCTAGCGAAAACACAACGATTGCTCCCCAACCACAAAATAATCCAACACCTCAGCAACCATCAGAACCCGTAAATAAAAAAGTATCGTATATCGCTCTTGGAGATAGTTATACGATTGGACAAAGCGTATGTGTTTCTTGTCGTTTTCCGGAACAGTTAAAGAAAAACCTTGAAACAACAATCCCTAATTTATCCGTAGACCTAAAAATCATTGCACAAACAGGATGGACCACTTCTAATTTAATCCATACAATTAAAGAACAGCAACCAACAACCAATTATAACTTGGTAACCCTACTTATTGGAGTAAACAACCAATATCAAAATAGAGAATTTGGGATTTATGAAAGAGAGTTTCCCCAATTGGCACAAACAGCCATCACTTTAGCCAAAGGGAATAAGGACAATGTTATTGTGGTTTCAATTCCTGATTATGCTTACACACAATTTGGCCAACAATCTGGAAATACAACCAAAATTTCAACAGAAATTGATCGCTATAATGCATTCGCAAAAAGTTATTGCGATGCCAATGGTATCACTTTTATCAACATCACCGACATTACGAGACAAGGACTAAAAGAAACTTATTTGGTAGCCACTGACGGACTTCATCCTTCGGAAAAAGCCTATTCCTTATTTATTGACAGAATAGCTCCAAAAGCTAAAGTAATTGTTCAAAAAAACTGATAAAAATAACCTATTCATTAAGAGCATAAAATCAAAAACTAAACAAAATCGATAACCTTATTTCGGTAAGATAGGAATAGTAATCCTAGAATTTGGAGTACTTAAAGTCTCAATAAATGCCAATAAATCTACTATTTCCCCTTTAGTCAAGTTTAATTTTTTAAGAGCCGGATCTACTTTTGGAATTAAAGAATCTCTTGCCGTTCCCAAATACTTTTTCTGTACAGGAGAAGGATTTCCTAAATTATAGAACTCTACAACATCTAACAAGGAAGGAAAATGACCATGATGCATCCATGGTCTTGTGTTGAGTACTTCCCGCAATGTTGGTGTTCTAAATTTGCCAATATCTTTCACATCTTTTGTAATGGCATAGCGACCAAAATCCTCATTTTTAGTTCCGAATAACGTTTGTCCATCATTATGAAACTGGTTATCACTAAAATACGGGGTATTATGACAGTTGATGCATTGTGCTTTAGTTCTAAATAAATGCAAACCGTTTACCTGTTGATCAGTATAAACATCAGACTTACCGCTTACAAACTGGTCAAATTTGCTTTTGGGACTATTGACTGATCGTTCGAAAGTGGCAATAGCATATTGAATTCTTTGTAGTGAAACTTTTTTATCCCCAAAAGCAGCTTCAAAAAGAGAATTATAACCTTTAATCTTAGCGATTGTATTTACGGCTAAAGTTAAATCTTGGTTCATTTCTAATGGATCACTGATAGGAAACTGAGCTTGATCTTCAAGACTTTTAGCGCGTCCGTCCCAAAACAACGAAGTCGCATAAGCAGAATTTAAAATTGTCATTGCATTTCTTTTACCTGTTTGACGATCGTGGCCAAAAGAACGTGTTAAATTATCCGTCCAACCTAATTCTGGATTATGACAAGAAGCACAAGCAATTTGCCCACTTTTAGATAACCTCGGATCAAAAAATAAAATCTTACCTAAACTTTCTTTTTCCTTGGAGTAAGGATTATAACTGGGATAAATAACATCTGGCAAAACACCAATATCTTTAAACTTGGATTTATCTATACTTTCATGTAATTCTGCTTGAGGCCATTTTGATGTATCTCCACTGGAATACATCTTGCGTAATTCCTGAATAGCAATATAATTAGGTTGATCAATGCTTTTATAAGCCGTCATACACACGAGCAATAACACAAGGAAGATTATTTTTTTCACTTTAATATTTTTTTTTAATTTGATGGGTTTCATATTTCATATTTCATAACAGTTCCAAGCCCGAAACCTAAAGCGTAACTTCTTTAGGGCATGGAATACTTAAAGCTGCTGGTTTTGTATAGGTTCTGTTGTTGTACATTCTGTATTGTGTAGAAACCGTTCCTCCAAATAGTTTATCATTTGTTAACTTTAATTCAAATGAAATTTCAAACAACCCGTTGCTTATTTCTTTATACGTTCCTTCTCCTGAAATAGCAATCTGATAAGTATTTGTAGCGCTCGATCCAATGGTAATATCCTGAGGAATTACCAGAACTGTTCCCTGAGTTTTGCTGTTTCCATTTGCTGGAAAAAACTCTAAAGCAGACGTAATATTAAATCCAGGTGATATAGCAGCTGAATTGCTCTCGTTAGAAAACCATCTTTTTAAACCAAAAGAATTTACGGTATTTGTTCCGCTAGCGACATTAAATCCAATTTTGAAAGCATCGTGATACACATCATCATTTGGATTGGCAGTTCCTTTATCGCTATACAAAATCGCGTTTTCATGATCTTTTGCAACAATAACAGGAAAAGTCAGAGCATTAAAAGTTTGCCAAGAACAATTCCCATTGTTATTGAACCAATGCTCACCATATGTTAAATAAAAGGCATTAGTAGGGTCTGTAAATTTAGATGCAGGATATGCTTGGATATCTCTAGTTGATTTTATTGGTTTTACAACCGTCAAAGTAAGATTTCCTGTGGCGTTATAGTTTGGACTATTTACTAAAGTAATTTTTGATTCATAACGAGCATCATTATTTTGAATATCTTTTAGAAGGGTTAAATGATAAGTAATTGAACTTCTATTATCTCCAAAATCATCGCGTGTTAAAACATATTCAAAACCATTTTGAAATTTAAAGATGGAAGCTTTTTCTATTTCAGAAGGGAAGAAACCATTAGGAAAGTTCACTTTAAAATCTATAGTTTCGCCAGCTTCGCCCTTAACAACAAATTGATTAACAGGGAAAGTATAATTTGTTGTGATGGGCGCCAAATCGATTTTGAAAGTATCATTTGTATATTCTGTATTGAGATTTCCAATATGAATTTCAGGATCTGAAATAGTTTCTAATTTCAAAGTTATGCTTTGGTTTGTTGTCCATCTCTTATTGAAAGACACAGCGATAGTATCCGTTAATTTCGATCCATTAAAGCGTAATTCATTCACTGGATTAACTGTGAAACTTTGGTTATCACCAATTGATGAAACTGCACTAAAATTGGCAGTTATTGTATTTTTTAAATTATATGCCGTTAATGCAACTGGCACTTTTAAAGTTTTGACAGAAGTATTTACATAACTAGATTGAGGCACTAAACTTCCGTTTACCGTTGGGTATTCAACCGGTGTATTATCGCTTTTAACCAAGAAATGAAATCTTATGTGAGGATCAACTTGAGTGCCTAATTTATAATCATCTTTAGAGCAGGAAAAAAATAACACTGCTATAAACAATAGGCATAATATCTTAATACGAGTCATTTTGTTTTAAATTAGGGTTAAGACTAGTGTTGAATGTGGGTATTGGCAATACAAATTTTAAGGAAGGATAGGTCATATTGCAATTTGAGGAAATACAGCCGTCATTTCTTGTAACATTTTTATGATGACGCACTAAATCAAAAAACAAATGGCCTTCAAAGCAAAGTTCTTTTCTTCTCTCTAAGAGGATATTCTCTTCAAGATTGGTTGTGCTAGTTAACAGAGAAGCATTGGAACGAGCTCTAATAATGTTTATATCTGCCATTGCCACCTCGGCTCTATTCGTCTTTAAAGCAGCTTCAGCGCGAATCAAATACATTTCACTAAGTCTGAAAGCTACATAACCCGCATTGTCTTGAAATTTTTTAGTAAAATTATAATTCACAGGTGTCAAAACACCATTTACTAAAGTCTGTAGTGATACACCTAAGAATAATTGTTTTCGTAAATCGTTGTTTTCGTATAAATTAACTAAATCATCTGAAGCCACATATTTTTGATAACTTGTAGATGTTGTATAGCCATAAACTTGTGACATGGATGAAGAAACAATTCCTTCGGAATCTATTGGAACAGAAAATTCCAATAAAATTTCAGATACGGGAAGATTAGTACGTGTCCATTGTCCAACATAATCAGCAGCGCTAGTTAAAGATACGCCAGAATTTATAATTACATCATTTGCTGTTGCATAAGCATTATTCCAATCCCCTTTTTGAAGATAAACCCTGGCGAGTAGAGCTTTTGTATTATTTCGATTAAATAAAGAATACACTTGCCCAGGAAGAAGTGACTTAGATGCATAACTGCCAATTGCAGTTTCTAAATCATTTATAATTAATGAATACGTTTCTGCTACAGTTTTTCTTGCAGGATATTGAATCCCCTCTTTAACAGAGGCTGTAGCGTAAACGATTCCTAAATGAGAAGCATCAGCCGTAAACTTATACTCTTGACTATACACTAAAGACAACAGAAAATGAGCATAAGCTCTAATGGTTAATGCTTCAGCAATGATTTGATTTTTCTCTGCATCTGTAGCATCTTTTAAAGCAGGAGTATATTCTAGGATTAAATTCGCCTGATTTATGATATCATAACTTCCATCATAAAATGTTTTAAAATTACTAGTTAGCGCCAAATCATCAAAAGCATACACCTCTTCAAGATTTGATGGAGGGGAAATTTGACCTCTATTACTTCCTGAAGAAGTTGGAGAAAATTTAATATTCCCTCCTTGTAAATCGGCATACACAGCAAAACGCTCTCCGCGTACATTAGCCTCTAACTCAGAATAAAGCCCAGTTAAAGCTTGTAAAACTCCTTTCTTATGCTGTAGAAGTTCATCTATAGAGGTTTGCGTTCCGGGTTCTTGATCCAAGAAGTCACTGCAGCTTTGCAAGGAAAAAACAAGAAAAAAAATAAAAAAGTATTTTGAATATTTCATTAGGTATAAAATTTTATTTGTCTTTAGTTCATATTTACTATCGCCTTATTATTCATTGGTGTTTATATAGGTAAACTTCAGATTTATGGCGATTTCAAAATTTTAAAATTTAGCATTAACTCCCAGCGAGATAGTTCTAGCCTGAGGGTAAGCAAAACTGTATTCTCTTATTCCATTCATTCCTTTTGGGCTCTTTTCTTTGTACCAATATGCTACATTTGAAGCATCAGCAAAAACAGAAAGATGGTCCAAGAATGTGTTTTTTATCGGCACATTATAGCTCAAATTAATATTACTGATTCTGACATAAGTAGCATCATATACATATTTACTTAAATTTGACATCAGAGGTGAAGACGTAACTGCAGCCTGCGAAACGACATCTCCTGGATTTCTCCAGTAATCATAAGCATTTACCGAAAGATTCCTGTTAAATGTGTTAGAATATTTATCTACCAAAGCATCCGACACAAAAAAATCACCGCCAATTTGATATTCCCCTCTAATAGAAAGGGTTAATTTGTCAAAAAAAGTAAAATCATTATAAAAACCACCATAAGCATCTGCCTGTTTGTCTCCAATTGGTTCCCAATCTGCAATAGTGTATAGATCACTGTAAGTCTTGGTATCATATATTTTACCATTTTTTTCGACAAGATCTCTACCCGTTGCAGGATCTACACCAACCCATTTGATTCCCCAAAAAGTACTAGTACTATACCCGATTTTTTGTGCTAAAGCTAAATTCGCTAAAGAATAATCTTCTCCTAATCCCTTTAATTCAGTTACTTTACTGTCTACAGTCGCAATATTAAATACGGTTGTCCATTTAAAAGCATTGTTTTTCACCCATTTGATCCTAGTTGTAAGCTCTAAACCTCTATTGTACATGCTTGCAGCGTTTAATTGCACAGAGCTGTAGCCCGTTTCTGTAGGGATTTCTCTTGTTGTAATCAAATCACTTTTATTGTCATTGTAGTATTCTAAAGTCAGCTCAATTCTGTTGAAAATAGTAAAGTCAAAACCAGCATTGAACTTGGTATTTTTTTCCCAGCTCAAATTTCCATTTGGAGCAGCTCCTGTAGTTGCACCAATGCCTCCATTATACTCGTTTTGAGAAACATTGTACAAACCTTTAGATCGGTAAGATCCAATTCTAGAATTTCCGGTAGTACCATAACTAGCTTTTAGCTTTAAGAAATCAATCCATGATGAAGCGTTCAAAAAGTCTTCGTTACTTACAATCCATGCTGCACCCAATCCTCCGTTATGCGCCACATCGGTATCGTCACCAAAAACAGAACTTTGGTCACGACGATAATTGCCTAGTAAATAATATCGTTTTTTATAGTTATAATTTAACTGTGAGAACAATGAAACTCTAGAATTATAGCTGATTTCACTTCTATAAGATTGTCCAGCCTTAGATTCATCAACATTTGGTGTAGCAGCATTATCATCTCTTATTGCGTCAGTAATTGGATTTATTACATTTGGATTTACAAATCCAACCCCAGAGGAATACTCAAAATTGGTTTTATCCTCACTCAATTCAAAACCAATCACGCCATCAATAGTATGATTTTCTGCAATGTTTTTATTAAACAATACTTGTCCTTGCCAGTTCCATTTTGTTGCATTCCTTTCATTTAATAAACGTCGTCCCCAAGCTGGATATAGAATACCATTAAGAGTAAATGACCCATTAGACTGACCGCTTTCATTAGCTCCAGAGAAGTATCGATCTTGATCTTTATCACTATAATCCATCCCAAAAAGAGTAGAGAACTTGATATTATCATTGAGTTTATAGGATACATTAAAACTTCCCAACAAACCAAATGTCTGTGTTTCATTTTTATTTTGCTCTATGGCAGCCAATGGATTCCCAGCAGTAGCTCCGCTCACGCCTAAATTTGCAAAAGAGCCATCTGTATTGTAAGGAGAAAGTGTAGGAAGATAAGCAAAACTGTAAAAGATATTAGGCGCATCTTTCTGAACAAAACTAGGATTCAGCATTAAATTGACATCCCATTTACCAGAACCAAACCCTAAATTGATTCCAGCATTTAACTGTTTTGATTCATTTCCCATTTGAGGCTCGTCAATTTTTGTATAGCTAACATTTGTCCGATACGAAAATTTTGAAGATGATCCAGAAACATTAAAATTGTATTTATTATAAATCCCAGCTTTATTCAACAAATCAAACCAGTCAGTATTAACTCCGTTATAAGTAACTGGGACATAATTTGTCGTGGTGTTCTTTAAATATTCGTTTCGTACTGCTGTATACTGCTCTCCGTTCAAATATTTAATTTGATTAATTGCAGAAGAAATTCCAAGCTGATTAGAAAAACCAAATTGTGTTTTTCCTTTTATCCCTTTTTTTGTCGTAATTAAAATTACACCGTTTGCACCATCAGCTCCATAAATACCTACTGCTGCCGCATCTTTTAAGACTGAGATAGTTTCAATATTTTCGGGTGCAATTTTCATTAATGGATTAGCTAAATTTTCAGCATAAATTCCAGATCCATCAAAATCACCACTATCTATCGCATATTCTTCGCTCATTACTACACCATCAACAATAATAAGAGGCTGAGATGATGTTCCTGTAATTGCTCCAGTTAATGAAGATAATGTCCCTTGCCCGCGAATATTAATCTTTACTGGACCGCCAACACCTGTTGTATTTTCAACCAAGACACCTGCAATTTGTCCAGAAATCATTTTGTCGAAACTTTCAGAGGCTTGTGCTATCGCAATATCTTTAGCTTCTAAAGTTGAAATACTTCCTACAATTTCCTCTTTCAATTTTGTAGTACCATAAGATGACGTAATCACTACTGGATTCAATTCATCTGTAGTTTCATGAAGATAAAAAACAAAAGATTTTTTATTATCGGCTTTTTGAGACTGGGTTTCCATCCCTAAAAAACCTGCTTCAAGTACCAAATCTGGAATATTGTTTCCTTTTAATTGGTACACAAACTCTCCGTTAAAATCGGTTACTGCCCCCATTCCAGTTCCTTTTATACGGATTGAAGCCCCTGGAAGCGGAAGTTTGTCTTTAGCACTATAAACCATGCCACTAATTAGTCTTTGTGTTTCCTGTCCGTTGGTATCTAATATATCCGAAATTGAACTCGTTAATAAAACCTGCTTTTTCTGAATGTAAAACGAAATTTTTTTACCTTTTAATAACTGTGTTAAAGCCATTTCTAAAGTGGCATTTTTAACTTCTAATTCTGCCAATTGCTCCGCGTCTATTTTACGGGTATTATAGATTATTTTAAAATCACTTTGTTCTTCAATAGATTTGATAATTAAACCTAATGGTTTGTTTTTAACTTGTATCGTAATTAATTTATTCTGAGAAAATCCTTTAAAACCAAATATGAAAATGGCCAAGAAAAACAGAATTTTTCTTAAAATAGGTTGTGTCGTAAATGTCATTTTGCTTATTTAACGAAGATTGGTAATTGTAATTGTTTTTTGTTGAATGGAATAATTAAAAGGCGTATCGCGTTTTAGCAAGTCTAAAATATTTTCGACACTAGATTCGCTAATCCTAATGGTACCCGTAAAATTCTGTCTGGCCAAATCAGAATTTTCATTGATAATTTCTACATCGTAGGTTCGCTGAAGAATTTTAGCAATAATAGAAAATGGAGTATCTTTAAAAGCAAGTTCACCTTTTGTCCACGCTGCATATAATGTGGGGTCGACTTCTTTTAAAACAAGTTTCTTAGAATTATTCTGCCATGTTACCATTTGATTGGGCTTTAACAAAACAGCATTAGATGGATTAAGTACCTCATACATTCGAATACTTCCTTCAATTAATGTACTATTAACGGTAGGGTTTTCGGGGTAGGCGCTCACATTAAATGTAGTACCAAGAACTTCAACCGATGCCTGATTTGCATGAACGACAAATGGATGTTCTTTGTCTTTGGCTACTTCAAAAAATGCCTCTCCAGAGAGGTAAACATTTCGATTTTCGCTTATCCCAAACTGCTCTGGATAACGAAAGGTAGTTCCTGAATTTAAACTCACAACGGTGCCATCTGATAATTGAAGTTTGAAACGTTTTCCATATGGAACCGAAAGTGTATTATAAACAACTTCTTCATCCTGAACTTTACCAAAGTAAACCATTTTGTCTGGAAATTTTTTAGCAACCAAATCGCCTTTATCATTTAACAAAATCGTCTGAGTTTTTCCAGAAAAAAATTCTAAACGGCCGTCGCCTAATTCCAAAACAACTTCTTTTGAAGCTTTAGATTTAGTATTAAATAAAAAAATAGTTGATCCTAATCCTAGAAGTACCAAAAATATTGCAGCATATTGAAAATACGTTCTGAAACTTTTTTTAGACATCAACTGAACTACAGGAACCGTTTCAATTGGTACATCAGAAGAAAGAGTAGTCAAGACCCATAGTTTCTTTGCTGCTATAAATTGATTCTTATTTTCTTCTGATGCATCAATCCAATCAAAAAGCTCCTGAACTTCTTGTTCTGAAGCCTCGTTAGAAAGGTATTTATTTATTATTTCCGATGACATATATGTGATTTAAAACTTCTTCCATTATAAGTACACCTTAAAATTAAAATACCCTATCTTCTATTTTTAATTATTATAAATAAAAACAAATAATCAAGAACAAATAATCAGACAATTTGGCTTTCAAAATCCTTAAAGCCTTAGTTACATGGGCTTCAACAGCTTTCAAGCTCACTCCCATTTCTTGAGCGATTTCGGCATTTTTTTTATTTTCAAACCGTTTTTTTATAAAAATTTCTCTGGTTTTGGGCGGTAAATTGCTAATAGATTCTTGAATTATACTTTCTAATTCGGTCAATTCTAAAGTATCTAACTGAATTGTATTTAGTATCTCAACATCTAATTCTCTCTGCTTCTCATTTAAAAAATTGCTTTGAAATTTATCTTTTACTTTTTTATGTCTAATCATATTGAGACATTTTGATTTAGTAAAAGTGTATAAAAAGGAAGGAATACCACCGATAGATTCAATACCCTCTCTCTTTTCCCATAAATAGACAAAAGCCTCTTGTGCTAGATTTTCAGCATCATTTGAATCATAAAGAAATTGAAGGCTAAAAGATTGTATTTTTAAAAAATACTTAGAATAGAAATAAGAAAATGCCGCCTGATCTCCTTCTTTAAATGCAGTAAAGGTTTTGGATTCAAAGTGACTATTGCTATTCATTATATTTGACTCTAAGAGTAATTAAAGAAATTGGATAAAGCCCTTGTGGTATTGGCCAGAATTCCGATGCAAATATAATATTATTTATATTAATTCTAAATAAAACAATTACTTTAAGATTCTTAAAAGTACGAAGTTGTTTTTTTATGAGTTTTATTGCATTAAGATACGTTAGATACAAAAAATAATTTATAAAAATAACTGTATTTCTAAGCATAAAAAAATCCCATAAAGGGATTTTTAATTTTCTGGAGCCAATTCTAACTCAAGTCCTTCAAGACTTTCCGTTATTGGAATTTGACAACCTAAACGGCTATTGGATTTTACATAAAAAGCTTCGGACAGCATGGCTTCTTCATCATCGCCCATAGGTGGCAGTTCAACATCATTGAGCACATAACACTGGCAAGATGCACACATGGCCATCCCTCCACAAGTTCCTTCTACTGGCAACTCATAAGCTTTGCACAATTCCATAATGTTCATTGCCATATCTGTTGGCGCTTGTAATTCGTGAACAACCCCTTCTCTATCTTTAATCTTTATTAAAACATCCATTATTTATAATTCCTATTATTTATTTGATCACAAGATCAAAAATATATTGTTTACTATTTTTGTTATTACTAATTTTCAAACGAAGTATATCCGCTTGATTGATCGTATACACGACAGAAACATCTGGAGAATAGACACCATCAAAGGTATTATAAACCAATTTACCTTTATAGGTAGTACTTACCAAACCATTTTTTTCGTTTTTTGAACTTACAAGCTCTTGAGCAGTTAATTCTGCTGAATCAAAAGCTGTATTTTCCTCAAGTTTGGCTTTATCTCCACTGAACTCAATTAAAAAATTAGCTCCAGAAATTTTTAAAAAGCCTAATCGATTAGAAAATACTTTTACTGGAGTTTTAAAAGATGTATTTTGCCATCCATCAGCATATCCAACATAGGCTTTTGAAACCTCTGCTTCCTGAATAAGTTCCTGTCCATAGCTGTTACAAATTGACAATAACAAAATAAAAAGTAAGTACTGCTTTTTCATAATTAGTTAGGTTTAAGGTTAATAAATCAAATATAAATTTTTACCCAAATAAAGGGGAAAAATAAAAATGAATTATTCGCACATTTTTCTATCAAAACAAGAAAAAAAACGAAACCAAAAAACGAAATCAATAAAGATTACGAACTACATCGTTATATTTATTCAATTATAAAAATAGCTTATACTTTAAATTTAGATCTTAATACTGCAAAACCTACTCCCTCCAAAGAACTTATAAACTATACTACCAAAAAAGGAACTACTACATCACATTAACTACGGTCTCAATTTGAGGTGCAAATTTTTTGATCGTTGTTTCTACACCAGCACGCAAAGTCATCTGATTGACGCTACAACTGGTACAAGCACCTTCGAGTCTAACCTTTACATGTTTGTCTTCCTCTATAGAGATGAGCGTTATATCACCTCCATCCGATTTAAGAAATGGTCTGATTTCGTCTAATGCTTTAATTACATTCTCGGTTATTTCTTCTGTTGTCATAGTGAACTATTTAACCATTCAGCCTTCAAAGAAAAGCCCTGAAGGTTGAGTTTTAATTATTATTTTTTTACTGCTGAACAACCCGCCATTGTTGTAATTTTTATGGCTTCGGTAGCTGGTAAATTCTCATTTCTATTTACCGTTTCTTGCACTACATTTCGAGTGATACTTTCGAAAACAGTTCCAATAATAGAATCCGTTTGTAAAGCTGCTGGGCGCCCATAATCACCCGCTTCACGAATAGATTGTACAATTGGGACTTCTCCTAGGAATGGAACATTTAAATCGGCAGCCAAATCTCGAGCGCCTTCTTTACCAAAGATATAGTATTTATTCTCAGGAAGTTCTTCCGGTGTAAAATAAGCCATATTTTCAATAATTCCCAGAACCGGAACATTGATTGCATCAGATAAGAACATGGCAACACCTTTTCTTGCATCAGCCAAAGCAACAGCTTGAGGCGTACTTACTACCACTGCACCGGTTACTGGCAAAGACTGCATGATAGACAAGTGAATATCGCCTGTTCCTGGAGGTAAATCAATTAACATAAAATCCAATTCACCCCAGTTCGCATCAAAAATCATTTGATTCAAGGCTTTAGATGCCATCGGACCTCTCCAGATTACGGCTTGGCTAGGCGAGGTAAAGAATCCAATCGAAAGCATTTTTACTTCATAACTTTCAATCGGTTTCATTTTTGATTTTCCATCAACCTCAATAGAAATTGGTTTTTCGTTTTCTACATCAAACATAATAGGCATAGAAGGACCGTAGATATCAGCATCTAAAACTCCCACACTAAACCCCATTTTAGCCAAGGAAACAGCTAAGTTAGCCGTAACAGTAGATTTTCCTACTCCTCCTTTACCAGAGGCTACAGCAATAATATTTTTGATACCAGGAATGGCTTTACCTTTAATTTCTGGTTTATCTGGCACTTCAACTTTGCTATTGATTTTGATTTTAGCTTCGGCAGAAACTTTCTCTAAAATCGTTTTTTTAATATCGTCTTCTGCACGTTTTTTTATATGCATAGCGGGTGTGTGTAATACTAAATCCACCACTACCTCATCACCAAAAGTAACTACATTTGCGATAGCTCCGCTTTCTACCATATTTTTTCCTTCTCCAGCAATAGTAATCGTTTCTAATGCTTTTAGTATTTCTTTTCTATCTAATTTCATTATTATTATTTTATACAATCGCTAATCTTTTAATAAGATGGATTTTGGATTGCAAAGATAATAGGAAATTTATGGAATCAATTAGGATTGAATTGAAAATATTGATAGAAAAATAGGGAAAACCATTTTAATACATTTCACCTTTAAGAAGTGCAATTTTCTGATCAACGTACTTTACTTGCAACTGATTTTTTAACCAATCATAAGCCGTGGTAAGTAATTGATTTTTTACCGTCGAAAAAACTACAGCATCAATGATACCCGTTGAAAACTTGGCTTGAGACGACCTAAAAGAAACTTCGGCAAAACCCTTCATTTCTTGCAACTTTGCAGAGAGTTTTATATAATTTTGTTTATTCTGATTCTCTAGATCAATCTGATTTTTAACTTTTAAAGTTTCTTGTTCAATTAATAATCTTGTTTTTTCGGCTTCAATTTTCAAGGCAGACAATCTTTTCGAATTACGAAAACCATTAAAAACGGGAATATCAAGCTGGATTCCAACTTGTTGATTCTTATTATCTTTGATTTGTTTACCAAAATCAACCGTTTGAACATTGAGTCGATTAAGTGTTTTAAAATAAAAAGTAGAAAAACTATAAAAGGAAATCAAAGAAGGCAAGTTATTAGCTCTTTCAATTTTAGCGTCTGCTAAACTACTTTCATAATTTAACTTCGCATATCTCAACTTTGGATTATTATCAATAGTTATTGTTTGGCTAAAAGTTGTTTCAATCAAAACATTCAAGAGCACAGCTTCTATGGCTGTATTTTCAATATTAATTAACTGAAAAAGTTGCTTCTTTTGATACAGTAACAATTGTTTTGTCTCTAATATCCTTTTCTCTTCCTGAGCGAAACTTAATTGCATATCATACCAATCACTTTTTGATTTGGAACCAATATCAACCTCTTTTTTCACTCTCTCCAGATTAAATTCAGAATTCTTGAATTGCTCTTCTTGAATTTTAAGTAATTCTTGGGTAAAAAGTGTTTGATAATAACTCTCCAAGATTTGAAGTTGGTATTCGTTCTCAACAATTTTTAAAGTTTCTTTTGACAATTCAATAGCTATTTTACTCTTTTGAGCATTCGCAATAGCTTTAAAATCAAGTAAACTCATTTGTGCATTCAAATTAAAATTATCATTTTGGATATTTGAACTTTCCCTTCCATTGGTGGAAGGATTAATGGTTGAACCAAAATTATAACTTTGATTTCCAGTAAAAGAAACTGTAGGTAAGAATTGATTACCAACTGAATTATGTTCTTTCTGTGCTTTTTTAATATCCAATTGCTGAATTTTAATGGCGATAGAATTTTTCTTTCCTGCTTCAATACATTGCTGCAGAGACCAATGCTGCTCTTGCCCCAAAAGAGAAAAACAGTAAAAAAAGAAAGCTATTAATAAAAAGATTATTTTATTCATATTTCAAATATTTCAGTACATCTAATCGTGTGGCTTGATACGCTCTAGAGAGCACTATAACTAATGTTAAGCTTAATAGAATTACAAAACCAAGTAAAAAAGGCAACACTGAGATAGTAATTCTAAAAGCAAAATTTTCTAGCCACATATTAAGCAAATAATACACTGGAAATAAAGCCAGTAAAAACCCAATAACACAATAAATGATGTATTGTTTAGATAATTCTTTTAGTAGAACATTGGTTTCTGCTCCAAGTGTTTTTCGGATAGCGATTTCTTTCATACGTCTTTCAATTGAAAATGATGCCAAAGCAAATAATCCGAAAAGAGCAATCAAGATGACAACTACATTCAATAAGGAGAATAAGTTCTTTTGCTTCACATATGTTTCGTAGGTTCGAGCATACTGTTTATCTACAAAATCATAGGTAAAAGGATCCTCATTATCAACGTTTTTAACCCAGAATTTTTCAATATTGGCAATAGTTTGTTCCATGTTTTCGCTCTTTACTTTCACATGAATTTTATTACTGTTTTGCAACATCCAGTCAATAGTTTTAAAATGAAAAAACACCATTGGCGGGATTTCAGCTTGTGGACCGTATAAATTGAAATTTTTTACAACGCCTACTATTTTTAATTTTTTTCCATTCCAATCTATTTCTTTTCCTATTGGTTTTTTTTCACCCATCATTTTCATTGACACTTCATTTATCAACATTGAATTAATAGTATCAGAAGCAAATTTGTCGGATAAACTTCTTCCTTCTTTGATTTTGATTTGCATCATTTCTAACATTCCAAAGTCAACACCCATATTTTGGCTTTGGATATTTGCCTTTTTATATTGAAAACTTGAAGAACTTCCCGAACCATTTCCAAATGAAAAAGCACCTGTAGCTACTTGCTCAACACCTTTAATTTTTGAAATTTCGGTTTTAACCATATTGTATCTATCGTATATTTTTTTCTCGTATCCTTTTTCTCTCCAGTCGTATTTATTTCTGTAATTTATGGAAAGTACTTGATCACCTTTAAATCCTAAATCTTTATTAGAAATATATTTTATTTGTTGAAAAACAATATAAAAACCAACAATAAAAAAAGTAGCGATTGCAAATTGAAAGACCAACATTCCGTTGCGCAACCAAATGCCGTTTTTACTTCGACCAAAATTACCTTTCAATACTTTTAAAGTCTCAAAATTAGATACATATACGGCAGGAAAAATTCCCGCTACAACAATGGTAATGATAAAAATTAGCAGCAATTGCAAGTAAAATTGACTTCCGAAAATGATTAATTTTTTCCCAAGAAATTCATTATAGTATGGCAATGATAATTCTACAATAACTAATGCTAGCAGAATTGAAAATGCAGTAATCAATATTGTTTCAAAAATAAATTGCTTGATAATATTTGATTTTGAAGCTCCAATAATTTTTCTAACGCCTACTTCTTTTGCCCGTTTTATAGCATTTGCTGTAGCAAGATTGATGTAATTTACAATAGAAAGAACTAAAATTAAAAGGGATAATCCCATCATAATGATTAAAAGCTGAAAATTTCCTTTGCCTTCAGGATAATCATTTGTAATTGAATGAAGTCGAGAATCTTTTAGTGATTCTAAAACTATTTTCATAGGTTCTTCATCATATTTTTTCAAATATTCTCCGGGGGTTAATCCTTCATCTTTTGCCCATCGAAGTAAATTGTTTTTATAATGCAATTCCTCAATTACTGCTTCAACTTTTTGTTTTGAATCGACATTTTTAAGTTTTACAAAAAGGCCAAAATTGAAATTACCCCAAGGATTACTTTCTGGATTTAGCTTATCATCAATAAAATTAGTTACCATTTCGGGAGCAATTACTGATTTCTTGTTTGATATATAAACACCCTTAACTGCTAATTTTTTGCCTGAATAGTCAATGATTTTGTTCATTGGATTTTCATTTCCAAATAGTTTTTTTGCAACCTCATCTGAAATAGCAACACTAGTTTTAGAAAGACAATTTTTCGGGTTTCCTTTTATAAATTCAAATGGAAAAAATTCAAAGAAGTTCTTTTGTGCATCAGTGATCACAAATTTTTCTTTTTTATTTTTATACTGAACACGTTCTTCATAATAACCTAAATTCATGTAGCAATGTGAGTCAACTTCAGTGGTGTTTTTTTGCAAAACAGTACCAATAGGCCCTGGTGAATTTGCCCAAATAACATCATCTCCAAGATCATTAACCACTAGAAAAACTCTTTCTTTCTCTGGATTCCAATCGTTATAACTATGTTCGTCGTTCCAATACAGAATAGCAAAAATTAATCCTGCAATACCAATGCTCAATCCCAAAACATTTAAAGCGGTAAAAAGCTTGTTGTTTTTGATGTGGTATAAAAATATGTTTGTCCAATTTTTCAGCATGGCTATTCGTATTTTAAGTATTTCAAAACAGCAACTTTTGTGGCACTATATGCTCTAGAAAGTACCACTATCAATGTTAAAGCCAATAAGGTAAAGAATCCTATAATAAATGGAGTTATTGAAATAGTTATTCTATTAGCAAAATTCTCCAACCACATATTGAGCAAATAATACACTGGAAATAGCGCCAGTAAAAACCCTAGGATACAGTAAATGATGTATTGTTTTGATAATTCTTTTAGTAGAACATTGGTTTCTGCTCCAAGTGTTTTTCGGATCGCAATTTCTTTCATGCGTCTTTCTATCGAATACGATGCTAAAGCAAACAATCCGAAAAGAGCAATTAAGATGACAACTACATTCAACAAAGAAAATAAATTCTTTTGTTTGACGTAGGCTTCAAAAGTTCTTGCAAAGGTTTTATCTACAAAACTAAACTCAAAAGGAAACTCAGCATCAACCTTCTTTTTCCAAAAATTCTCAAGGTCTGAAATGGTTTTTTCTGATTTCTCACTGTCAATTTTCACATACAAATCGCTGATATTTTCCATCATCCAATCCACCGTTTTTAGATGAAAAAATACCATTGGTGGCACTTTCCCTTGTGGACTAAATAGATTAAAATCTTTTACGACACCAATCACTTTAAACTGCTTATCACCCCAATCAATAGTTTTTCCTAACGGATTTTTTTCATTCATCATTTTCAAAGTAGTCTCGTTTATCAAAATCGAATTAATAGTGTCCGAAGCTAACTTTTCAGATAAATCTCTGCCCTTTACAATTTTAATCTGCATAACAGAAAGCATATCATAATCGACAGCCATATTCTGAGCTTGAATGCTGTTCCCATTATAAGAAAAACTACTACTTGAATCATTACCTCCACCAAATCGGAACGTCCCGGTTGATACTTTCTGTACTCCTTCAATATTTTCTAACTCGGTTTTTAGTGTTTTATATTTATTATAAATAATTGTATTGGTTACAATTCCATTTACGGCTAGATTTGACTTATTCCAATACACCGTTCCAACTTGATCTCCTTTGAAACCCAAATCTTTATTCGAAAGATAATTTACTTGTTGATAAACAATGTAGGAGCCTATTATAAAGAATGATGCGATTGAAAATTGAAAAATCAACATTCCGTTACGCAACCAAATACCACTTTTACTTCGTCCAAAATTTCCTTTCAGCACTTTTAGCGCTTCAAAATTGGACACATAAACAGCGGGAAAAACTCCTGCTACAACAATTACAATAACAAAAATTAATAGTAATTGTAAATAAAATTGATCTCCAAAAATAACTAACTTTTTACCTAAAAATTCATTATAATAAGGCAACGACAGTTCTACAATTACCAAAGAAAGGAGAATAGAAAATAAGGTTATTACTACGGTTTCAAAAATAAATTGTTTTATAATATCCATTTTTGAAGCACCAATAATTTTACGAACTCCTACTTCTTTGGCACGTTTTATTGCATTGGCAGTAGCCAGATTAACATAGTTTACTATAGAAAGCAACAAAATCAATATTGACAATCCTACCATTATCAATAAAAACTGATAGTTACCTTTTCCTTCTGGAGCTCCTGGTGCAACAGCATGTAATCTTAAAGTGCTTAATGGATTCAATATGGTCTTTATTACACCATATTTTTCAACATATTCATCAATAGTCATTCCTTCCTCCTTTGCCTCTCTGACCGCTTTGTGACTATAATATAAATCGTTTATCTTTTTTGTTATCGCTTCTTTATCTTTTGGATCTTTTAGCTTAATCATTAATGACTGATTGAAAGTCCCCCAATTATCTTTCTCTTCAAGTAATCTTTCTTTCATCTGATTGATTACAATTGCTGGATTGACAGACGAATTACCTGGAACATTATAAACGCAGGTTACGGTTAACAATTTAGTACCATAAAGAATTTGTTTTCCAATAGGATTTTCTTTTCCAAATAATAGTGTTGCTGTATTTTCATTCATCGCAACACTATTCTCTTTTGATAAAGCGGTAGTAATAGTACCTAACTTATTTTCAAAAGGAAATAGTTTGAAAAAATCATTTTGAGTATTGAAACTTTTACTTATTGTATGTACTTTCCCATTATATTTAAAAGTTTCTGCTTGATACCAATCATGGTAAACAAAACTTTCAATACGTGAATCCTTTTTTAAATAGGTTTCTAATGTTGCAGGATTTGAAGTCCAAATAACCTCTTTCCCGAGGTCTGAAAAAACCTTAAATACTTTTTCCCTTTCAGGATTCCAAGCATCATAACTATGTTCATCATTCCAGTATAAAATAGCAAAAATTAATCCTGCAATACCAATGCTCAGTCCTAGAACATTTAAAATGGTAAAAAGCTTATTATTTTTGATGTGATATAAAAATATATTTGTCCAATTTTTTAGCATGATTTATTCGTTTTTTGATTGATGATTTTAGGAAGTAAAAACAGCTACATTTTTGTTATTTACTTTTTCAGAAAGCACCATTCCGTCTTTCATTAAAATCGTTCTTTGCGAAAAAGAAGCATCGTAATCAGAATGTGTTACCATCAATATTGTCGCTCCCTGAGCGTGTAAATCAGTAAGCAACTCCATTACTTCGTTACCATTCTTACTATCTAAATTCCCTGTTGGTTCATCGGCCAAAACAATTTTTGGATCATTAATTAGCGCACGTGCAACAGCTACTCTTTGCTGCTGTCCTCCAGAAAGTTGTTGAGGATAATGCTTTAAACGATGTGAAATATTTAATCGCTCAGCAATCGCCATTACTTTTTTCTTTCTTTCAGCTGCCGAAACATTATTATAAATCAATGGCAATTCGATATTATCAAAAACGGTTAGTTCATCAATCAAATTAAAATTTTGAAAAATGAAACCAATGTTCTGTTTTCTAACTTTAGATTTTTCTCGTTCTTTTAGCCCTATCATTTGCTCATTAAGCAACTCATAACTACCACTTGTGGCACTATCCAAAAGACCTACAATATTCAACAGTGTTGATTTGCCACTCCCAGATGCTCCCATTATGGTAACAAATTCACCTTGATTGATTGTAATTGAAATGTCGCTCAACGCTTTGGTTTCTAATTCTTCTGTTCGGAATATTTTCGAAAGATTTGTAATGTGTATCATAGTGTTTTTTGATTAGTGATTTATTTATTTTTATTGACTACTATTATTCTATGTTTAATATTTCAGCTTCAAGATAATCCTTATAGGATGATGTAATTACTTGCTCACCAGGCTGAAGCCCTTTGAGAACTTCAAAATATAAAGGATTTTCTCTACCCATTGTAATTTTTCTTCTCTCTGCTTTATTTCCGTTTACAACAAAAATCCATTTGCCTGAAGTCTCTTGATTAAAACTTCCTTTTGAGAGTACTATAGATTTTGTCTTTTCAGATAGCGTTAATCTCACTCCAAAACTCAATCCTTGTCGCAAATCCATTTTCTCCCCTTGTGCAAAATTCAGTTCCACCAAAAATTGTCCGTTTTTTATTTCTGGTATCACTTTATTAATGACAACTTCAACCTCTTTACCGTTAAAATCGACATTCCCTTTTTGTCCTTGATTGATTTTAGAAAGATAAAACTCATCCACTTGCGCCATCAATTTGTATCCTTTCATAACATCTATTTTAGCTAAAGTTTGCCCTTGCTGATAAGTCTGTCCTAAAACGGGTTCAAACGAAGACAGTCGTCCAGAGACTGGTGCAATTATTAAAAAGTTTTTCTTGTTGGATCGCAAAACAGCTAGGCTTTTTTCCATAATTCCTATGGATTGATTAAGGTGTACAATCTGAATTTGATTGGCTTGTTTCTCTTTGGTCATACTTTGCTTTATAATATTGATCCGCTCTTTTTGAAAACGGTAATTCTCTTGTGTTTTGTCCCATTCATTTTGAGACAAAATATCTTGTTCGAATAACTTTTTATTCAAATCATACAAGCTTTTTGCATCTTGAAAATCATGACTTATTGCCACCAAATCTTTGGCAAAATTTAATTCTTGATTTCTCAAATCTAATTTGGCTTTATTCAAATTATTTATTTGTTCAATAATTGCTGTTTCTTGCTGCATATAATTCAGTTCCGTATTGGGATTATACAATCGGGCTAAAGCTTGTCCCTTTGTAACATTATCTCCATTACTCACAAATATTTCTTGAACTGAACCTCCTTCTATTATATTAACTAACATAGAATTCATAGGCTCCACCCGAGCTTGAAAAACCAAAAAATCTTCAAAAAAATCTTGTGCTACAGCCTTAATGGTTATCTCTTGTTTTTTTACATTGAGGCTTCTTTTTTTATTAATCATTGCAAAAGCCCCATAACTCAAAATTACAATTCCAATTACTGCAAGGGTTAGATACTTTTTTTTGTTATTTTTACGAGTGATGATTGTGTCCATTATAATTTTCTTTGTCTGGTACATCAACAATTTCATGCCATATTTTTAAAAACAGTCAAGGGCTTGATTTTATTGGTTCTTGAAAAAAATCAAAAACAAGTAGTGTTCATTTACGAACAGTGTTCGATCGGAAATGAACACCTGCGGAATTTTAATTTTTTAAAATTAGAACTAAAAACATGGAAACAGTGGTGTATTTAACCGTCAAGAATGCTAATAGTAGCTTAAAATGAAAAAAACAAATGCCCAAATTTTGGTTATCGATGACCAAGAAGATATACTTTTCGCTGCAAAAATGCTTTTGAAAAAACATTTCGAAAACATTTATACGGCCAATAACCCAAAAAACATTCTAAAACTACTTGCCGAAAATGAAATAGAAGTTGTGCTTCTAGACATGAATTATCGCATTGGTTTTGAAGATGGTCGTGAAGGACTCTATTTCTTAAAGGAAATAAAAAAAATTTCACCTCACACTATTGTAATTCTAATGACCGCGTTTGGCAAAGTCGAGACCGCTGTTGAGGGCTTAAAATCTGGTGCTTTTGATTATGTTTTGAAACCATGGGAAAATGAAAAATTAGTACAAACTGTAAAACAAGCCGTTGAGAACTCACGTATTGAAGCCCGAAAAAAAAGAAAAAAAATAGTAAGTGAGATGACTAGTAATCGATTTTTTATTGGCAATTCAACACTTATTAAAAAGGCATATTCGTTAGCCGAAAAAGTAGCAAAAACGGATGCAAATGTTTTAATTCTTGGAGAAAACGGAACAGGAAAATTTGTTTTAGCACATTACATCCATCAACAATCCGATAGAAGCAACAATGCCTTTGTTCATGTTGATCTAGGGGCACTCAATGACAATTTATTTGAAAGTGAACTTTTTGGTTATGCCAAAGGGGCTTTTACAGATGCTAAAATCGATACCGCAGGTCGGTTTGAAAAAGCACAAAACGGAACCATATTTCTAGATGAAATTGGCAATGTTCCCAGTCATTTACAAGCAAAATTGCTACAAATCATTCAAACCAAAACCGTCACCCGACTAGGAGAATCAAAACCAAGAGCACTTGATGTTCGAATAATTACAGCTACTAATTTAGATTTAAAACAAGAAGTTCTTACTAAACATTTTCGGGAAGATTTATACTATCGTATTAATACTATGGAAATCAAGCTACCTCCTTTACGCGAACGTTTAGAAGATAAAATTCCGTTAGCTGAATTTTTACTAAATAAAATGATTCTTAAATACGAAAAAGGAAAAATCACTTTCGACGAAAAATCACTTCATCAAATCAAAGAACACGCTTGGAATGGAAACATTCGTGAAATGGAAAACCGAATTGAGCGCGCCATTATTCTTTGTGAAAATGACATCATCAAAGTCTCAGATTTAGATCTTGAGATCATAACTCGTTATGAAGAAAATCAGGAAGATTTACAATTATCGGAAATTGAAAAAATAACCATCGAAAAAGTATTAACTAAAAACGAATGTAATATAAGTAAATCAGCAGAAGAATTAGGTTTATCAAGAGCCGCTTTATATCGAAGAATGGAAAAATATAATATTAATAATTCGTAAATGTTCAAAACACAAAAAACACATCACTATTTATTCTTACGACTACTCGTCCTTTTTTCTGGAGTAGTTCTAAGTTTTTTTCTTTTTTCAAAAAACTTATTATATTCTTGTTTTCTGTCATCTCTTCTTAGTTTTTTACTACTGATAGAAATGTATTTTTTTCTTAAAAATGCCATGCAATTCTATGACAGAATCATTTCATTAATCCTGAATAACGATTTCACTTCAGACTTCTCCAAACTATCCACCAACACAAACTATACTGCTATCTATCAATTGTATGAAAAACTAAAAGACAAAGAAAACGATACCTTCTCAAAAGATATAGTATATAGCAGCATTTTAAACAACATAGAAAGTGGCATCCTCATCTTGGAAAAAAGCGAAAGCGATTGGACCGTTTTCTTGATGAATAACTATTTTTCCAAGCACTTTCTGGTGCCTAAAGTAACCAAATGGCACTATCTTAAAACGTTATTACCATCTCTTTGTGAGTTTATCGAAGGCCAAGAATTTAAGGAAATGAAAAGTCCGATACAAATACAAGTTGACAAAAAAGAAACCCAAACTTTTGTAATTCAAACT
The DNA here is from genome assembly GCF_038739875.1 of Flavobacterium polysaccharolyticum. NCBI lineage: Bacteria > Pseudomonadati > Bacteroidota > Flavobacteriia > Flavobacteriales > Flavobacteriaceae > Flavobacterium > Flavobacterium polysaccharolyticum. Next base: position 288,033 of record NZ_JBCGDP010000004.1, read on the forward strand.
TCTGCTACCAAAACACTAAACAACGAATATTACGTCATTTTACTAGATAGCATACAGAAAGTAGTCGATAAGAAAGAGAAAGAAGCTTGGATCAACCTAATGAAAGTCATTTCACACGAGCTCTTAAATTCACTCACTCCAATACGCTCACTTTCTCAAAACTTAAATGAACTCATTCAGCAAGATAGTTTATCTAACGAGGATTTAGAAGATATAAAACAGAGTGTAATAACAATGCATAATCGGAGCAACCACCTTCAAGAATTCGTTGAAAGCTATAGAATATTGGCCATGTTACCGACACCTAAAAAAGAAAAATCAGAACTATCAAAACTAATAAACGACGCCCTACAAATCATGCTTCCTCTATTCAAAAAAGAGAACATAACAGTAAACAACACGCTAAATCATACCCTTTGGATACTAATTGACAAAAACCAAATTGAACAAGTTTTTATCAACTTGCTAACCAATTGTATGTATGCTTTAGAAAACAAAGAGGATAAAAAAATAAATATTAGTGTTGAGATGAATGAGCAACGATTGTATATAATTATTGCAGATAATGGTAGCGGAATTGAACCAGAGATTCAAGATAAAATTTTTCTTCCCTTCTTTACTACACGAAAAAAAGGAGCAGGAATTGGACTTACATTATCAAAAAGTATCATTGAAGCTCATGGTGGTTATTTGTCCTTTGAAAGCGAAGAAAACAAAACCCAATTTAAAGTTTGTCTCTTAATATAAAAGCATTTCTCTTAATTTCTTACTTCGGGTTCCCAAAAATGAGCGTCAAAGTTTACAATTTGATTGTCTTTGACTACAATCCCTTCACTTTCTAACAATTGTTGCATTAAATTCGTTCCATCAAAATGAAGTTTCCCTGTTAGTAATCCTTTTCGGTTGACCACGCGATGCGCAGGAACATCTTCTAAATGATGTGAGGCATTCATAGCCCAACCCACCATTCTAGCAGAACGCGCAGTGCCCAAAGCTTTGGCAATAGCACCATAAGAAGTGACTTTACCATAAGGAATTTGTCTCACCACAGCATACACACGCTCAAAAAAATTGGCTTCTTCCATAGCATATTAAAAGAAATGAAGTCCGTAATGCTTCATAATGTTCCAAAAAGTAATCAACGTTACTAAACCCGTAATGGTTCCGATAATACGATTCATGTTTTGAATAAAAAAATCGGTTTTGGATTCGATTTTATTAAAAAAAGCCACATAGCCATAAAACACTATAAAAGCACCTGAAACTACTCCTAAAACGAAGATAAAAATAGACAGTAAATCAAAGGTAAATAATTGATAGGAAGCAAATGTAATTCCTAACAAAACATAATATGGAATGGGGAAAAAATTCAAGGCTGAAAGCAATAGCCCAAGAAAAAAACGTGAACTTTTACTGTACTTTTTGATATTTCCTTCTTTTACTTTTGGCTTTTTAGCAATGAAAAGAAAATAAATGGTGAGCAGAGCAAAAATTACACATCCTATTTCTCTTAGTAATAATATAAGCGAGGGACTTTTATCAATCACCCTAGCAAATAAAAGTGCTAAGAACGTTTGAAAAAATATGATGATTACAGCACCCAATACAAACCACATCGCGGTTCGCTTTCCTTCTTTTAGGTTCACTTTTACCGCAGTCATATTAATGAGTCCTGGTGGCGAAACACCAACAAAAGCGCTAATAAAACCGAGAAAAAAGAGACCTAATACTTGCATATCATGAAGAAAAGAAACTAGATTTAAGTAAAAATCTAGTTTATGATTTTATTTTAAAACGAATAAATGTAATCGCTTTATTGATGGCTAAATATTGTTTTTCATAAAATGTTTGAAAGGCAGTAACCTCCTCTGGACTTCCTTCGTTTTTATACACGTTATGATTCGCATACAGTACCTCATGTCCTTCGCCATGTAAAAGGCCTAAAGTGTAACCATGCATGAATTCCGAATCGGTTTTTAGATTAACAATACCTTCTTTTTTCAAGATCTTTTTATACAATTTCAAGAACTCTGAGTTCGTCATACGATGCTTAGTTCTCTTGTATTTGATTTGTGGATCTGGAAAAGTAATCCAAATTTCGTCAACCTCATTTTCGGCAAAAATATGATTGATTAATTCGATTTGGGTTCTTACGAAAGCCACATTGTGTAGACCTGTTTCCACCGCAGTCTTTGCTCCTCTCCAAAAACGAGCACCTTTAATATCAATACCAATAAAGTTCTTATTGGGATATCGCTCTGCTAAACCAACCGAATATTCACCTTTACCACAACCTAATTCAAGTACTAATGGATTGTCATTTTTAAAAAATTCTGTATTCCATTTTCCTTTCAAAGGAAACAACTCACCTACTACTTCTTCTCTTGTTGGTTGAAACACATTATCGAATGTTTCGTTTTCTTTGAACCTTTTTAATTTATTTTTACTTCCCACGTTATTTTTCGCTATTTCGGGCAAAAATAAGCAATTAAATTAGATGGCTCGCTTTAGTTAACAAAAAACAAGGACGTACGCTTATAAAATTTCCACCACGAATTCACTAAAAAATCAAGAATTACAATGTGTTTTAATGACACGAATCATTATAGTTGATGGTATTCGTGTCATTCAATATCAATTTCGATGACAATTAGTAACAAATTGTGCTATTGCTTCGCCTATTCGCTATCGCTCGGGTCGTGGCTAACTTTTTTTTAAATGCTAATGCGCTGACAAAACATTTTATTCTTTGGTGGTTAGTTGCTTCATAACTGTATCTTCTATAGGCGTTTTGATTTTTACCACTTCGTCAACGTTTTCGTTTGGAATGGTCATAGAAAGTACATAATGTTTGATTTTCCATTCCTTACCTACTTTTTCTAATACGCCAGAACCTCTACAAATTTTCATTTGTGTACTCAACAATTCATCAAACCAAGCGATTTTCCCCTTAGCATCCAAAAAAATATGACGCTCAATCGCCGTAAAATTCCAAGCTTTTCCTTTATCGAAATAAGGCTTTGCAAAAGCTTGAAAAGCAGTTTTATTCCAATTTTCTTTGGCATCGGTGCCAATAAAAATGGCATCATTGGTCATTAGTCCAAAATACGCGTCAAATTGTGCTTGTGCTGCTGCTTTGTGCCAAGCATCGAGAGTAGCTGCAATTTTTTGTTCTTCAGAACGCGGAGACTGAGCTGAAGCAGTAAAAAGTCCCACTACCAAAAGGAGTCCAATAGAAAGTGTGGTTTTCATAAATCGTGTTTAGTTAAATGAGTGAATCACAAAAATAACTACTTTATATGAGCTTTGCTTACTAATGTTTTGAATACTAAAAAACAAGACGAATCAGCGTTTTATCGCATTTTTTCAATTATTTTTGATTTCGAAAACAATCAAAATCAATCTAATTATGAAAACAATCACAACTCACTTACTTGCTTTTCTATTATTTTCCTTGTCACAAAGTTCATTTGCACAAGGTTTTGGTGTTCGCGCAGGAGCTAATTTCTCTACGGCTAGCGACGGGAATTTTGGTAAAATAAAAAGCAACGACGGCTATTACCTTGGTGTTTACAAAGAAATGTCTATTGTTCCCAAATTACTTTTTATACAACCCGAAGTTCAATTCTCTAAACAAGGTTTTACTACCAGTACAACTGATTTTAATTTGAATTATGTACAAGTGCCCATTTTGGCTAAATTGTATGCACTAAAAATCGTTAGTTTTGAAACAGGTCCTCAATTTGGATTCAAAGTAAGTGACAAAATCGACGGCCCTCAAAATCCAGATTTCAAAACTTTTGATAGTGCTTGGGCGTTTGGGATGTCCTTCAATTTGCCTTTTGGGCTAGCTATCAACGGGAGATATATTGGCAGTTTTAAAGAAGTAATCAAAGACAGTGATGCTAAAAACCAAGTCATTCAATTGGGTGCTTCATTTACATTCTAAAAACCTATTTTATTTTACATAAAAAAGGGCAATGCTAAACGACATTGCCCTTTTATTTGGAACCAGCTCTAAGCCAAAGATTTATTAGTATGCTTTTTGCTTTTCAAAAGTAGAAGTTAGGGTGCGTTTGATTTTATCTAGTGCTCCATGAAATGCTTTTTCAATACTGCTAGCATGTTCTGTAACCGCAATGGGTTGACTATTAGCCGCACGCACTTCTATCAAGCAACGTTTATCGTCTACTCCCGATTTATTACCGTTTTCATCACCAAAATGCACTTCAATTCGGGTAATTTTATCTTCAAAACGAGCTAATGATTTTTCTAATTCACCAGAAAAATAAGCTTCTACTCTCTCGTGTCCTTCGATGTTTTTGTCGGTGTTGATTTGTACTTTCATCGTTACAATTTTTTTGAGTTATGTAGTAAATTTAAGTAAATCAGCAGAAAAAAGCTACTCTTTTAGTAAAAGTTTAGGACTTCATCCTTCTTTTTTATTCCAAAATAGGACTGCAATTACTCCTCGGTTTGAATTCTCTTTACGGTGTTTTTTCTTGTAATCAATAAAGGAATTGCTACGCCCGTTGCAAGTACCACCAATACAAAAAAGGTGGTCAACCCATTGTTAACCGCTTCAAAGAAAATTTTTGAATACGCTATGGGATCTTTCTCAGAGGTTAATTCTATAATCCCAATCATGGCTTTGTAGGCAAACAGTCCTGGAATCATAGGAATTACTGCAGGTATTGCAAATGTAATGGGTGGGCAGTTTCGTCTGTGTGCTGCAAAAACACTCAAAAAACCAATTACCGAAGCGCCACAAAGCACCGCTAAAACAATTCCGATTTTGTATTCTATCATCAAAAATTTAGTCAATCCTCCTAGGGCTCCAATGATAAAAATAGAAAGCAAAGCGCGTCTAGGCACGTTGAACAAAATAGCAAATCCCATGGCTGCAATTCCCAACCAAATACCTTTTTCTAAAAATAATACGACATCCATGATTTAGAAGTTATAAATTAACAATCCCATTAAAAGCCCAAGAGCGATAGCAAATGCAATGATTAAAACATTCACACCGCGAGTAATTCCGTTTAAGATATTCCCATCTATCAAGTCCGAAAAAGAATTCATCATTGGAACACCAGGAATGAGAAACAGAACCGAAGTGGAAAAAGCATGAATGTAAGTAAGTGTAGGATTAAAGAAAAAATAAAATCCCGAAACTAAAGCCGCTGTAGCCGAAGCAAAAAAGACACACAAATAAAAATTAAATTTCATTTTCATAGCCTCTTGTCTGACAAAAAGACCAGCAAATGAAGCTACAAAACAAGCAAGCATTTCTACAAGATCTCCACCCAATAACCTACAGAAAGAAGCGCCAGCAAGAGCCACCATAGTAAGCACCAAAATTCTTGGATATAATGGTTTTCTGTTCAAAAGGGCTATTTCTTGATTGATACGTTCTACGCTCCATCCTTCTAAAACAATTTTCCAACTCATGATACTGATTTCAGAAATCAAATTAAAATTTAAATGCATATTGGGTACCCATTTGACATTGGTAAACGTTTTATTTTTGTTTTGATACACCAAAGTAATCATCAAAGCGTGATTGGTTATCATTAATTCTGAATCACAACCAAAAGCTCCAGCTATTCTATCAATAGTTACTTTGATTCTTTCTGTATTGGCTCCAGAAACCATCAGTATCGAACCGATTTCTAAGAGCATTTCGCCCAATTCATATTTATTGGGTTTATTTATAACTTCCATAACAAATTTATTTTTTATTGTCCCCCAAATTTACCGCTTTTTCAAACTCAAAAAACTGCTAAAAACACAGTAATAGAGGAAACTTACTAACGCAAACGATGGATTTTTAACCCCTATCCTTTTGACTAACTCCAAAAAAAAAAGCGTTGCCAGAAGCAACGCTTTATAACATTATGTAAGAGCAAATGATTAGTTCACTACCTTAACTGGGAAAGTAACTGAAGCATCCGTTGCTCCACCTGCATTAGTAATATCTCCTGAAGCCACACCTGAAGCACTTTTAGCTGGTAGGTGTCTCAAAACTACGGTAATATTACCTGTAGTAGCTGTTGCTCCAGTTTTCAAGGTAAAAGTCAAACCAATTGGTTTTCCATTTTTATCAGTATCGCCATAAGTGAAAGTTCCAACTGCCGCTGGCGCTTGATAAAACAATTGATGATCTACTCCTTCTTCTTTCACCTCTTCAGTAATGTCTTCGGCAGGTTTAACAGTTTCGTTCGAAAAAGTGGTCGTCCCTGTGTAAGTAGTGTTTGCTTTTAATTCTCCAACAACTGGAGTAATTACTGGTGCATTAGGGCCATCGCCATCTAAGTCTCTTGAGGTTAAAGTGATCACTGAACTACCTGCAGTAAGTGTAGTGGTAACTGTAGTAATTACTTCTTCTTCATTTACCGCTTCTGGATCATCATTGTTACAAGAAGAAAAAGAAAATACCGTAAGTAAGGCTAAAGCTAAAATTTTTGAATTTTTCATTGGATTTAAATTAAGTTTGAGTTAGTAATTAAATTTGATTTGTATTTGAAAATTGCGCCCTACTTCATCTGCGAAGAAGCGTTGGCGGTTGAGATAATCCCTATAATTTGTATTGAATATATTTTGAACAGAAAACCCAAGTGTAGTCGTGGTTTTGTAAAACGTATTGAATTTCATTTCACTATAAAAATGAAGCAAATGATACCCTGGTGGCGGCGTACTAATATCTAATAAAGCTGGGGTTAAATTCCCGTCGCTACCCACTAAGTTAATGTCGAAATTGTTATTAGGAAACGACTGTTGTCTCATCACAACCTCACTCTTCAACTCCAGCAATAACTCATGCCATTCTTTTTTCTTGAATTCGATGGTATTGGTAAAATGAAAAGGAGGCATATCAATCAACGGTTCGTCATTGTCTAGATCATTCCCTTTGATGTAAGCCATAGTAAAACGATGTTGCCATTGAGAAGAAATAGTCCAATTGGTTTGCACATCAACTCCACCCAAAAGCGCTTTGGTTTGTTGGTATTCCCAAACTGGGAAAGCCCCTCGAATGGTCGTTTCAGCACCAACAGGACGAAGGAACATATAGTTTTGTACCGCATGAATGTAGGGATTGATTTCGAAAGAAAAGATATCCCATGCCTTTTGCACTGTAGTAGACAATTTTAGCGATTGTTCTTTTTTCAATGCTAAATCTCCCAATTCAATGATTCCTGTAGAGTGATGCAATCCATCGCTGAAAAATTCCGATGGATTAGGATTTCGCGTCGCCAAACTAATATTGGCATACCAATCCCATTGCTTGTCAAACGTCTTTCTAAAACCAAGACTAGCCGATAGGTTATGGAAAGTAAAACTAGGGTACACCAAAATTTGGTCACCCTCCTCTCTTACCACAAATTGTGGAAAAAGAACATCATAGCCTCTTTCGTCCCATCTACTTTTGAAATAAAACTTTTTGGCATCTACCTTTGAAAAGTCATAGCGCAAACCACCATCTAGAACCAAACCGTCTGATAAAGAAACACTCGCTATTCCATAAACTCCAGCATCTAACTTTTCATAATTGGGAATCAACGGACGAATACCCGTGGCAGCACTGGCAAAATTATTTTGGAAACCGGCATTTACTCCAGATTTCAAATGCCAATCGTGGTAGGTTTTCTTGAAATCTACGTTCAAATTGTGCGTTGACAATTCCAAATCCAAAGCCGCTAGTTTATTGAAGGAACCTCTTCTTACATCAAATTCCAATCGCTTATTGAATTGAAAAGAATATTGCGAAGAAAGAGAAGCCGTCTCATCAAAATAGTACTGATAATTCAACTTTGCCAAATGGTGTTGCACCTCTTGTTTTGGATTGTCGATAGTATAGGTAAAATCCTTGATTACCGAAGGTTTTTGGTTATTGATTGAGTTATACAAATCATTGATACTTCCCGTATGCGAAGCGCTCAAAATTCCAATAGTGGCGTTGTAGTAACTATAAAATCCTGACAGGAAATAGTGTTTTCCAGTATACTTTACATCGCCCGTAAAATTTGATTCGCGGTTGCCTGTATTCGACAAAACATAATCGGGTGCTTCACGATCTCCCATATATTTAAAGGTGCCGAGTACGTTCCAACTCCAGCCTAAATTATTTCCTTTGTGTAAACTTGTAGTGACCGACCCACCTCTTCCGTTGGAAGCCAAATTGAGCATCGTTCTTCCAAATAAAGTGTCTTTTCGGACTTGAATCGGTTCTAAAATCACCAAACCTCCCACAGCGTCACCACCGTATTGCAATCCCGAAGCGCCTTTAATCACCGTTATTTTTCCCGCTGCATTGATGTCAAAATTGGGAGCGTGTTCTGTTCCCCATTCTTGGTCTTGCATACGGACGTTGTTATTGATGATAGGCACTCGGCTTCCAAACATTCCGTTTACAATAGGTTTGACCACTGTGCTTCCTGTCTTTAAACCTGAAACTCCAGCTACTTCTTGCAAAACATCGCCCAAGGACTGATTACTAAACTTCTCAATAGTGGCTGCTTTTACTTTTTGTTCCAGCACCGACTGATTAGGTGTTGTATTTTTTTGTTTCACCAAAACTTCATACAAAGCCTCTGTATTTTGCTTCATAACAAAATTCAATTCCCTATCCGATGTCAATGTAATCACCGTGTCAATAGTTTGATAACCCACATAGGACAACGAAACCTTCAACGTACCAGAAGGCAAGTCTTTGATTTCGTAAAACCCATTTTTGTTGGTGTTTACCGTTTTATTTCCAATGTGTACGTGACAACCTTCAAGTTTTTTTTTCGATTCAGTAGTAATGGTACCGCTTAGTTTGTTTTGTGAAAAAACCAAAGCCGTAAACCAAAAGAACACGAAAACACTATAGCTTTTTGCTCGCATTTTGATATTCAAAAAAAATTAAAATAGGATTATTGTCATTCCCGAGTCTCGAAAATGACGTATTGAAGTGAGGTAAACGCTATTGAATTGACTACAAAATGTTCTTTAATCACAAATTATAGACTACCAAAAGATCCGTTCACTTCCTTAAAAAAGCTATACTACAGGCGGTGCCCGTAACGCAAATAAACTTCCTGAATAGAAAGTAAAGGTTGAAGATAGATAAAACTTAGTCGTTTTACTATAAGTTACAGCCTCGCTATTTTCCCAAAAAAAGGAAGAAGGTGGCAAGAAACTGTTAACAGAATAAGCACAAACCGAACAAGGTTGCGCATAATGGTGCGCGTGTGTGATTTGTTTTTTTGAAGTCGTGTTTTCGTGATGACAAATCGGAGCTTCTAGCTGCTCTATCAAATGGGCATAACTGTGCTTGGTTTGAAAAACCATAGTCGCCAACAAAATCAGCAAAAAGATTCTAGATATGAAAGCTTTGTTTGTCATCTGTTGCAAATGTAAAGAAAGAAACACGAATTTCACGAATTGACACAAATTAAAATAAAATTAAAACTTTGCGCCCTTGAGAGAAAAAACACAAATTTCACGAATGGTCACGAATTAAATCTTTGCGTCCCTTGCGTAAACCCTTGCGTCCTTTGCGGTAAAAAAAGACACTGATTACACAAATTTTCACAGATTAAAACCTTGTGTGTCTTCACTGTTAAATCACAAGAATTCTTTGCTTTTAGCCTAAACCTTATATGCCCTTACATTCCTTATATGGTTCAAAAACACCTGCAATTTAATCAAAACTTATATGTCTTATATGTTTAAAATTAATCCCTTGTACTTTCACCATAAATCACAAGAATTCTTTGCTTTTAGCCTAAACCTTATATGCCCTTACATTCCTTATATGGTTCAAAAACACCTGCAATTTAATCAAAACTCATATGTCTTATATGTTTAAAATTAAACTCTTGTAGTAAAAAACTATTTTAATCGAAAAACAACCCTCACCAACGCCTTAAGAAAAGGCACTTTGGGGCATTTCCAGATTACTTGTAAGTCCTCGAAAAAAGAAGTCTCTTCATCTAAAAATTTAAAAATCAAATTGGGTTTTCCTTTTTGGAACAGCTTTGAAAAAATGACACTTCCCAATTCGTTCGTGCGATCCAGAATATCCAACAACAACAAATCGTACCACCAAAATTTAGTTCTTTTTCCCAAGGCGGTAAAGGGCAGATCTCGTTGTAAAAAGCTTACTAACGCATCCGATTTTTTGTCCGAATTTCTAAAAGTATAGCCTGTACTGGCTTTGGTCCAACCTCCAGCCGTACCGATGTTGAGGACATTCTTCGTATTTGCTTTCCAAAACGGATAACAAGTCATTGGAATGCTCCCCTGCTCTTTTTCTTGAATTGTATAACTCGTCACTCCGAGTTGCTGTAAGTAGTCTTTGATGGCGGTTTCGTATTCTGCTTTGGGTAAGAGCGTGGCTGAAAAAAGCGTATATTCTACCAAAGCCTCGGTAGCCGAAGTAGGCAGCACATACATAAAACGCGTATTTCCTCTTTGCGCCACCGAAAAATCCATAAATGTAGGTTTCTCTGCCGTAAAAACTTTCTCTTTCGTTTGCACAAACCACCCTACAAAATGCTGTTGCAGCACAGGATATTCGTTTTGACGCGCCACCAAAGCAGGATTGTAAATACTGTTCAACACGCGCTTTCCGAAATAAACCGCTTCCGTGGTTTTTACAAAAATTTGCTGTTCGGTTTCTTCTATGTCGGTTACTTTTTCCTGTATAAAAGTCACCTTCGGATGTTGCTGCAACAAGGCGAACACTTGCTGGTAAAAATCAATCCCACGAATCATTTGATAGCGATACGGCTGCAAAGGCAAATCACGACTGTACGCTTCCGAAGCAAACCAAGCCACATCCCAATGTTTCGCCACGGCGCTATCCCAAATACTGGGCGATGTACTCCAAAAACACCAAGTACGATCATTCGCCTTTTTGGCATCTTCGTCGAGTAACAAAAGGGTTTGGTCTTGGAAAGCAGGAGACGACACCATTTTGTACGCCGTCATCAAAGCCGCCAAGCCCGCCCCAGTAAAAATATAATCGTATTGCACCGTAGTCTCTGAAGTCATACGCCAAAAATAAGGAAAATAACCGCAATTCACAGCAAGCGCCCAAAGGCTATTTTATTGACGTTTTCAACTAAAATAATGGTATTGATTTTTAGAAGCAGCCATACCAACTTTCCCACACGAGTCGTCCCGCTGTACGCTATATCTTGCTTGCCGAACCCCGGCAAGCAAGGATGCCGCTCCCATCGGGGCTAAGCGAGAACGTTTGGTTTTCAGAATACGAAAAAAAACGCGTTGATAATTTATCAATCCGAGGTTTAGGGAATTATTCTAGTCGTTTATTAGATTAGACAAGGATTGCAAATCTGCGCTATCGTGATAGGCACTTCACACAAAAACATAAAACTTTTCTTTCTTACGTTTTACAATTTTGATTATTTTTGAAACAAAACACAATTTATGAAGACATTAGAGGAACTACAAAAATTTATTTCATTCGGTTATCTGTACTTAATACTAATGGGTTTACTTCAAGAAAGTCTATTTTTTAACCAAATCGGAATAAACATTTTAAATTATTCATCCATTACAGATATCCTTGTTAGTCCAATAGCTATTTTAACGTCACATCCTATTTTGCTACTCGCATTAGTTGTTATTTCAGCCATTTTGTTTACTATCCCTAACTACTTATCCAAAAGAAGCCATAAAAATTGGATTCAAAAAAGTATTTTAAAAAACAAACCAAATTTAAATGAAACTGAAACCAGAACTTTTTTTTCCAATCTGGTTATCGTGTTTTTTTTAACCACTTTACTCTGTTTTTTTCTTGGAATTGGACTTGGGATGGGAGAAAAAATTGCTGAAAGAATAGCCAACAACAAACTTGAATACAATACCAAAATGACTTTCGGCGATGGCAATTCAGAAAATGTTTATTTAATTGAAACAAACAGTATGTACTATTTTTACCTTACAAAAGGAAATCAAAATGTAAAAATTGCACCTATTGGTACCATAAAAAATCTCGAACTAATTAAAAACTAAATAGCAAAATGAAGAGTAAAAATCTAAGTGAATTAAGTATTGAAGAACTAATCAAACAACAGAAAACCATAAAAACAATAATAGGCGTACTGTCTGGTATGCTGCTAGTTCTTCTGGTTTTAGGCATATGGCTCACCTTTCAAAAACCAAGCTTTCTTGTATTTATAGTAATTCCTTTTACCTTTATCCCTTTATTAATTTTCAATGCAGTCACATTGAAGAAAATTAAGTCCGAACTTCATTCACGTGAAAACAACAAATAAATAATTTCATTTCTCTACTAACCTACTATCCGCTTGGTCCCATAAAAAAGGAAGCAAACAAAGATGCCGCTCCCATCGGGACTAAGTGAGAACGTTTCGTTTTCAGAACACAAAAAAACGCGTTGATAAATTATCAATCCGAGGTTTAGGGAATTATTCTAGTCGCTTATTCGAGTAGGCACGGATTGTGAGTCTGAGTTATCGGTTTTTAGTCTTCTATTTTTGTGTAATACAATTCAGAATTACCACAATAAAGTTCTGTTCTACCATTTATTGTTTTTTCTCCTGTTTTAAATTGTAGTAATTCAGAACTATTTTTTGCCATTCCAAACCACCAAATTTGATTGTCAGAAAATAAAAATTCATTGGTGTAATTCTCATCATCTAAAGAAGTTAAAAATTTTAAATCTTCCGATTTTAATAATTTCAATTCCTTAGTTACAATATTTTGCTCAAAGAAGATAAATTTGTTACGTTCAATAACTAATATTTGATTATTAATTGAATCTTTATAGTTTTCCATTCCCCAATTTGAGCCGAATCTGTTAAGTTTCCATTTACCTATGATACTTTCTACATACTTTTTTCTCGGCAAAGCTTTTAAAGAATCGGATTTAATTTTAGCTTTTTTACCTAAATCATTTTTTGGATTTAGATTATAAGCATAAGTATAAAAACCAATTGCACTTGCATAATCTAGTTTAGCAGTAGATTTTTGTGCCTCATCAAATATTATTTTTTGATTTTTTAAAGACTTTGATTTTTGAGCCCAAAGTAGGCTAAAACCAAATAAGAATATTGTTAAAACACATTTTTTCATTTTTATCATTCTTTAATTTTGGTCAAATACTTAGCCCAAAAATATAGTAATTCAGGCTTTTTACATTAATCTAATCCTGACATCAAATTTGGCAAAACTTACAAATAAAACCAACTTTCTAGCCAACCAATTGCCTTCATCTATTTTAGTTGATAAAAGTTCTTTTTTTATCTACACATTGCATTGAGGTAAAAACTCATACTTTGTCCACTTTTACTCCAACTATCCATTGCTTTTTCTCTGTAAAAACTGGTTTCAGTTATTGACTTTGCTGTTGAAATGCCAAAGTATTTGCTTTTCTCATTTGCCTTTTTGCTTTCCACCCATTGAATGGTAACTGCTACATCTGCTGTTTCTTTATCCAAATATATTTCATACGGCTTCAAGTCTACCTTAAACCAACCCTTAAACTCATCTTTGATTTCAAAAACGATATCTTTTTCTACAATACGATTTGATGGCAATCCATTTTCAATTTTATAAAAATGCAGCCTAAATTTTAGGGAACTAAATTCATTTGAAGTGATGTTAAAATTCAAATCATTTATTTTGCAATCTTTCTTTAGTGTAAACTTCATTCCAACTTCTTTACTCAATCGGTCGTCAACCTCTTTTTCGTAATAGGTATAAAAATTAGTATGCATTAGTCCAAGACCTTTCGAATTTCTTCCCAATACTTTAGGCTTTGGTTTTACAAATTTGACTACCACTTCATCTAATTGATTCTTCAAAGACGTTAATTCAATTATGTTATTCGGAAGCGTAAGTTTTGATACGGCTACTGTTTTTGATTGATAACCCACATAAGAAAAGGTGACTACATCATTTTCATTCACACTTTCATCCATTTTTAAAGAAAATTTCCCCTCTGAATTTGATACCGTTCCCGTATTTTTATTCGCAATTCCAATATTCGCATAGTGTAAGGCAGCTTTATTTTCTACATCCTTTATTTCACCGTTGATCACTTTTACTTGAGCGAAAGAATGCAAAGCAATAGCTAAAAAAAGATAAAAAGGCACTTTCATATTTTGTTTGTTTTCTGTTTTGTTTAAATGATGTAATCGTACTAGTACTAAAACAGGTTTGAGATTAAAGCAAGAAATATTCTCAAATTTTTAAGTCTTGTGATAGTGAAATAACGAAGTAAAACCGCACTATCGGTTTGCAAATCCTGATACTATGGAACTCAAATACAAGACCAACTTTAAATTAAACTCAAATCTACAATACCGAAAACCTATATCACAAAAGTTATTATTCATATTCGTAATATACTGTTCTTACTATTTCTTTGGTTTCATAATCTTTTATTATTTCTTTTTCAAGTAAGCCATTTTCAAAATAATAACTCTCTGTTTCGTCCACAAACTGTGCTTCAGTAATAATTTTAATTTTTCCGAGAAGTGTTTTCTTGTATTCAAGATGTGGAAACTCAATTAACTTAAAAAGTTTATTGTCCTTATATTCATAAAGCGTTTTTTTAACACTTCCTTCATATTTAAAATATAAAGTTTCAATTAAATATCCATTCATATCAAAGGTGTATTTAACCTTGTCTGGCTCATCAAGATGTGTAATTTTATTGACAGATTTAGTTTTGTTCCACTCGTGTTTTATTCTATATTCATCTCCATTTTCATAAATGTAGCGTTCAAATGACAAATCATCATTTGAATACTCAAATTCACCGGTATAAATTTTCACTTCTTTTTTATTTTCAATATTAATAAGGACTTCTCTTATTTTTTTATTTTCAAAATAGATGAATTCTTTAATTGAATCAAATCTTTTTTCACTTGGTGAGTTTTCAAATAGAAAAAATTTGACATTAAAATTATTAATGTCAATATATTCATATTCAGAAATTATACCATTTCTATAATCAATAATTTTATGAACTTTATAGTCTTTATAAAAATATTCTTTTCTAATTTCTTTTTCCTCATCAGATTTTGAGTAAATCGTTAATTTATGGAAATCTAAAGGCGCTAAAAGCTTGGCAAAATGTCCTTTGAATATCATTTTTTCTAATTTTGACTGAAGCTCTAGTGTTGTTGTACTACAGCAAGTTTGGAACTAAAGTAAGCCTTATCTTCAGATTTACAAAATCTCCTAAATACAAAACGTTCTATTACTTAACTTCACTGTAACGGCGCGTTGTTTTTCTTGTTTTTGTCAAATGTACTTTAACCATTTATTTTTATGGGTTGCCTTGTATCGTCCATACCAGAGACAGGGTTTATAAAGTATCACAACAACGGCTAACCAAATTAAATAAACGCCCCAAAGCGGTAATCCACTTTCTATACCCTTTGGTCTCCCAAAAGTTCCTGTCGCAAATTCAAATTGAGAAAAAGAAATTCCTTGAATCCTCAAAATCAAGAGTGTGATAAAATGAATCAGATAAAAATGTACTATAAAATAAAACAATGGCACTTTTCCATAAACAGAAAGTATGCTTTTAAACCCAGCACTCAATCGTTCTGAAAAGGCAAGCAATAAAAACATGATGCCTAGGGTAACTAAACAAAACAGAAGTGATGGTGGATATTTGCTAATGTTCATAAAGGACATAAAAGTGAATAGTGCATTTTTTTGTGATGTCCATGGCAATCCATCGCCATAAATATTTATAAGACGTAACACTGTAAATAATGCCAATGCACCTAATCCAATTTTGATAAATATTCTTTCCCTTTTTTCTTGTGTCCTTTCAAAATAGAGACCACAAGCAAATCCAATCAGCATGATTCCTAACCACGGAATTGGAGGATACCCCATTACAAATGTTTTTCCTGCAAAAAGAGGTAGGGCAACTGGACTGAAAAAAGGTGTTAGTATAACTTTTAGTATTGATCCTTCCTCAAACGGAATAAGTGGTGTAAGGTTGTGGCAAAATAGTATCAATAATCCTATACTAGCTAATTGCTTTGCGGATAATTTTAGTAATAAACCCAAAATAATAAATCCAAAACCTATACTAGCAATCACTTCAAATAATAGTGTGTGAAAACCAACATCAAAAAATATCGCAAAATTGACAACCGTAAATTCAAGAAAAATTAAGAATAAACCTCTTTTAAGTAGATTTCGTCTCGTTTCTGATAAGTTATTGTTGTTTTTTAACGACATATAGGCTGATGTCCCTGCCAAAAAAACAAAAATCGGGGCACATAAATGAGTGATCCATCTTGTGAAAAACAGTATGGGTGTAGTGGTTGCAAAATCAGTTGGGTTCTGTGTAATTGAATCTATGTGCATTAAATCTCTAACATGGTCTAATGCCATAATTATCATCACTACGCCTCTTACGATATCAATGGAATCAATTCGTTTCATCTTCGCTTGTTTGATTATTCAGTATGGTTCTACAACCCCATAACATCCTGGTAATAAAGTGTTTTTAATACTAAAGTAATCCTTTTTTTCGAATTTATCATTCGGACCATAGCACATTGACCAATCAAATCATCCCAAATACAAAACAACTTTCTAGTAAGACAAATACCTAAATCCGTTGGAGCCGTTACTTACGGGCTTTTATTTGCATTTATATTTGCAGCCACCATTTCATTGTTTTTAATTTTTCAAATTCTGTATCATTTAGGTTTTGATTTTCAAATTCAGCAAGCTTGTTTTTGAGTAATGTAATTCCATAATTTTCTTTTAACCAAAAAGGCAATTCTTCAACACTTTTGTTCCAATTTTCGATAGTAGCTTTTAGAATGAGTATTAAATCAATCTCAGTTTTAGGTTTAATTCTGTACAATATTTTTCCTGCGTTTTTTTGGTCAACATATTCCGTATTTGGTCTTTTTGTGTTTTGGAATATTTTAATTACTCCGCTTATAATAATTTCATCATTAACTTTATCTAATATGTTAACAAACTGTCGGATTCTTAAATCTCCAACTTTATCCATTAAGTCTATTGATGAATAAAATTCATTTTGAAAATTATCGGGTGTTGTTGGAATCTTCATAGGTTTAAAGCTTGGTAGTAAAATTCTGCTACTACAGCGGATTTGAAACTAAATTAGCCAATTTCCTAAATCCGTTGTGATTGTTCGCAGATGTAATTATTTTTTCAGTTGCATTATTTTTTCCAATAATGGCGCTAATCCATTCTCTGTTAACGTGTCATTATTCCAAAAACTCATACAACAACTTAGATAATTTTCTCTTACTTTACAAGCAACATAATATATGGTTAATGTTTTTCCCCCTGACATTCCAACAAGTAATGATTTGGGACCAGTAAAATCATAAATTACTTTTTTTGCTTTAGTTTCAGTTCCTTCAAATATCACATCAACCTCTTCCTCTGAAATAACTTTTCCACCTTTTAGACTCTTTGTTACTGTAAACTGATTATTGATTGCATTTTTTGCACTCTCAATGGTTTTATGAACAGACCAATTCATTTCCCCATAATATGGACATTGAACAGTATTAATATTAGTCCAATTACAATTACTCCCTAATTTTATTTTTCTTCCCGCAAAATCGATGCTATCGATTGTCATTGATTCATAAACTTCACTGGGAATCTCGTGGTTTAAAATTCGATTTATATACTTCCGTTCAAATTCTTTGTTAAGTTTATTATAATAACCAAACCAAAAAACGGAAACTGTTTTGTCTTTATTCTCTAGAAAATAATAAGAACTTATTTGATTAATATTTTCAGTAATACTTTCCGATTTTGTGATGTAAATATTATTTTGAGTTAAATTCTCGTCTTTAATTTTTAGGTCGCTATCTTTTATCGAATATTTTCTATAAAGTTTTTTAAGTCCTTTTTCCGAAAATTCATTACTAAAAGTTTGACTTGAAAAATCAACTCCATCAACATTATAAAATGTAATTGTTTGATTATTTATTGCTTTAAGCCTGTTTGTGTAATCATCGATTTCTTGGCTAAATGCAAAAGTTGTGAACAGAGATAAAACTAAAATGTTTACTATTTTCATTTGACTGTCTTTACAATTTTAAACGTATAGATTGGATTTCCATCTTTTCCAATAGTTTTTATCCAGTTTTGAGATTGTTTTGGGTCGTTATACGCTAAACTGTCTGTTGGAAAGATTTCAAATTTTTCAAACCAATTTTCTGGACTTAAATCACTTCTCATTTTTACTTTTCTCGCTAAAACACTGTCGTTCGGTTTAATTACAAAAGGAACATTTAATAAAAATGGTCCCATTTGGCTATATTTTACAACTGTAGCATTAAAATTAACTTGTTTATCCGAAGTGTTTTTAACATAAAATGTACTCATCGTATAACTTCCACAACTAATGAATGTTAAAAGCAAAAAAAGGATAATTATTTTCTTCATTTTAGTTGTTTTGGGGATTATATTGTTATGGTACTACAGCTGGTTTGGTACTAAAGTAAGATTTATTTTTCGGTTATTATTAAACATCTGAATACAATAAGAACTTTCTAGTGAGTAAATTGTCTTAATCCGTTTTAGTTAATAAAAATTCATTTTTAGATATTCATAAAATAGTATCCAAACAGCAAATATAGAAGCAGCGGAAATAAAAGAATTAGTATTCCTATCACTTTTGATTTTCTATAAAAATGAAAACTTAAGAGCGCATTTGCAAGTAATATAATTGAATAAGAATTAATTAGCAGAAAGTATAAAAATTCTAATCCGCCTGATTTTGGAGAATCAAAAATAAATAGTGAAAAATAAAAAACAAGGGGACAAGCCAAAATAGGCAAAGAAATTAAAATACAAATGATTAAAAACCAATCTGGAATGTCATAAATTACAAATAGTGACCTTAAGCTTCTACTCATTGTTATGTTGTATTAAAATTATAATTCCAGTCGATTTCTGTTATGTTCTAATTACGTTAGTCTGCTCAAGAGGCCTCAAGACTTCGTGTTTTTTTAAAAGTTCTTGTACTATGTAAATCTAATAAAAGTCTTCCAATTTTTTACAGGAAGGTATTTAGAATTTAGAATGGTACATTGAATGATTAAAAGCGCAGAGAATAACGATGAAGACGAAAAAAATTGGCACTTATATGGATTACAAAACTAAAATGATGGGAAGTCGGCGGCTTTCACCTTTACTTTGGATTAAATAAAAGACAGTAAATTTATTCCAAGGCGCGTAGACAAAAAGTATAGTTTCCTATTTGGATACAAATGAAAAGAGGATAATTAGTTTTAATTACCCTCTTTTGATTAATTTAGTTGAAGATTTATATGGAAGAAGCTCCAAATTCTGCAACGATATGGTCGTTTTCAACAGAGCTACCACTTACTCCAATTGCTCCAATAATTTCTCCTGAAGCATTTTTAATAGGCACACCTCCTGGAAAAGTAATCAAACCATTATTTGAGTGTTCAATATTAAATAAAGGCTGACCTGGTTGAGATAATTCTCCAATAACTCCAGTATTCATATCAAAAAAACGAGCGGTTTTGGCTTTTTTAATAGAAATGTCTAATGAGCCTAACCAAGCGCCATCCATTCTGCCAAATGCAACCAAATTAGCTCCTGCATCTACAACAGCAATATTCATTTTAGTGTCAATTGCTACCGATTTTTGTTTTGCCGCTAGGATTACTTTTTCGGCTTGTTCTAATGTAATATTCATTTTTCTCTTTTTTAAATTTGTTATAAGCAATGCAAATTTAATTTTTGGGTTAAAGTAATGCATTACTAAAAAAGCTCATTAACTTATGAAAAAAGGTCAAACTTACAATGGAATTATAGCCCGTGAATTAAGATTAAATTTCGCTAGGATTACAGCCAAATTTATTTTTAAAGGCTATACTAAAGTTGGAAAGGTTATGATAACCGTAATCGAGATAAATGTCTGATGGTTTTAAATGGCCTTGCTCCAGTATTTCTTTTGCTTTTTGAAGGCGCATATCTTGAAGCCATTTTCCTGGAGATGTTTTATATTCTTTAATGAAATGACGTTTAAAGGTAGACAAACTCATATGGCATAAAAACGCTATTTCTTCTAATTTTAGATTAGCATTGATTTTGCTTTCTAAAACCTTTTTAAAAGTGGAGGATTCTTCTCTTACAAGAGAATCCAGATACAATTCAAATTTTCTTCCATATTTTTGCAGAAGGTAAAGCAACAACTCTTCAAATTTAACAGAAAGCAAACGCTCCCTAAAAACCGATGGAACTTCACTAATTGTGGATAATGAATTTAAATATGAAATAATGTAAGCATCATTTTTAATTATAAAATAGGGTATTTCATGTTTTATGATTTGTTTTTTGGTAGTATGTTTTTCTAAAAATTCTTTTAGTTTGTTTTCAGAAAAGAAGAAGAGTTTGCAGTAATAAATGGTTTCTGTATCAAGTAATTCTGTCCAAAGCCAATTTCCTTTTTTTAGCAATAAGGACTGATCTTTATTTACAACTACTGATGTTCCAGCAAAATGCACTTGCTTTATCCCAACTTGTAAAAAACTAAACATATTCATCCCTAAAATCACCTTACTTTTTACTACATCACTGGTCATTTTGAAATCATAGACAAATAATTCTGGACTCTCTTTTGTATTGTTGATATAGATTTCAGGTATGTTTTCGATTGACATTTGATTTTTTTTAAAAGCTTTTAGGTAACGTTCTAGAACTAGAGTGCACTTGGAACTAAAGTAATCTTTTTTTTCGAATTTATCATTCGAACCATGGCACATTGGCCAATCAAATCATCCCAAATACAAAACCAACTTTCCTCCCGACACCTCGGGAAAGTCTATTACCAACATACGTTGTAGCTGTTGGGTGCTGGTACTTATTCGCTTACTATTTTTCTGTTTTCATTTGCATTAAGAAGCAAAACTAAGCCTAAAGCAAAAACTGCACAGCTTAAAAGCATTAAATTACCGTTTTTTAATATAAAAAATGAAAAACCGACTAATGGAGCTCCAATAATTACCATTAACGAACTTATAGTGTGCGTTTTTATGAAGTTTAATGCATGAGCAGCCAATCCTACAAAGAGCAATGACGGACCAATAATAACAAAAGGATATAAAATTGATGGCGTATTACTTATTTGATTGCTTAATGCTGTTTTAGCCATTTCGTTATTTCCAAAACTCCACATTATGAAGTCAATTGTACAGAGACCTATATGAGCAATAACTCCTAAAGTTGTTACAAAAGACGCTACCGTATTAAGATTATTCTTTGGAAAAACTTTGTTAAAAGAAATCAACAATATTGCTCCAACTAAGTTAAACCAATGTGCAAAATCTACTGGTTTTTGAAAGTATTCTAATCTAGATCCTTGAGAAAATAGTATATAACTTATAACAAAAAGAGACAATCCGAGTAAGCAACTATTTTTTGGCTTCATAATATATTTTTAATGAAAGACGCTTATTTTTAGAATGTGTTACAATTCTAATTTTAGTTCTGTATGTTTCTTGCTACCAAAGTTCTGGTGCTAAAATAGGGGTATTATAAGCAGTTATTATTTTTCCCCAAATAGCTTAATAGTCCTTTCAATGGTTCTTTCGGTTTGAAGGATATCCAACAAAATCATTTTTAAGGTCTGTTTTGTGTTTTTATCCGTTGCATTCATATTCGAATATAAATAACTCATTAAAAATTGCGTTTTGGTATTCAACGCTGTTTTTAGTTCTTCGATATTCGATAGCGTGGTTACTTTCTCGTATTGAATCAAATCAATTTTGGAACTAGAAACTGATTTCCAAGCATTGATTCTAATATTGGGGATATAGATCCCTTTGGACTTCATCACAATATCTACAATGGCGACCTTTTGGTTGGTTGAATAAGATTCTAAAGCCTCAACCAAAGATTTTTGTAGCGGAATGTTGGAGGAAATATCCTCATTCGTTTCTTTTAATTCGCTATGTATGGTTGCAAATACTTGATCAATATAGGCTTTGTCTTTTCGTTCAGCATTCCAATTGTCTATAAAAAGGGCAATTAAAATTCCCACAACGACTGGGATTATTTCCTTAAAAAATTGAATACCGTAGTTTTTGATGGCTTTCTTCATTATGAATTGTGGGTTATAATTGCTGCTAACTTATGTATCTGTGAAACAAAAACGCTACAAGCTACATTTTTTTAGGTTTTTGGGTTTTAGTTAATGATTGTGGGTATGAGCGTGATGTTTGTGCTAGCTTGTAAACTTTAATTATTAGTCATTACTAATCGGCACATCAATTCTGTCTCTTGCTACACAAAAACCATCTTTAATTATATAGCATTCAACAAAATGAGCTCCTTCAAAATTTGATTTTTCTTTTCTTTGGTCAGTTCCACGATTACTTTCAATTATTTGTCCACGTAAACAATCTTTTTTTCTTGCAATTTCTCCTTCGTTTTTTACTTTCCAGAACACTTTATAAGGTTTTGGGACATCCGTTGCTGTAATCAAAAAAACTAATTCTTTGTTTTTTTTCAAAAACTTTACTAATCTTAAAAATTCTGTCCTAAATCCTGCTTGAGTCACTTGACAATCAATTCTAAGCATATAACTTATATTCATAGGATAGCGTTCCTCAATATATTCCTCAGACACAGTATAATTGTAACTCGATTCTTTAAGTGTTTGAGGATAAGGAAATGATTTGCCAAATACTCTTCTCCAAATCTCATAGACAGTGTTGTTTGTATTTTTCTCAATCGCCTCTTCTACATTCTTAAGTGCTTTTTTTGCTTTAGACTTAAAATTAGAATTATTTTTATAAACGTGTTGATTACTTCCTGGAGCATACCAATATGACCTGTTATCATCCAAGTCCTTTAAATATTTAAAAAAATCTCTAACTAAAATATCGTAATTATCGAATGTGTAAGTTCTATAATCAGGATTGGAAATGAAGAAATTATAGATTAAAGTGTCAATTAAAAGTCCACCAATTTTCACACCTGATTTGTTTTTCCAAGCTCTCATAAATCTACATAGGTTTATAAGATTATTATTGCACTCTTTGTCGAAATTAATAATTTCAGAAGATTCGGGTGTAGGATTTGTTTTTTTCCATTTTCCACCATTATTAGAATCTGGATATGTAAAACTTCCATCATTTTCTTGAAAAGCTGGACATACTTCGATGTAATCATTCGTAAATTCTATTACTACAACTTGTCCATCGCCTCTAACTTTCGATTGTGTATATGTTTTGCAAAGTGATGTTTTTACATCTTGCAATAATTGACTTTGCTTATTTCCTTCTCTATTATTGTATTTAGTATATAATTCATCAGGTAAAACAAATAATAAATCTAAATCGCTTATGCCAGAAATAGCAGTATCTCGACCATAACTTCCTATATAAATTCCATTATCCGTATTTGATTCTATGCCGTGAAAATCTTTATTTAATCTTTTTGTAATTGTTCCAAAACGACTTTCAATATTTTCTTGATTTAATACAGTAAGATTATTTGAAAAGTCCTTGAATGTTTGTTCGATATTCATAGAAAACACAGATTAGAATAATAATAAAAATGGTTAAAATTGTTGTTTTTAGAGAGTTTGGAACTTTGTCCTTAAAAAATTTAAGTTTTAATTCCTCTTCAATCCACTCTACTTGCATCTCATAAAAAAGCTTATAATGAGCGAACCATTGAGACATAAAAACTTGTTTACTAATGGTGTTACTGTAGAAATCATTGAGGAGATTTTGATATCTAATTTCATAATTTTGATAGTCAAAATTATTATCACTTTTTGCTAAAAAGTATAGGTCTCGAGTTGAGTTGAAAATCCTTGTTAATCTTATTCCTTCATTATTATAATCATCAGCTTTATCTTTAAACACATCAATATACATAATAGCAATACCAACAAATATTAACAAAATAGATAATTCTTTATTAAATGGAATGTTTTCATAAGCAATTTGAATAATTCCAATTGCTAAAGAAGTAAATCCGACCCAACTTGGCAGTTTATTTATAATATCATAAGAAGAAAAATTTTTTTTTGCTCCAAATCCTATATCGTAACCCTTTTGTGCAAGAGTCTTCAAAAAATCGTTTTTATTCATTTGTTTTGTATTATTGCTACTAAAGTTCTATTATTACAGCGGGTTTGGCACTAAATTAAGTCTTGTTTTCGGGTTTGCAAAACTTCCATATACAAACCAATTTTTCCATTAAGCATTATACCCAAATTGCTTATAGCGTGTGTGCTTGTTGCACAACTAAAATTCCTTCTTAAAATTCTGGTTTGTTAAATTATTTAAAATGTAATATACTGATTTTTAGAACATAACCTGTTTAAAAAAATTGATTAAAAGTTAGGTTTAGTCTCTTTTTTAGTTGTGCAACAGCCACGTGTGTTGGCAGTAGTCTTTTCATTTAATATTTAAGTTTTGAATTTCTTCACGATTAAAAACATAACTTGATTTACTTATTCTATCAAATAAAAATATAGAAGATTGAGTTTGACCAATTAACAATAAATTTTTGTTTGTCTTAATTTCTTTGTTGTTGATTAAAAATGAAATTTGAATATCTGTAATACCATCCTTAATTTTTTCAGCTTCACATTTTCTATAATCACCTATTTGATTTCCGATAAATACTATTACTGAAAGAGCAATAAAAAAATAATATTTTTTTAAAAATTCATCTCCAAATTCTCTTAAAAAAAAGTAATAAAGTATTGGTGTTATTAATGATGTTACCAATGAATATTCCTTTAATTCATATCTTTTAAAATCTAATCCTTGTTCTAAATAAATTTTGACTATTAATATTAGTAGAAAAATAATAAAACAAATAACTATTGGAGATTTAAATTTTGCTTTGAAAAATTCAATCTTTTTTAATTTTGGTTCTTCAACTTTTTCTTCTGCTATGTTTTCGGAGTTGATTTGTTCTACTTTTACTCTTTGGCTATGGTTTATAATTAGGTTAATTATTATAAATCCAAAACTTGCGCCAATTATTACAATTGTTGGCAAAAATGAAAGTAATATTTCTGAATTTGAAATATAATTATAAATCTCGATTTTAAACTCTCTATAAAAAAAATGCAAATTGCAATATCCAAAGTAGATAAAAACAATTGAAAGTAAAGGAATATTCTCTGTAATTTTTTTTGTCATTTTTTAAAAGCCTCATTTATAAATTATATTACTATTTCCATTTTGATTTTCATTTATTTACGTTGGAAAGGAATTAGTTTAGACGTAAATTTTGGAGATTACTGCCATCTAGTAGATAGGTCTTACAAGAGTCAGACTTTACTTCCTCAAATATATACAATTTCCATTACAAAAGTTTCGCAAGTTTTTGGTTTGTTGTTGTTATCTTGTTGTTTTGAATGGTCTACTCACTTTTGGGATGGGATTCGACAAAAACACACCCCCAGCCCCTATAACTCCCTATTTTATTTATTTATTGGAGTCGTTGAATCTTCGATTTCAAGAGGGGAGCAGAGCCCATAAAAATTGGAATTTGCCCTTCGACTGCGCTCAGGGTGACCTTCTATGGGATTTTTATCGCGCTAACGTTCCTAGCCCTGATGGGAGTGGAAATCCTCTGGCTCGGGTGGCTATTTTGGGCAGGACGGAAAGAGCGACTAAAAGAAGCTCCTTTGCGACCTAGCCCAAAAAGCCACGCGAGGCGGAGATTGTAACAGACAGCAGGATTAGCTCCTAAAAAAACAATTCCATCACTTTATCAGACGATATCCCAAAACACAAAAGGCCGCCGAAGCAACCTTTTGACTAACAATAAAAAATAAAAAAACTTAACTAAAATTTTAAACACTTATAGCTTGTGTTTACTCTAATTTGGCATACTCGAAGGTAGGATTTCCTCTTAGTCCCGCTTCGTTGCTCATCGCGAGGAAGCGCACTTTGTAGTAGTTGGAAGCGGCGTCTTTGACCACATAAAAACAATCATTTCCATATAGTTAGGATAAAAAATAGGTGTGACCACTTCGTCTTTAAGTCAGTATCAACTTCTCATTGATAGTTGGTAAAAATTGACATTAGCAACTTTTAAATATTACTTTTTTATTAAAAAGTTGTCGTACTATTTGCTTGGTACGCATAATTAAAAGTATAATATCTTCCTACAGATGTTGCATCTGGTGTAGCAGGAGCGTCTTTATAGTAGCTCAAGATTTCGAATTTTGCATATTTACCGTCATGCGTTTTCACAACAAATACTTTTCCAGCAATTGGCGAAATGATAGTATTACTATAATTATACCAGCCATTACCACTACCAGTTGGAATTGCATAGCTGGCAGCTGCATCTTGAACAAAAGTCGTTGCTAATGGAAAAGTAGTCACACTAGCAAATGTTCCAGATACAATACTTACCGCACCTGATCCGGTTCTGACTGGCTCAGCATCCGCTTTTTTAGTTCCTCCATTTACAAGAATAGTTGTACTACTAAAAGCAATATCCCAATTATCACCAGTAACAACTTTGTTTTCAGAAAAACTAAATTTTGTAAATGCTGTAGTTGATGTTGCATCAAGATTAGAAACTTTTGTAGTTACTACTGCTGGGATTTCTTTATTATCGTCATCACTACTGCAAGATGCTGTAAAAATAAATAATGTTAAAAGTGAAAGTTTTAAAAATTTTGTTTTCATGGTAAAAGGGTTTAAATTAATATTGATTAAAAATTATATTGAATTCTTGTAAAAAGCTGTCTCCCTGCAAGATTTGGTATCTGTATAGGATCTGTATAATCAAATAAATTATTAGCTCCGGCCTGAAGTAATAATTTGTCCGTTACGTATTTTGAAATTGACAAATTGGTTAAAAAATAGTCATTTACAAATTGGTCGTATTTGTCCAGAATGTTATTGTTATTGGTATCAAACATTCCGTATTTGCTTCGGTAGAAAACTCGTAAATTGATATCCGTTTTTATTTTCGGAATAGTATAAGCGAATTTAATATTAGCTGTATGTTTCGATCGATTGTATAATCCGAAATAATCTGATTTACTAATTTCAACTGTTTGTAATTGTGAATTTCGTATGTATTGGTGTTCTTCAAAATTATCAAGAACAGATTTGTCTTTTGCCATTAAATACTGATAACCTAACGACACAACAAATTCTTTGGTAAAACTATAAGTCGAATTAAATTCTACACCATAAGTAAATATTTTATCGAAATTGGTATAACTAAAAATATTCTGTCCATTGGTTTTTTGAGCTACAACCTGCGTATCAATTAAATTATCTATCAAATTATAGAAAGCATTTACATCTATCTTTAATTTATTTTTTTTGTAAAAACCTCCAAAATTAAAATTGATAGAACTTTCAGCCTCTAATGGCTTGTCAAAACTTATTCCTGCCACTCTGGACAAAAGCTGACCTTGCTCTTCAAATTCGTTTAAGCGAGCTTCAGCAACATTGTAACCTAAAACGGTATACCCAACGGATGGATTCGTGAAATCGAAAAATAACTGTCTGAAATCCGGTGCCTTATATCCATAACCAACTGAAGATTTCAAAGAAAAATTATTATTAAACTTATAATTAACAGCTAGTTTCGGACTGAACTGCGAAGCATATTCGCTATGATTGTCATACCTAAATCCGGCAAGGATATTCAATTTTCCTGATGGGTTGTAATCGTATTGTACAAAAACATATTGAGAATTAAAATTCACATTACTTTCAAAATAGGTTCTGTCCAAGGTTTCATAATTTAAACCAACTCCAGCAGTTAATTTGTCATTTTTTATTGAAAAAGTTGTTCTGAATTCTGGTCTGAAAAGCCATTGATTGTAATAGGTATTTTCAAATTGCACGTTGTTTTCATCCTTCAAAAACGAATCATTTTTATAATTGGTCGTATATAATTCATATTCTGAATATACTTTAGAATTCCATTTGTGTTCTAATTTGATCTGCGAATTCCATTCGTTTTCTTTTGCTTCACCAATATAGGTTTCGGAATCAATCACTGCAGCATTATCCGCCTTCTGATTAAAAAAACGATTACTTACTATTAATTTCAGATTTTCTGAAAAATCGTAATATAGTTTTGGTTGAATTGTCGTATTATAATATCCTTCTACATTTTTCAACGATGAACTTTTATCCAAATCGTATCCATCTGTTGCATAATAATTCGTAAATAAATTAGCTGCAAATTTCTTCTT
Organism: Flavobacterium polysaccharolyticum; assembly: GCF_038739875.1. Classification (NCBI taxonomy): domain Bacteria; kingdom Pseudomonadati; phylum Bacteroidota; class Flavobacteriia; order Flavobacteriales; family Flavobacteriaceae; genus Flavobacterium; species Flavobacterium polysaccharolyticum. The sequence continues at coordinate 316,279 of NZ_JBCGDP010000004.1, forward strand.
CTTCCAAAGCAAATTAGCATTAGCATCATTGGTATTGAATGTTGCATATCGATAAGAGAGACTACCTGAAAACATATCCTTTACTGGTCTTTTTGTAATTACATTAATCACTCCGCCCATAGCTTCTGAACCATACAAAGCTGACGAAGCACCTTTTACAACCTCAATTCTCTCAATATTTCCAACAGAAACCCTCGATAAATCTAAAACTCCAGAAGTTCTTCCCACAAGCGGAACACCATCAATCAAAATCATGGTATAAGCTGCATCTAAACCCTGCATCTGAATACCCTCGAAACCACTCTCATCCGGAATTAAAATGATTCCTGTTTGTTCATTCAAAATTTCATTTAGCCTTGTAACTCCTGATTTTATAATGGCTTCAGAAGTAATTACTGTTACAGGTAATGGCAACGTAGAGAGCATTCGTTGGGTTCGTGTCCCAGTTACAACAACTTCCGAAAGTTTTTCTTTAGATGCAATACTATCTTTCTCTTGCCCAAGCACAGCCTGACAAAAAATAAAGAGAGCAAAAAGCGGTACTTCGATTTTCATTATTTAGAATTAATCTTAATTATTTTTTGGCAAATATATACTTTATTTTTATTTATTCTAAATTAATATAGTATTTTTGTCCGCAATAATTTTAACTCTTACTAATTAAAAAATGAAAACAAAATCAATGCTTATCTTAGGTGTACTTGCACTAAGTGCGACACTAAGTTTTGGACAAAATGCCAAGAAAAAAGAAGACATCAAGGCCATACAAGCGATGTGTGGTTGTTATGAAGTACAATTCAATTTTACCGAAACCTTTGACTATCCAAAAGATAGCGCTAGTTACAAACCCTCTAAAACCAAACACGAAACGGCTTTGGAATGGGTAGAATTGGTAGAAAACACGCCTAACAAATTGGTTTTGCAACACCTCCTCATTACGGGCAACAAAGAAGAAGACATTGTAAAACACTGGCGACAAGACTGGCTCTACGAAAACACCGATTTGTTGCAGTTTCACAAAGACCTCACTTGGAAATACAAAAAGCTAGACCTTAAAACCGTAAAAGGCCAATGGACACAGAAAGTATACCAAGTAGACGACAGTCCAAGATACGAAGGCTCTGCTTCTTGGGCCACAGTAGATGGCGTGACGTCTTGGAAAAACACTACCGATGCGCCTTTACCTAGACGCGAACATACAAAACGCAACGATTACAATGTTTTGAAAAGAAGAAACATACACGAAATCACTCCAAAAGGATGGATTCACGAACAAGACAACGATAAATTGATACGTACAGAAGGAGGTTCGGATGTGCTTTTGGCACAAGAAAAAGGAATGGATATTTACACCAAAGTGCCTGACGAAAAATGCCAATTAGCGCAAAAATGGTGGGCAAAAAATAAAGACCTTTGGGCAAAAGTACGCAACGAATGGGCAAAAGTTTACGGCCAAAACAAAGACCTAAACTTGGAGAAAAAAGTAGATAAGAAATCATTATTCAGCATCCTATTCGATTTAAAACCCGATGCTACACAAGAAGAAGTAGCCAAAATCATTAACGCATTTGTAATTCGCTAAAACCAAAAACGATGTGCACCCTAAACATTTTAAATAGAACCAATAACGGACTGTTATTTTATTGTACGCATAGTTCGCTGTACAATCTTTCGTTTAACAATTTGACCTTCAACTTTGATGCGGTGGAATTTGATCGATTTAGGGTGTACCTCAACTCCATAGACAGTGCGTACTGGGAAAAGGAATACGAAAACTCAATTTATGAAAAGAAAATCCCTATCCCAACCTTGCAAAGCAACTTCATCATTTTGCTGAATTGCTATGAATTGGAGGAACTCAAAATTCTAGTCGATTTTAGTCATCAGGCTCACTTGTTAGCCCCCGAGAAAATCAACTATAAAATGATTTACAATTAAAAATAAACATAGAATGTCTATGTGAATAGTAAAACGTCTATTCACTTCTTTTACAACTATACGTGCTATGTTTCTATGTGGTAAAAAAAATCACTACTTATTAAAACCAAAAGTCCAGCAACCACAAACAATTGCTGGACTTTTTTATGTAGTTTCATTCTACTTCAACAACTTCTCAAAGGCTTTTCGTGGCGCGCCGCGAACCACAATCTCACCGCAATAGGTGTAGTCCAATTTTTCGAGAATTTTCAACATCGGAAAGTTATCGAAATTGGTATCTACTTTAATGCTAAACACGTTTTTCGAAATACTCAACGCTTCAATTTTCTCAAACAAAAGCGTGGCAATTCCCTTTCCTTTGTACTCAGGTGCGGTAGCCACACGATGCACCACCACATAATCCGAATGGCTCAACCACTCACCTTGCAGGTCGTTGTACGTCGGTTCCTCGCCAAAAATGATGGCTGCATAAGCTACCACCACCTCATTTTCGACCAATACGTGGGCATATCCTTTAACAAAATCGTCGGTAACCGTTTCCAAATTCGGATAACCGTCTTGCCACTGTGTGCTACCGTCTTCTTTGCGTTGGGAAATCGCTGCTTGCAAAATATCCCAAATCACGGGAATATCCGCCAGACTTGCTGTTTTTAAAATCATATCTTGCGCATTTGAGCCGTAAAAATAACTTTTATCCCCAAAAAAAGAATGCTTTTTTACATTAGTTTGAGGAGCACCACCAACCTGCTCAACACACGAGTCGTCCTGCTGTACGCTATATCTTGCTTGCCGAACCCCGTCAAGCAAGGATGCCGCTCCCATCAGGGCTAGACGAGAATGTTTGGTTTTCAGAACATAAAGAAATTGATTGGTAATCTCTGGATTTCGCTTTAGCGAAAGAAAATAATTGTAAAAAACAGAGAGGCTTTAGCCAAAACTACCATAGATTTTGGCTAAAGCCCCAAACTGAACTAACATTAATGAATGGGCTAAAGCCCATTCCTATTGAATTTTTCCAAAAAAAATAGATTCCTTCACCTGAGAGCCACTGAAAAACCACGTCAATTTTGATAGACCTCGTTTTTAGATAAAAAAAACGCTTATAATTGGATTTTAATCTTCCTTTTATAAGCGTTTTTCCTTTGTGATTAATTTTTTAATGGGATTT